>JBMFWX010000066.1:0-8391 GCA_049964855.1 Acidimicrobiales bacterium
CTGCGCGTGCGGCTCTCGCGCATCTCGCCCAAGAGCGGGCTGCAGCGCGTCGTCTCGCGCCAGGGGGCCTGGACGCTGCTCAAGACGTCGCTCAAGGTGGCGGTCCTCGCCGTCGTCGCCTACGACATCGAGCGCCAGCTGGTGACCGCGGTGCTCGGCGGCGCGACGCTGCCGCTGGAGAGCACCCTCAGCGCGACGGGGCCGATCATCATGCAGCTGATGCGGGTGATCGGGATCGTGGCGCTGGTGGTCGCCGGGGCCGACTACTTCTTCCAGCGCCGCTCCTACAACCGCGAGGTGCGCATGACGCGCCAGGAGGTGAGGGACGAGCGCCGCGAGAGCGAGGGCAATCCCGAGGTGCGCCGGGCCCTGCGCAGCCGGGCGCGGCGCCTCTCGCGCATGCACGTCATGGCCGCGGTGGCCCGGGCCGACGTCGTGGTGACGAACCCCACCCACTTCGCGGTCGCCCTCGCGTACGACCGCGCCACCGACGTGGCGCCGCGCGTCGTGGCCAAGGGGGAGGACCTGGTGGCCGTCGCGATTCGCGCGCACGCTCGGCGCTGCGGCGTGGTGCTGGTGGAGAACCCCCCGCTGGCGCGGGCCCTGCACGCGTCGTGCGAGGTCGACGAGCTGGTGCCGGCCCGTCTCTACACCGCGGTCGCCCAGCTGCTGGCCTTCGTGTACGCACTCACGCCCACCGCGCGGTCGTTTCGCGAGGTGCACCGCATGGCGGGCTCGGCGCCGGGCGCCGGGTGGTTCTCAACTCCGGCGCCGAGCGAGACGTAGTAGGCGAGGGCCAGGACGGCGCCGGTGGGTCCAGGGACGGACGGGACACGAGAGAGTCCGGGAGGGTCTGTGGCGGGTGCACGCAGGTGGTCGGTCGGGTGAGCGACGGGCCCGCGGTCACGACGAGCCGCTGGGAGCGGCTGACGCACATGGCCGTGCCGCTGTCGGTGGTGGCGGTGGTCGTCGTGCTGGTGATCCCCCTGCCGACGTTCGTGATCGACATCCTGATCACCGCCAACATCACCGGGTCGGTGCTGGTCCTGCTCACGGCGATGCAGGTCAAGCGCCCCCTCGACTTCTCGGTCTTTCCCACGCTGGTGCTTATGGCGACGATGTTCCGGCTCGCCCTCAACGTGGCGGTCACGCGCCAGGTGCTGCTGCGCGGCTACGCCGGCGTGGTGGTGTCGAGTTTCGGGCACTTCGTGATCGGCGGCTCGATCGTGGTCGGTCTGGTGGTGTTCTTCATCCTCATCATCATTCAGTTCGTGGTGATCACGTCGGGCTCGGGGCGGGTGGCCGAGGTGGCGGCCCGCTTCACTCTCGACGGCATGCCGGGAAAGCAGATGGCCATCGACGCCGACCGCGCGTCGGGGGCGATCGACGAGCACGAGGCCAGTCGTCGCCGTCGCGAGATCGCCGACGAGGCGGACTTCTACGGGGCGATGGACGGGGCGTCGAAGTTCGTGCGCGGCGACGCGATCGCGGCGATCGTGATCACGATGGTCAACCTCGTCGGTGGTCTCGCCATCGGCATCTTCCAGCGCCACCTGTCGGCGTCGTCGGCCGTCGACACCTACAGCCTGCTGTCCGTCGGCGACGGACTGGTCTCGCAGATCCCCGCACTGCTGCTGTCGCTGTCCACGGGCATCATCGTGACGCGCGGGGCGACCGAGCACGACCTGGGCCACGACGTCGTCACCCAGCTCTCGCGCTTCCGGCGCATCGTGCGAGCTACCGGTGTCATCATGGCCTGCCTGGCCATCGTGCCCGGCCTGCCGAGCCTGCCGTTCCTGATCGTGGGGGCGCTGGTCTTCGCCTTCGGGACGCGGCTGCCCAAGGACGTCACGACCGAGGCGCCGCCCGCCGCACCGCTGGCCCTGGCGGCGCCCGACGAGTCGCCGGACGCGCTGGCGGCGGGCATGGCGGTGGAGCCGCTCAGCCTGGAGCTGGGCATCGACCTCATCGATCTGGTCCAGGCCGAGCGCGGAGGCGACCTGCTCGATCGGGTGAAGGCCCTGCGTCGCAACGTCGCCCTGGAGCTGGGCGTCGTCATGCCCCGGGTTCACACGCGCGACAACCTCGATCTGCCCGCCGACACGTACGCCATCAAGGTCCACGGGATCGAGGTGGCGCGAGGGCAGGCCCCGCGCGGCAAGGTGCTGGCGATCGGGGAGAATCTCGACGGTCTGTCGGGAGCCGACACCCGCGACCCCGCCTTCGGCGCCCGAGCCAAGTGGATCCCCATCGGCCTGAGCCATCAGGCGGCCGTCGCGGGCGTTACCGTGGTCGACCGTTCGGCGGTGGTCACGACGCACCTGGCCGAGGTCGTGCGCGAGCGGGCCGGCGAGCTGATCTCGCGCCAGGACACCAAGCTGCTCCTCGACGGATTGCGGGCGACCAATCCCGTCGTGCTGGACGAGATGGCGGCGGCCGGCCTCACGCTCGGCGACGTGCAGGGCGTTCTGCGCGGGCTGCTCGACGAGGGCGTGCCGGTGCGTGACCTGGTGCGCATCCTCGAGGCGTTGACCGAGCAAGCGCGCAGCCAGGCGAAGGATCCGGACAGCCTGCTCGAGGCGGCCCGACTGGCGCTGGTCACGACGATCGACTCGCTGTACGAGCACGAGGGCACGATCGCGGTGATCACGCTGGCGCCGGCGCTGGAGCAGGCCCTGATCGAGTCGCTGCGCGTGGGCGATCGCGGGCGGCGAACCCTCGGCGTTACCGCCACGGAGGCCGAGGCCATCGTGCGCGACGTCGGTCGGCTTTGGAGCGACGCCGACGCCCGGGGGGTCGTGGCCGTCGTGGTGTGCGCGACGCGACTGCGCCACGCGCTGTGGCGGATGCTGCGGCCCAGCCTGCCGCGCGTGGGGGTCCTGGCGCTCGGCGAGATCGGGGTGGGCGTCGTGGTGTCGCCCATGGGGAGCGTGACGCGTGAGATCAGTGCCGCCGCCTAGGGCGTTCGAAGGGGAGTTCGAGGGCGCCAGCGCCGAGGAGGCGTTGGCGCGGGCGTACGCCGCGCTGGGGGCGCACGCCCCGGTGCGCTGCTGGAAGGTGCGTCGCGGGGGGATCCTCGGCTTCTTCGTCAGGGAGACCTATGTCGCCGCGCTGCACGACCCGACCGGGGTGAGCAGGGGCCGCGGGCGGGGCCGCGACGGTGGTGGGGACCTCGATCGGCCTGCCTCGGACGACCGGTCGCGCGCGCCGCGGCGCGCGTCGCCCGCGGACCGACTGGCCGAGCTGGTGGCGGCGACCGACGATCGCGTGACCATCGACCACGTGGTCGACGACCCCGCGCTTCCCGGTGACGCGACGTTCGGCGAGGTGACTCTCGGCGCGCCGGCGCTCGTCGATCACGCCTTCCGCGAGGTGCTGGCCCAGGCGCAGGCCGCCCTGGACGCCGGCGGGTCGGCGGGGTACGACACGCCGGCCGCGAGTCGGGAGCACCCGAGTGGACCGAGCCGCGACGCGCGACCACCCAGCGAGGACGTCCGCGCGGACCTGGTCGACGCGCTGGGCGCGCGCGTGGGCGCGCTCGGCGTCCCCGCCGCGTACCAGCCCGACGAGCCGGCGACGCTGGATGCGCTAACTCGCTCGTTGGCGGGTCTGCCGTGCGCCGCGCCCCTGCCGCGCGCGGGGGGGTCGGTGGTGGTGGTGGTCGGCTCGCGACGCGACGCTCTCGCCACGGCCCAGCAGGTGGCGTCGGCGTTGGCGATCGCTCCGTCGGACCTGCTCGTCGCGGAGCAGTCGGTTACCCAGTGGCGCCGGATCGCCCGGCGCCGCGCCACGCCTCGCCTGACGGTCCTGGCTCTCGAGGCACCGCTGTTCACCAGGGACCTGGCGGCGACGGCCGCGTGGCTGGACCGTCTCGCGCCGGACTACGTCCTGGGCGCGGTGGGCGCGGCCGCCAAACGCGTGGACGTCGCACGATGGGCCGAGCGCCTCGGGCACCTCGACGCGCTGGCGCTGGTGCGCCTGCGCACGACCGCCAGCGTGGCCGAGCTGATGGGCGTCGCCCCGATCCTGTGGCTCGAGGGCGCGCCCGCCACGACGCTGCGCTGGCTCCACGTCCTGCTCGCTCGGTTGGTCGAGGAGGAGCCATAAACGCGCGCGACCGTCACGCGTTCGCCGTCGACGTTCGCCGGTTCCGCCTGGCCGCGATCGTCCTGCTGACCCTGGTCACGGTGTCGCCCAGCCTGCTCGAGATGATCACCCAGGACCTGTCGCCGCTCGTGGTGCTGGCTCGCCTCGTCGAGTCCTTCGCCCTGGCGGGCGTGCTGGTCGTCGGCGCGTCGGCCGTGGCGCTGCGCTACGCGCGGCCTTCGCTCGACGACGCGCGCCGCGGCGCCGATGAGGAGTCGTCGTAGCCCCTCAACTGTGGGCGAGCCCGGGACGTCACTCCAGGCGGTGGATGACGACTCTCTCTCGGACCTTCTCGCGGACCCGCTCTCGGACCTTCTCTCGGACTTGGTGGAATCGCTGGACGGCATCGGGACCTCGCTCGAGGTGCTGCGCTACCGACTCGTCGTCCTGGGGGCGCTCGCCGTGGCGGAGCAGGGACCGTCGATCCTCACGGCCGTTCGCGAGATCGAGCTCGCCTACGAGGAGCTCCGCCTTCACGAGATGGTGCGCTCGTCGTCGACGCTGCTGGTGGCCGATCACCTCGGCGTCGACCCGGCTTCGCGCCTCGACGAGCTGGCGTCATCGCTCAGCGGCGGGTGGCGCGAGCTGCTGCTCGATCGTCGCCACTCCCTGCGCGCGATGGTGGCCGAGATCCAGGTTCTGGCGGACACGGTGAGCGCCGCTATGGGTCGGCGCGCGGCCCTGGCCGACGAGGCTCTGGCGTTCCTGCGCTCGGGCCCCACGCCGACCTACGGTCGCGCGGCCACGCGCGGCGCCGTGCTGGTGGACGGTGTGCTGTGAGTGACATGGGCCTCTCGGCGGCCGCCAGCGGACTGGCGGCCGACCTGGCCCAGATCGACACCGCCTCGAACAACCTGACCAACATCGCGACGCCGGGCTACGCCGCCGAGGTGGTCAATCTCTCGCCCGAGGCCGGTGTCGGTCCCCTGGGCGTGGGCCAGGGCGTCGTGGTGTCGTCGGTCGGCCAGCTTACCGACTCGGTGTTCGCCGCCGCGAACGTCGCGGCCCTCGGCGTGCAGGCGGGTGCCACGCAGACCAACCAGGTGATGAGCTCGCTGGAGTCCGTCTTTCCCGAGCCCAGTACGACCGGGATCGCCTCGCAGCTCTCCACGCTGTGGTCGGCGTTGTCGACGCTGGCGTCGTCGGTCAACCAGCCGGGTTCCCAGCAGGCGGCCGTCGGCGCGGCCCAGTCGGTGGCGGCGTCACTGAACGCGAGCTCCGCCCAGTTGAGCCAGCTCGCCTCGTCGCTGCAGGGCCAGATCGGTACCGGGGCGTCCGACGGGGGGACACTCGCCCAGGCCAACAGCCTGCTCGCGCAGGTGGCGCAGCTGAACGTCGGCGTGGCCGCCGGCACGGCGAGCGGGCAGGACGTGAACGCCCTCGTCGACCAGCGCAACGCCGCGGTGAATCAGCTAGCGGGCCTGCTCGGGGTGAGCACCTCCGCCGGGGCCCACGGCACGCTCGCGATCTACGCGGACGGGGTGCAACTGGTGGCCGGCAACGTCGCCCAGACGCTGAGCACCACCGGGTCGGCGGCGACGGCGACCCTCAACGTGGTCACCGGCAACGGCGTCACCGTCCATGCTCGGGGGCAGATCGGGGCGACGCTGGCCGCCGTCAACGTGACCCTCCCGCAGTACCAGAGCCAGCTCAACGCGGTGGCCGACAGCCTGGCGAGCAGCCTCAACACCCTCCAGGCCAACGGCCTCAACGTCGACGGGTACCCGGGCTCGGCGATCGCGGGGACGTGGTCGGGCCCGGTACTCCCGCCGATCTTCGTCGACGCGGGCTCGTCGACCACCTTCACCCCCAGCACCGCGGGGGCGGGCTCGGCCGCCACGATCACGGTGTCGCCCGCGCTGCTGGCCTCGCCGTCGCTGATCGCGACGGCGGCCGCACCGAGCGCCACCAACACCAACGTCATCGGCACGCCGACGCTCGACGGCACCAACGCGCAGGCGATGGCGGCCCTGGCGACCGCGTCCGGCGGGCCCGACGCCCTGTACCGCACGCTGATCGGCGGCCTCGGCACCGAGGCCGCCAACGCGTCGACCAACGAGGCGTCGGCGTCGGCACTGGCCACGACCGCCGCCAACAACCTGTCGTCGATCTCGGGCGTCAACCAGAACAATCAGGAGGTCACCATTCTCGCCGCTCAGAACGCCTTCCAGGCCTCGTCCAAGGTGATCAGCGCCATCACCACGGTCTTCCAGTCCCTGCTGGCGGCGGTCTGACGTGGCCCTCTCCAGTGACGCGCTCATCGCCACGCTCTCCGGCCAGCTGACGGCGCAGGCGGCGAGCATCGCCGAGCTGCAGATGCAACTCGGCTCGGGCCAGGTCCTGACCAAGCCGTCGGACAACCCGGCGGCCGTGACCCAGGTCCTGGCGCTGTCGAGCCAGGCCACGCAGCTTACGAGCTGGCAGTCGAACGTGGACCTAGCGACCTCGTGGCTCGGCGTCGCCAACGGCGCGGCCAACAGCGCGCTCGCGTCGATGCAGTCGGCGCGCTCGTTGCTGCTGCAGGCCATCAACCAGGGCGCACAGAACGCCGTCGGCTACCAGGCCCTGGGCACGCAGTTGAGCGGGGTGGCCGCGAACCTGCTCTCGCTGGCCAACACGCAGTTCGAGGGTCGGGCCATCTTCGCCGGGACCTCGGCCTCGCCCCAGGCCTACGACGCGAGCGGTGCGTTCCTCGGTACCGCGCAGAGCCCGACCGTGATCGTGGGACCGGGCGCCGGTTCGGGGGAGAGCCTCGTGGTCTCGGTGCCGGGCACCGCGCTGTTCGGAACCGGCGCCACCAACGTGTTCGCGACGCTCTCGTCAGCGGCCACCGCGCTGGCGAGCGGGGCACCGAGTACGACCAGCCTCTCGTCCGCGCTCGACGCGCTCGACGCGGTGATCGCCGGAGCCCAGGGGGCCAGCGCCGTGCTGGGCGAGTCGTCCCAGATGGCGTCCAGCTCCGGGGCGGCCCTCACGTCGCAGATCGCGGCGGTCCAGGCATCCCAGGCGTCCCTGGAGAACGTGAACGTGGCGACGGCGACCACCCAGCTGTCGCTGGAGACCACCAGTTACCAGGCCGCACTGTGGGCCGCCTCCCAGGCGATCCCCGAGACGCTTGTGAAGTTCTTGTAGTGTGCACCGCGTACGAGGCCCGCACGGGCGAGGGTGGGAAGAGCGTGACGGCGACGAGACGGGGCGCGACGACCGGGCTCGGGGTGTCGGGCTCAAGCGTGGTCGTGGCGGCCACGCCCGCCCCGGTCGCACCACTGGCGGTGACGTTGCGGCGCGATTTGCCGGGATTTCGCGAGGCGCGTCACTTCGTGTTGGAACCGCTGGGCGACGGCGCGGTGTCGATGGTGGCCCGCCTGCGCTGCACCGACCGCGTCGCGCTCGCGCGCGGCGAGACGTGGGATGCGCTGTCGTTCCTCGTCCTTTCGCCCGGGTACCTGTGGCCCGGCTACCAGGTCGAGATCGACGCCGCGACCGCGAACGATCTCGAGGTTCACGACACGAGCGACGTGGCAGTGCTCGCCATCATCCATCCCCGCGAGCCCCTCGAGGCGTCGACCGCCAACCTGTACTCGCCACTCGTGGTGAATCGGCGCACCGGCCGCGCGGATCAGCTCGTTCCCGCACTCAGCGAACATGACGCCGGTTGGTCTGTCACCACGCCCCTGCCCGACGAACGGGGCGAGTGAGGTGCTGACCCTCACGCGCGAGGTGGGCCAGAAGATCCTCATCGGTGACGACATCGTCATCACCGTGGTGGCGGTCTCGGGCAACGGTCGCGTAAAGATCGGCATCGAGGCGCCCCAGCAGGTGCGCATCGATCGCGAGGAGGTGCTCGAGCGGATTCGTCAGGAGAACCGCGAGTCGGCGAGCGCGTCGCCCGACGCCACGGCCTGGGCCTCCTACGGCTCGCGCCGCGCCGCGCCGCACTCGCCCGCCGTCGGGGTGGTACCAGCCACCACTTCGCGCGGCGCGCCGCCGCCGTCGCGCGACGACTAGTCGGCGGCCCGCGACGCGCCGGACAACTCGCCGAGCTCGCGGCGCAGGTTGCGCAGGCCCTGATAGACGAGCTGAGTGACGCGCGAGCGGTCGATGCCCAGGGCGTCGGCAATCTCGCTCTTGTGGAACCCTTCGAGGAAGTGCAGGACTAGGACCTGGCGTTGGCGCTCGGTCAGGTGCTGCAGGGCGACCTTGACCGCGTCGCGCAGGGACGACAGCTCCGCGTGGTCGCTGGGG
>JBMFWX010000067.1:0-8389 GCA_049964855.1 Acidimicrobiales bacterium
GCGCTCGGGTGGTGCGCTCGGGTGGTGCGCTCGGGTGGTGCGCTCGGGTGGTGCGGGCGGAGGGACTCGAACCCACACTCCGAAGAACTGGGACCTAAACCCAGCGCGTCTGCCAATTCCGCCACGCCCGCGAAGTAACCACTGTAGGTCCTCGTTCGGGGGAGTGCGGCCGGCGCACGGTAGATTGGGGCAATGATACACGCCCAGTCCGTCGAGAGTTTCGGCGCCAACGACCTCAACCAGCGCCTCCTCCGCGAGCGAATCGTCTTCCTGGGCTCGCAGGTGGACCAGACCACCGCGAATCGCATCTGCGCCGAGCTGCTCCTGCTCGAGGCCGAGGACCGCGACAAGGACATCAGCCTCTACATCAACTCCCCCGGGGGATCGGTGACCGACGGCCTGGCGATCTACGACACCATGCAGTACGTGAACTGCGACATTCGAACGATCTGCGTGGGCATGGCCGCGTCCATGGGCCAGTTCCTGCTCTGCGCCGGGGCGCCCGGCAAGCGCTTCTCGCTGCCGCACAGTCGGATTCTGATGCACCAGCCCTCGGCCGGCGGCATGCAGGGCCAGGCCTCGGACATCGCGATCCAGGCCGAGCAGATCGTCTACTTGAAGAAGATGTTGGCCGAGCGGATCGCCTTCCACACCGGCCAGCCGCTCGAGCGCATCGAGGCCGACTCGGATCGGGATCGCTGGTTCACTGCTCAAGAGGCTAAGGAGTATGGCTTCATCGATGCGGTGATCGATCGCTCGGCGTCGCGCCAAGGGGCCTAGTGGGCGAGCCGTCGCCCTTGGGCGTCGAGCGGCGCCACCTCGACGATGCACCCGTGCGCGTGGTCAGCGCCCGGGTGGGCCTCGTCACGCGCCTGCGCAACCTCCTCGAGCGTCGTGAGCTGCTGAGCGGCCTCATCAGCTCCGACATCCGGATCAAGTACAAGGGATCGGTACTCGGACTCTTCTGGTCGATGCTGTCGCCGGCGCTGACTCTGGCGACCTACTACCTGGTCTTCTCGATCTTCCTGAAGAACGGCATCCCCAACTTCGTGATCTACCTGTTCTCGGGTCTCGTGGTGTGGAACCTCTTCCAGACCGCGGTCAACAGCGCTACGGGCGTGATCGTCGATCGCGCGGGTCTGGTGAAGAAGGTCTCGTTCCCGCGTGAGATCCTCGCCCTGGCGAACGTCGGCGCGTCGGTCATCTACTTCGCCATCCAGCTGGTGGTGCTGATCGGCTTCCTGCTGCTGGTGGGACACCAGCCGGCGTGGGGCTTCCTCTGGTTGCTGCCGATCTCGTTCGCCGCGCTCTACCTCTTCACCGCCGCCGTGGCGATCGTCATGTCGGCGGTCACGGTGTACCTGCGCGACATGCGCCACCTGATGGAGGTGGTCCTGCAGCTGTGGTTCTGGCTGTCGCCGGTGGTGTACTCCTACGAGAACTCCCTGGCGCCGGCGCTGCAGCGCCACGGGCTGAGCGCGCTGTACTTCCTCAACCCGGTCACGCCGATCATCCTGACGTTCCAGCGGGTCTTCTATGTCGCGACGACGGTGCGCTCGACCACGACCGGGGCGCCACTGCACATCCTGCCCCAATGGTCACTGACGAGCTTCTTCGAGTTGAACCTCGGACTGCTCGCGGTGACGGTCGTGGTATTCCTCCTGGCGCTCACCCTCTTCGGGCGCCTCGAGGGCAACTTCGAATCGGAGCTGTGATGGTCGACGTCGTCGATGTGTCCGCCGTCTCCAAGCAGTTCCGGATACACCACGAGCGCCACCAGTCGCTGAAGGAGCGTCTCCTGCACCCGCGCAGCGGCACGGTCGAGGTCTTCCACGCGCTGGCCGACATCAACTTCCGTGTCGCCGAGGGCGAGACGGTGGGCATCCTCGGCCACAACGGCTCCGGCAAGTCGACTCTGCTCAAGTGCATCTGCGGCGTGCTGCAGCCGACCGCGGGGCGCATCCACCTGCGCGGCTCGCTCGCCGCCTTGCTCGAACTGGGCGCGGGCTTCCAGCCCGAGCTGTCGGGACGTGACAACATCTACCTCTACGGAGCGATGCTCGGCTTCTCGCGACGGATGGTCGACGCCATCTTCGACGACATCGTCGCCTTCAGCGAGCTCGACAACTTCATCGACACGCAGGTGAAGTTCTACTCCTCGGGCATGTACGTGCGGCTGGCCTTCGCCGTGGCGGTCAATGTCAATCCGGACATCTTGGTCGTGGACGAGGTGCTGGCCGTGGGTGACGAGCGCTTCCAGGCCAAGTGCATCGACCGCATCCGCCGATTCCAGACCGAGGGCCGGTCGATCCTGCTGGTCACCCACCAGGCCGACACCGTGCGCGCCATCTGCGATCGGGCGATCGTGCTGGATCGGGGCCTCATGGTCGCTGACGGACCGGTCGCCGAGTCATTGCGGATCTTTCGCGAGCACCTGATGGGCGACGCCGCGCGCCACGACGAGCGTGTGACCGACGTGCGCGCGACCATCGAGTCGGTGTCCACACCGTCGGGTTCCTTCGAGGTGCGTAGCGGCGCCGCGATGCACTTCGACGTCGCGGTGTCGGCCGAGACGGCCTTCAGCGGGAACTTCGTGATGGAGGTCTTCACGCGGGCCGGTCAGCTGGTGAGCCGCAGCGACGCCCAGGGCGCACCGATCAACCTCGTCCCGGGGGTGAACCACGTGAGCGTGGACCTGAAGGAGATCCCTCTGCTCGACGGGGTCTACGACATCAACGTCGGGGTCGTCGACCACCTGGGCTCGACGGTGATCGCCTGGCGCGAGCGTGCGGCCTCGATGCAGGTGCTCTACGACGGCCGCGAGGGCGGTGTCGTGGAGCTGGGACCGGTCATTCGTCAGCTGTAGGCATCTCGTCCTGGTCGGGGAGTCGGGCGAAGCCGCGCAAAGCCCCGAGGGGGCCGAGGCGTCCCACGTCGAAGGCGTACGTGGCGCGGCGCAGCAGGCGCCGGTCCCCGCGGGAGTTGCCGTAGGCGAAGACGGTGGGGGTCTCGTCGTAGCCGCGCTGGTCGATCCACTCCTCGAAGCGGCGCAGCTTCTCGGCGCCGCGGCAGTTGCGCCCCAGGTAGCCGCCGGTGAGCCGATCGAGGGGGTCCACCGCGAGGCGGGTCCCCAGGGCCCCCTGCGCCCCCAGCTCTTCGGCGACGACCGTCACGTACAGCTCGGGCGACGCCGACACCACCACCACGTCGTCGCCGCGCTCTCGATGCCAGGCGAGTCTCGCCAGCGTGCGCGAGCGTCCGCGCTTGGCCACGAGATCGAGGGCGAAGGCGCGTGAGACCTCGCGCACCTCGTCCAGGTCGCGCCCCGCGAGCAGGCGCCGGAAGAGCCGCTCCTTCGCGCGATCGGCGGCGACGCCGCTGCGCAGTGCGCCGACCAGGAGCGGCCCGGCGAGGAGCGTGGCGGCGCGGTAGGTGCGCCCCGTGCCACACAGGGCGCGCAGCCAGCGAAAGACGCTGCCACCCTCGGTGAGGGTCCCATCGAGATCGAACGCGGCAACGGCGGGACGAGGAGCCATCGACCCAGTCTTCCAGTTGGCGCCGCGCGTCGTGACGCGATTTGGACGAGGCTCGTGTGACAAATCACGGTCGGTCGCTAGCATGGCCGCAGCACAGTACAGCGAAGGAGAGCACTATGACGGTTCGTCTCGGCGACGTGGCCCCGGACTTCACGGCGGACACGACGGAGGGTCCCATCTCGTTTCACCAGTGGTTGGGCGACAGTTGGGGCATCCTGTTCTCGCACCCCAAGGACTTCACCCCCGTGTGCACCACCGAGCTCGGCGCCTTCGCCAAGCGCAAGGCGGAGTTCGACGCGCGCAACACCAAGCTGATCGGCGTCAGCGTCGACGACGTGGCCTCGCACAACGCGTGGAAGAACGACATCGCCGAGACCCAGGGCACCGCCCTCAACTTTCCCATCATCGGCGACGAGTCGCGCGCGGTGGCCACGCTCTACGACATGATCCACCCCAACGCCAGTGACACCCTGACGGTGCGCAGCGTCTTCATCATCGGACCGGACAAGAAGGTGAAGCTGACCCTCACCTACCCCGCGTCGACCGGGCGCAACATCGACGAGATCCTCCGGGTGCTGGACTCGCTGCAGCTCGTGGACCGCTTCCCCGTGGCGACGCCCGCGGACTGGAAGGAGGGCGACGACGTCATCATCGCCAACTCGGTGAGCGACGACGAGGCCGCCGTCAAGTTCCCCCAGGGCTTTCGCAAGGTGAAGGACTACCTGCGCCTCACCCCCCAGCCCACCAAGTAGCCGGCTACTCGCCCGTCCACCTGCCCGCCACCCGCGGTGACGTTCGCGTCACCCGATCACCCGAGAGGGGTTAACCGTGCGTGACACCATTACCGTCGCCGGCCAGGAGGTCCATCGCCTGGGCTACGGCTCGATGCGCCTGACCGGTCCGGGCATCTGGGGCTACCCGGACGACCCCGACAACGCCGTGCGCGTGCTGCGCCGCGCGGTCGAGCTAGGAGTCGACTTCATCGACACCGCGGACTCCTATGGGCCCGAGGTCGCCGAGGAGCTGATCGCGCGGGCGCTGCACCCCTACGGTGCCGTGCGAGTG
Source organism: Acidimicrobiales bacterium (assembly GCA_049964855.1). Taxonomy (GTDB): domain Bacteria; phylum Actinomycetota; class Acidimicrobiia; order Acidimicrobiales; family RAAP-2; genus RAAP-2. The sequence continues at coordinate 4,602 of JBMFWX010000067.1, forward strand.
GCCACCAAGGCCGGGCTGCTGCGCACGGGTCCCGACCAGTGGATTCCCTGCGGGCGGCCAGCGTACCTGCGCCAGCAGTGCGAGCTCTCACTGCGCCGTCTGCGTGTGGAGAGTCTCGACCTGTTCCAGCTGCATCGCGTCGACCCGACGGTACCGGCCGAGGAGCAGTACGGACTGCTCGCCGCGCTGCTCGAGGAGGGCAAGGTGCGCGCGGTGGGCCTCTCGGAGGTCAGCGCGGACCAGGTGCGCGCCGCTCGTGAGATCGTGCCCATCGCGACGGTTCAGAATCTCTACAACGTCACGAATCGGGCCAGCGAGGACGTTCTCACCTACTGCGAGCGCGAGGGGATCGGCTTCATCCCGTGGTTCCCGGTGGCGGCCGGTGCGCTGGCGCGATCCGGGAGTGCTCTGGACGACGTGGCGTCGCGCCTGGGCGCGAGCGTGTCCCAGGTCTCCCTGGCGTGGCTCCTGGCCCGATCGCCGGTGATGATGCCGATCCCGGGGACGTCGTCGATCGCGCATCTCGAGGAGAACTGCGCCGCCGTGGACGTGGAGCTGGACGAGGCGGCACGCCGGACTCTCGACGCGCTCGCCGTCTAGGGCACCAGCGAGGAGCGCAGCTCGCGCTTCAGCACCTTGCCCTGGGGGTTGCGGGGGAGCGGGTCGGCGCGAAAGAAGTATCGGGTCGGCACCTCGAAGCGGGCGATCCGCGTGGTCAGGTGGCGGGCGAACTCCTCGGCGTCGACGCGCCGCCCCGGGCGCAGCACGATGACCGCGGCGACCTCCTCGCCGAGCGTGGGGTGAGGGAGCCCCACGACCGCGCAGTCCGCGACGTCGGGGTGCTCGAAGAGGGCCGCCTCCACGACGATCGAGTAGACGTTCTCACCGCCGCGGATGATCACGTCCTTCGCGCGGTCCACGATGTACAGGTAGCCCTCGTCGTCCAGGCGCGCAAGGTCCCCGGTGTGCAGCCACCCTCGCGTGAACGCGGTGGCGGTCTCGTCGGGTCGTCCCCAGTAGCCGCGGACCACGTTGGGCCCACGTACCCAGAGCTCGCCGACGACCTCCGGCCCGCGAGGCCGGTCGTCGGGGGGCTCGAGACCGTCGTAGCCCTCGGGAACGATGGCCACATCGCACACGGGCACCGGCGGGCCGCAGCTGGTGGGCCGCGCCACGTAGTCCGGTCCGGTGTTGAGGGCCAGCGCGGCGGAGGTCTCTGTAAGCCCGTACCCGTTGCCGGGCTGGGCCAGGGGGAAGGCGGCGCGGATGCGTCGGACCAGCTCGGGAGGCGCGGGGGCGCCGCCGTAGGAGACGCTGCGTACGCTCGACGTGTCGTAACGGGCGAAGTCCGGGTGGTCGAGCAACTGCATCACGACCGTGGGCACGCCGCCGATCATCGTCAGGTGCTCGCTCGCGATGAGCTCGAGAGCGCGCGCCGGGTCGAAGTGGTGCATCATCACCAGCCGTCCACCGGCGGCGACGTTGACCACCATGACGGCGAGGCACCCCGTTGCGTGGAAGAGGGGGATGGTGAGCAGCGCCGCGTTCGGCGCGTCGGCGGTGTCCGGGGAGGGGAACCGTCGGGCCGCGCGCTGGGAAATGAAGAAGAGGTTCATCAGGTTGGTCACGATGTTGCGGTGCGTGCTCACCGCGCCCTTGGGTCGGCCCGTCGTGCCTGAGGTGTAGAACATCGTGGCGTCGTCGTCGGGCTCGATGGCGACCTCGGGCGGCGTCGCGTCCGCGCGCACCTCTCCGAGGAAGGCGGGGAAGCCCACCACACGCACGCGCCCGAGCGTGGGTAGCGCCGCACCCTCGCGCGCGTCGAGCACGACCAGGGTCGTGAGCTCGTCGAGGTCGTCGGCGAAGGGGAGCACGCGCTCGAGCCGCTCGGCGTCCACGAAGGCGACGGCGCTGGCGGAGTCCGTCAGGCCGTAGCGCAGCTCGTCGGCGCTCCACCAGGCGTTGAGCGGCACGACCAGCGCGCCGAGGACGGCGGCGCCCCAGAACGCGCTCACCCACTCGGGGAGATTGCGGGCGATCAGGGCGACGCGCGTGCCGGACCCGACTCCCTCGTCGCTCAGCCGTTGTGCCAGGGTCGCGGCGACGCGGTAGTGCTCGTCGAAGCTCATCCGCTGGTCGCCGTAGACGAGGAAGTCGCGCTCGCCGTGGCGCCGTGACGACTCCAGCACGTCGCGCAGGGACCGGGGCGCGTGGCGCCAGACGGTCATCTCGACGTCGCCCACGCGGGCTCGCTCGGTCTCGAAGAGCTCGCCGGGAGCCGTCATCGCGGCCGTGACCTCGGCCAACGACGCGCGAGGCTCGTCCACCTACGGCGTGGCGGGCGGCGCGAAGAGCGTCGCGCGGTAGTGCACCAGCTCGGCGATGGACTCGCGGATGTCGTCGAGCGCGCGGTGCGTCGTCGCCTTGACGGGCATCGAGGCCAGGGCCTCGGGCTTCCAGCGCCGCGCCAGCTCCTTCAGGGTGGAGACGTCGATGTTGCGGTAGTGGAAGAACGACTCGAGCGTCGGCATGTAGGCCTGGAGGAATCGGCGGTCGGTGCCGATCGAGTTGCCGCACAGCGGTACCGTGCCGGGCTGGTCGATGTACTGGCGCAGGAAGTCCAGGGTGGCCCGCTCGGCGTCGGCGACCGTCGTGGTGGACGTCGCGATGGCCTCGAGCAGGCCGGACGTGGTGTGCATGGTGCGCACGACGTCATTCATCTGGGCCAGCTGCTCCGCGGTGGCGTGGATCACGAGGTCGGGCCCCTCGGCGACGACGGTGAGGTGGTCGTCGGTCACGATCGAGGCAATCTCGACGATGACGTGACGTTCGGGGTCCAACCCGGTCATCTCGAGGTCCAGCCAGACGAGCACGTCACGACACTAGTGAACCCGCGGACCCGACGGTGGCCACGGTAGCCTGCGGTCATGGAGATACCCACACGGCCGCTGCACGACGGCGCCGTGGTGCCGCGCTACGCCCACGCCGGTGACGCCGGCGTGGACCTGACGGCGCTGGTGGGGTGCACGCTCGCGCCGCGCGGGGGGCGCGCGCTGGTGGGCACCGGCCTGAGCGTGGCCATTCCGGTGGGCTACGCCGGACTGGTCCTGCCGCGCAGCGGTCTCGCGACCCGCCACGGCGTGACCTGCGTCAACGCCCCGGGGCTGATCGATGCGGGCTACCGCGGTGAGATCAAGGTGGCCCTGGTGAACCTCGACCCCGCCGAGGAGTATCGGGTGCGCGCCGGCGAGCGGATCGCCCAGCTGGTGATCGTGGCGGTGGCGACGGCCACCTTCACCCTCGCGGCGACCCTGGAGGACTCCTCGCGCGCCGAGGGGGGCTTCGGTTCGAGCGGGCGCTGACGGTCGACGAGCCGGCGGCGGTCGGCTACACTGGGGGCGACGCGGACGTAGCTCAGTTGGTAGAGCGCGACCTTGCCAAGGTCGAGGTCGCCGGTTCGAGCCCGGTCGTCCGCTCCAATTAGACCCCCACGGGCCATGCGACCCCGCCATTTGATTGAAGGTGCCGCGCCGAACTGCGTGCCCCGAAACGTGATTTCTCGACGAAATCGATCGATTTCTCGACTTGAACCTGCTCATGTGGCTGGTCACGACTGGTCGTCCGCGACCAATTCGTTCCACCGCGATCCACTTGAACGTACTTGGGGCGCGCACGCTCTGGCTACCCAGTGGCTAACCACCGGCTCATCACGCTCGGTGGTTCCCAGTGGACTGAGAGTTAAGAGGCCGTGTGTCCCGATCGCGGAGTCATTCCACAATCTCCTCAGA
>JBMFWX010000068.1:0-7990 GCA_049964855.1 Acidimicrobiales bacterium
CGTCAGTTCCAAGCCGCATGAACAATGTGTCCGGGATTTGGGGGAAAGGTCAGTGGACCGACGCTGAGCGAACGGTGGATCACGAGCGTCACCACCCCACTGGGGCGGGGCAACACCCGCACGCTCGCCGTGCGGCGTACGCTCGTGAGCGCGCACTACTCCTCGACGCATTCGTCACGCACACCGCTACGTTCGACCACGTCCTCGAGGCCGACGACGCCGTCGGTCACGCCGCAGAGCACGAGCCTCGAGGTACCCATTCCGTCACCATCGCGTTCTCATTCGCCGCGTCACGCTGACGAGTGACACGGCGAATGAGACAGACCCTTGCGAGTGGGCTGACGTCGCGCCGCTACGCGACCCGGTGCAGCGTGTTGTGGTCCGTGTGGGCCAAGGGCTCGTCGAATTCGTTCATCCGCAACATCGTGACTTCGTCGTAGGACCAGGTCCCGTCACCCACGATGATGGTTGCCTTGTAACTCAGGCTGCTGGCGTTCGTCGCGAGGTAGGTGTTCTCACCAATGACGTAGCGGGAGTCGCCGAGACTCGCCTCGAGCGTGAACGTCGACGCGTCCGCGCTCGCCGTGGTGCCGGCGAGAACGGTGATGCCCCGAGGGATCGCGAAGCACTTCATCAACTCCCCCGACGCGCCATCCCAGAGCCAGTACCCAACTTCGGTGTGGAAAGGGTTCTCCTCGTCGCCGCGCCACATCGCGCTGCGGTAGTCCAGCCCGTAGAGACTCTGCGCGCCGTTGTCCACCGGTCCGAAGGGCTTCATCGAGCACTTCTCCCGGTAGGGGCTACCCAGCACCTCACCGCGCGAGTGCGAAAAGGCCGTGTCCAATCCACCGGTCTCGCTCTCCCACTCCCCGATCAGCCCCGCCAGGGGCCCCCACTCACTGGTCATGTTGTTTCTCCTCCGCCAATCTCTCTCGGCTGATCCTATTCAACCGGTGGGCGCCGCGCGGCACGTTGGGTCACCGCCCGCACGATCGTGCTAATCGTGTAGTGCCCCGTCACCGGGTAGAAATGACGTGGGGGAGAGAGGACCAACCATGAAACTCACCTCCGAAGGGGACATCGCCACCGCTCTCGCGTCGCTCCCGGGTCTCGAGCCACGCGTCGTCGTCGGGGGTAACTACGCCACCCCGTGGGAGCTCGTCCGCATCGTGGACGCCACGCTCGAGCGGTGCCGGGGCTTCATCATGAATCCCCAGGACGCGTGGCCGACTCGGCCGGGCTTCGTCACCGAGACCCCCTTCGTGGGTCCCGGCGCCCGACGGGGTCAGCGACTCGACTACCTGCCCATGCGGCTTTCCCTCGTCCCGCGGCTGTTCAGCACGATTCGCCCGCCCGACGCCGTCGTCGTGCAAACGTCCGTGCCGCGTCGCGGCAAGGTGTCACTCGGGGTGGAGGTGAACATCCTGCCCGCGGCCATCGAGGAGGTTCGCCGCCGCGGCGGCCTCGTGATCGCCCAGGTGAATCCTCAGATGCCTCACACCTACGGCGACGCCGAGATGGACGTCGAACTGGTCGATCTCGCGCTGGAAGTTGACACGCCACTGGGCTCACCCGCCGTACGGCCCCCGGACGACGCCGCGCTGGCCATCGGCGAGGCGGTCGCCTCGCTCGCCCGCGACGGCGGCACGTTACAGATGGGCATCGGGCAGATGCCCGACGCCGCACTCACGCACATGCTCGCCATGCGTGACCTCGGCGTGTGGTCAGAGATGGTCAGCGACGGCGTGATGCACCTCGAACTGGCGGGGGCACTCGATCGCGCACGCCCGATCACCGCGACGTTCCTCTTCGGCACGCCCGAGCTCTATCGCTGGGCGGACGGCAATCCCCGCCTCGTCATGCGCCGTACCGAAACGGTCAACGACCCGAGTGCCATCGCCCAGCAGCCCGCGATGCTCTCGATCAACACCGCCGTCGAGGTTGATCTGTTCGCCCAGTCCAACGCCAGCTACGTACGCGGCACGATCTACTCCGGCTTTGGCGGGCAACCCGACTTCGTCAGTGGCGCCCTGCACTCGCGCGGCGGCAACGCCGTGATCGCGCTGCGGTCGTGGCACGACAAGTCCGACCACTCCAACGTGGTGCCGCTACTGCACGACCCGGTCTGCTCCTTCCAGCACTCGGTCATCGTGACCGAGCAGGGGGTGGCGAGAACCTTCGGACGCAGCCAGTCGGCGCAGGCCCGCCTGCTCATCGAGAACGCGGCGCACCCGCGCGCCCGTGAGTCGCTGTGGGAGGCGGCCGGTCGCCTCGGCCTCGCCCGCGAGCGATAGCCCCCCAGAACCCCCTGTCGACACCACCGCGACGAGCCCTCGCAACGGACACGGGCGTCTCCGGATCGCGACGAGTGCGCCGGTGACCTTGTCCCCTAGACGACAGAACGCGTCCCCGACAGACTGTAAGGGGAGCAGTCACCGGGACAGGAGAGTCACGACGTGAGCGGTCCGATGACTACCGCGGAGCGGGCGTCGCGTACGCCGCGCCACCCGAACGCCGCGGAGCGGGTGCGGCCCGCCGTCGACCCGCGCGTCATCCTGTCGCTCGACGCCGTCGGGGCCCTCGACGCCCTGGGTAGTTCGCGTCAGGGGCTCGACGAGGCCGCCGCCGCCCAGCGGCGCGCGACCGTCGGTCCCAACGCTCTGCCCGAGGCCCACCGGCGCTCGATCGCCACCGAGGTCGCCGCGCAGTTCACGAACATGTTCGTCGTCGTGCTCGTTGTGGCGGCGGGTCTCACCTTCCTCACCTACGTCGCGAGCACGCCTCGCGACCCGGCGAACCTCGAGTTGACCTTCGGTATTCTCGCCGTGGTCGTGCTCAACGCGCTCATCGGCTTTGTGCAGGAGCACGCCGCCGAGCGCACCGCGGAGGCGTTACAGGCCATGGTTCCCCACACGGCCCGCGTACTGCGCGAGGGACGCCTCAGCGAAGTCCCTGCCATGGACCTGGTACCCGGCGACGTCGTCACCTTCGACACCGGTGACGCCGTCTCGGCCGACTGCCGCATCATCGAGGCCCACTCATTCTCTATCGAGATGTCGGCCCTCACCGGCGAGAGCGCACCCGTCACCCGCGTCGCCGAGCCGGTCGACGCCAGCGTCGCCCCCCTCGAAGCGCGCGACGCGGCCTTCATGGGGACCTCAGTCACGACGGGAACCGGCAAAGGCGTCGTCTTCGCCACGGGCCTGGACACGGAGTTCGGTCGCATCTACCGGCTCACGGCCGAGCTGCCCGCCGAGCAGAGCCCGCTCCAACGTCAGGTCGCCGACATGGCGCGTCGCGTCGCGGCGGTGGCCATCGGCGCGGGCGCGCTGTTGTTCGCACTACGCGTGCTCACGGGCAATCCCGCCGCGCTCTCCTTCGTCTTTGCCCTCGGCGTCATGGTCGCCCTCGTCCCCGAGGGCCTCCCCGCGACGCTCTCGGTCTCACTGGCCATCGGCGTGCGGCGCATGGCCCGCCACCACGCGCTCATCCGGCGGCTTACCGCCGTTGAGGCCCTCGGATCGACCACCGTCATCTGCACCGACAAGACCGGCACGCTCACCCGAGCCGAGATGACCCTCCAGCAAATCGCCATCGCCGGACACACCTACGCGGTGCACGGCGTGGGCTACGCGCCCGAGGGCGAGGTCGAGCGCGTCGACGTAGTCGGCGACGTCCTACGTCGTGGAGCACTGTGCTCCGACGCCCGGCTACTGCCCCCTGCGGATCACGAAGGCTGGCGCATCCTCGGGGACACGACGGAGGGGGCCCTCATCGTCGCGGCCGTCAAAGCCGGACTCGACCTCGACGCCGAGGCGGCGCGCACGCCGCGAGTGGGAACCTTCCCCTTCGACCCCGATCGCAAGATGATGACGACGCTGCACCAGGTGGGAGACCACGTCGAGGCGTACGTCAAGGGCTCGCCCGAGGCGCTGCTCGCGCGTTGCGTCGACCAGCGCGTGGACGGACGCGCCGTCGCTCTCGACGACACCGCGCGCGCCGCAATTACCGGCGCCAACGACGCGATGGCCGGCCAGGGTCTGCGAGTGCTCGCCGTCGCCACGAAGAACGCAGTCGCCGACCCCGCCACTCAGAGCGACGTCGAGAGCGGGCTCACGTTTCTCGGCCTGCTCGGCATCGCCGACCCCCCGCGTCCCGAGGTCACGTCGGCGGTCTCGGCCTGTCGACGCGCGGGCATCCGAATCATCATGGTCACCGGCGACTACGGGCTCACCGCTGAAGCCATCGCGCGACGCGTCGGCATCGTGCACGAGGGATCCGTGCGCGTCGTGACCGGCGCCGAGCTCGACGCCACGACCGACGAGGACCTCGCGGATCTCGTCCACACGGACGAGCAGGTCATCTTTGCGCGCGTGCGCCCCGAGCACAAACTGCGCGTGGTCACGACCCTGGAGGATCTCGGCGAGATCGTGGCGGTGACCGGCGACGGCGCCAATGACGCGCCCGCTCTGAAACGTGCCAGCGTGGGTATCGCCATGGGTGAGGGCGGCACGGACGTTGCCCGGGCGGCCGCGGTCATGGTCCTGCTCGACGACTCCTTCGCGTCGATCGCCGCCGCCGTCGAGCTCGGTCGGGCGGTCTACCGCAACATCCAGCGCTTCCTCATCTACATCTTCAGCCACAACCTCGCCGAACTGGCCCCCATCCTCGCCGCTACCTTCGTCGGCTTCCCACTCGTACCGCTGTCGGCCCTCCAGGTCCTCGCCATCGACCTCGGCTCGGACGTGCTGCCCGCGCTGGCACTGGGCGCGGAACGGCCCGAGCCCGACACGATGAGCCGCCGCCCCCGCGCGCCGAGTGAGCACCTGTTCTCGTGGGACGTGGTGCGGCGCTTCTTGTTCCTCGGCACAATCGAGTCGGCGGGCGTCGTCTTCGCGTTCTTCTGGCGAATCCACTCGGCCCACCTCGGATTCGATCAGTTCACCGCGGCCACGCCGACCTATCGCGAAGCCCTGACCATGACCCAGGCGGGAATCGTCGTGAGCCAGTTCTTCAACAGTTTCGCCGTACGCACGGACCGCGAGAGCCTCTGGCGGGTCGGGATCCTCTCCAACACGGCCCTCATCGGGGCGGGCGTGATCGGGCTCTCCTTCATGGCCGCCGTGAGCTACCTGCCTCTCCTGCAGAGCATCTTTCACACGGCCCCCCTGCGACTGTCAGACTGGCTGATGCTGATCACCTTCGGCGCCGTCCTGCTCGCCGCCGACGAGTCGCGCAAGGCGTGGCACCGTCACGCCGACGCCCGGCGCGTCGGGACCGCCGCCGCCGTGGAGAGAGGGAACTGATGCACGTCATCATCGTCGGAGGAGGTCGCGCCGGAACCGCCCTCGCCGTACAGCTCGACGCCGAAGGCGAAGGCGTGAGTGTCGTCGACCTCAACGATCGAGCGCGCGAGCACCTGCCCGAGGGCTTCACCGGTCAGTTCGTACACGGCAACGGCATCAACCGCCTGGTGCTGGACGAGGCGGGCATCACCACGGCTGACGCGCTGGTCGCCCTGACCTCGAGCGACAGCCTCAACATTGTCCTCACTCGCCTGGCCCGCGACGTCTTCCACGTCCCGCGCGTCGTGGGACGCCTCAACGATGTGGACCACTCCGTGCTCGCCAGCGACCTTCGTCTCGAGATGGTCGCGTCCGTGCGCATGACCGCCGATCGCGTTCACCGGCTGCTGCGCCACCGGCCGCTCGATCCCGACTACACGTTCGGCAACGGCGAGTCGGTGCTGGTGCGGGCCTCGACCCCCGACTACCTCGAGGGTCGCCACGCCAGCGAGTTCGACGTGGAGGGGGAGATACGAGTGGTCGAGATCACCCGAGGCGGCCACTCGCTCATTCCGGGCAGCGCCACGACGCTGCAGGCCGGCGACCGGCTGAGCTTCGTCGTGGCGTCCGCCTCTCTAGAGCGGCTGCGGGGATTCCTCGGAGGGAGGTGGGACTGATGCACATCATCGTGGCGGGGGGAGGAATGATCGGCGAGCAGGTCGCGCGAGCCCTGAGTGTGGGCGAGACCACGGTGAGCGTGGTGGAGTTGGACCCGACGCGCGCGGCGGACCTCACGGCGCGGGGCCTGCACGTCGTGTCCGGCAGCGCCAGCTCTCCCCGGCGTCTCGAGGCGGCGGGGGCGCTGCGCGCCGACGTGCTCGTCGCCAGCACCGGACGCGACGAGGAGAACTTAGTGATCGCCGCCCTCGCGCGACGCCACTTCGCCATCGCTCGGGTGGTCGCCACCGTGCGCGACGAGGCCAACCGGTGGCTCTACGACCAGAGCTGGGGCGTCGACGCCGCCTTCTCGTCGGCGACCGCACTGGTCGCCCTGATCGAGTCGGCCACCGGCTCGGCCCGCGCCCTGCGCCTCACCGAGCTCCCCGACGAGGGACTCGTCATCATGGAGGTCAACGTCACCGACGCCTCTCGCGCGTTGGGGCAACCCGTGGCGTCTCTGTCCCTCGGCGCCGGGACGCTCGTCGCGGTCGTGCGCGCCGGCGCGGTGCTCGCTCCCGACCCCACGCTGTACCTGGCGCGCGGCGACCGAGCCCTGATCGTGACCGCGCCCGACGGGGAGCCAACCGTGCGCGACGCCTTCTACGACGCCGAAGAGGCGAGCGCGTGACGTCGCCGGAGGGCGAGGCGACGGGTCCGCACCCGATCGTGCCGCCCTCGCGAACACCGGGCGCGCCCGAGGGTGGCGACCCCACGCCGCCTGCGAACGCCGCGTCGCAACCCGTAGAGGTGGCGCACCTCGGTGACGACGTGTCGTGGCGCTCCATGGCTGAGGCCCTGCGGGTACCCGCCTTCGCGTGGTACTGGATCGGACAGCTGATCTCGGGCACCGGCACGTGGTCCCAGGCGATCGCGCAGTCGTGGCTGGTGCTCGACCTCACCCACTCGGCGGTCGACCTGGGCACGATCACGATGCTGCAGTTCCTCCCGATCCTGGCCTTCGCGCTGGTGGGCGGAGTCATCGCCGACCGTGTGGGGCGCCGTCGCCTGCTCGTGCTCACGCAGATTGCGCTGACCATCCAGGCGGTCATCCTGGGCGCACTCGTCGCCACCCACGTCGTGACCCTCTGGGAGATCGGCCTGCTCGCCCTCGCGCTGGGTGCGACCAACGCGCTCAACAACCCCGCCCAACAGGCGTTCGTCCCCGAACTGGTCGGCCACGCCCTCCTGGCCGACGCCGTCGCCCTCAACAGCGTGCAGTTCAACACCGCGCGCATGCTCGGCGGCGCCGTCGGGGGCCTCGCCATCGCCGCGTGGGGCATCGACGGGGCCCTGTTCCTCAACGCCGCCAGCTTCCTGCCGATCATCGCGATCCTCGCCTCCATCCACCCCGCCTACGCCGACGACCACCCCACCGCGTCGGGTCGCTCGGTGTACGGCGACCTGCGCGGAGGTCTGTCCTACGCGCTGCGCTCGGCGTCGGTGCGCCAGGTCATCGTCCTCTTCGCCGTGATCGGCCTGCTCGGCTTCAACTGGCAGGTGGCCGTGCCGCTGCTCGCGCGCTTCGTCCTGCACCGCTCGGCGACCGGATTCGGCGACCTGATGGCCGCGATCGGCGCGGGCTCCCTCGTCGGAGCGATCGTCCTGGCGCGCGACCGGCGCGCGACCGAAACGCGCCTGGCCATCGGCGGCGTCGCCCTCGGGCTGGTCCTCGTCGCCTTGGGCCTGACACACTCCTACGCGATCAGCCTGGTCCTGCTGGGGCTGGGGGGCGTCGCGGGCATCGTCACCTCGATCACCGCCAACACTCGCCTGCAGCTGCTCACCCCGGACCGGCTGCGCGGTCGGGTCATGGGGATCTACGTCCTGTTGATGGGGGGCACGACACCCATCGGGGCGTTCGTCCTCGGCGAGCTGGCCGGGCACCTCGGCACCGGCGTGGCTCTGATCATCTTCGGTGCCACCACCGCCGGCGCGGTCACCGCCCTCGGCCTGCGGCCCACCCCCGGAACGGTCGACGAGCCAGC
>JBMFWX010000069.1:0-7776 GCA_049964855.1 Acidimicrobiales bacterium
TCGCGATCTTCCCGAACTGGTTCACCCCCGACAACCCGGCCGCCGAGATCTACACTCCCGGCGCGGGCCTCTCGTGGGCTCACCCGCTGGGCACAACCTCCTTCGGCCAGGACGTCTTCTCTCAGCTCATGGCGGGCACGCGCCAGTCGGTGTTCATCGCGCTGATCGTCGGGCTTCTCTCGACGGTGCTGTCGGTGGTGATCGGCATCACGGCGGCCTACAGCGGGGGCGTCCTGGATGACGTGCTGTCGTTGTTCACCGACGTGGTGCTGGTGATCCCGACCTTCCCGCTGATCATCGTGATCACCTCGTACGTGAGGAGCGCGAGCTTCTGGCTGATGGTCGCCGTGCTGGTCTTTACGGGCTGGTCCTACGGGGCTCGCCAGCTGCGCGCCCAGGCGCTGTCGCTGCGCAATCGGGACTACCTGCTGGCGGCCAAGGCCCGCGGGGAGTCCACGTGGTACATCGTGGCGGTGGAGCTGATCCCGCCGATGACCTCGCTCATCGTGGCGAACTTCCTCGGCGCCGCCCTCTACGCGATCCTCGCCGCGTCGGGCCTGCAGTTCGTGGGCCTGGGCAACATCAACACCCAGTCCTGGGGCACCATGCTCTACTGGGCGCAGAACAACGAGGCGCTGGCCACGGGACTGCCCCTGTGGGCCCTGGCGCCGGGAGTCGCCATCGCGGTGCTCGGCAGCGCCTTCGCGCTGCTCAACTACGCCTTCGACGAGGTCGCCAACCCCGCCCTGCGCCCGGTCGCCGGTGCGCCGCGCCGCCGGCGTCGCCCTCGCGCGCGGTCCGTGGCGCGCGCCGCCTCGACGGAGAACGCGCTGACTGAGGTGAACGCGTGACGCCGATCCTCGAGGTGCGCGACCTTCGTGTGGCCTACGACACGGCGGCCGGGCCGGCGCAGGCGGTGAGCCACGTGTCCCTGGACGTGGCGCCCGGCGAGTTCTTGGCGATCGTCGGCGAGTCCGGCTGCGGCAAGTCCACGCTGCTCTTCGCCGTCGCCCAGCTGCTCACCTACCCGGCGCGGCTGACCGGCGGGTCGGTGCTCTTCGACGGTGTCGACTTCACGTCGCTGGAGCCCGAGGCGCTGCGCCAGTCGCGCTGGCGCGACATTTCGGTCGTCATGCAGAGTGCGATGAACGCGCTCAACCCGACCCTCACCATCGGCGCGCAGTTGGCCGACGTCTGTCGCGCTCACACCGACTGGGACGATCGGCGTATCGAGCAGCGCTGCGCCGAGGTGCTGGCGATGGTGTCGATCGATCCGGTGCACCTGCGTAGTTACCCCTTCCAGCTCTCGGGCGGGATGCGCCAGCGCGCGATGATCGCGATGGCGCTGCTGCTCGAGCCGAAGCTGGTGATCATGGACGAGCCGACCTCCGCGCTCGACGTGGTCGCCCAGCGCTCGCTGATGAGCCAGATCGAGGAGTTGCGCCGCCGCCTTGGCTTCGCGGTGCTGTTCGTCACCCACGACATGAGCGTCGTCTCGCACTTCTCGGATCGACTGGCCGTGATGTACGCCGGCGAGGTGGTCGAGCTCGGGGCGACGCGCGAGGTGTTCGACGAGCCCCGTCACCCCTACGCCCGCGGCCTGATGGACGCGTTCCCGTCGCTGCTCGGTGAGCGCCGACCCCTCACCGGCATTGCGGGCAACCCGCCGTCGCTGGTCGACCCCCCGCGCGGGTGCCTGTTCGCGCCACGCTGTGCGCACGCCACCGATCGCTGCCGCGCCGCCCGGCCGGCCCTGGTGGAGACGGACGGGCACGCGGTGCGCTGCTTTCTCGTCAATGACGAGGTGGATGATGGCTGACGCGATCCTCTCGGTGGAGCACCTCTCGCGGCATTTTCGTGTGGGGGGCTTTCGCTCGCGCGGCTCGCTCTACGCGACCGACGACGTCTCCTTCGACGTGGCGTCGGGTGAGATCCTGGCGCTGGTGGGCGAGTCGGGATCGGGCAAGTCGACCATCGCACGGGTCCTGGCCGGGCTCTACCCGCCGACGTCGGGTCGCGTCGTCTTCGAGGGGCGGCCGATCGGCCGGCGCCCGGGTCGTGCGGTGCGCGGACGGATGCCCATCGTCTTCCAGGACCCCTTCGGCTCGATCAATCCCGTCCTGCGGGTGGGTCACAGTCTCGACCGGTCGTTGACGTTGCACCGGCGCGAGCTCTCGCGCGCGCAGCGCCACGACGAGGCCGTTGCCCTGGTCGAGCGGGTCGGGCTCACTCCGGGCGCGGACGTCCTGCGTCGCTACCCCCACGAACTGTCCGGCGGGCAACGCCAACGGCTGGGCTTCGCCCAGGCACTGGCGTCGCGCCCGGCACTGATCCTGGCCGACGAGCCGGTCTCGATGCTGGACGTATCGATTCGTATCGGCCTGCTCAACGTGATGGGCGACCTGCGTGACCGCGACGGGGTCTCGCTGCTCTACATCACCCACGACCTGGCCAGCGCGCGGTACGTCGCGGACCGGATGATCGTGCTCTACGCCGGGCGCATCGTCGAAGAAGGGCTCAGTGAGGAGGTCATCACCACTCCGCGCCACCCCTACACGAAGCTGCTGATGTCCACGGCCCCCGACCCGCGCCTGCCCCTGGGCGACGAGGTGGTCGCCGACCTGGGTGAGCCGCCGAAGGTCATCGACCCGGGTCCGGGGTGTCGCTTCGCGCCGCGCTGCCCGCTGGCGACCGAGCATTGCCGCGCCGCGACACCGGCGATGGTGGCGGTCTCGGCGACGCAGCGCGCGGCCTGCTTCGCCGTGCACCCCGAGTGATCGACGATCTACTCCCGCGCCCGCGCGCGGTCGTCGCACTCGGGGGCACGGTTCGCTGGCGATCGCCGCTCACGGTCTCGGCGCCGGCGCTCTTCGACGGCGAGTTGGACACCTTCGCGCACGACCTGGGTCGCGCGGTCGGTTGGTCCGTGGACCGGGTCACGGATGGCGCCGCGCTTCGCGTGGCGTGGGACGCGTCCCTCGCTCCCGGGGCCTACCAACTGGTTGTCGACGACCCCAGCACCATCGCGGCGAGCGACGGCGTCGGACTGGCCCACGCCCTCACGACGCTGCGCCAGCTCGCCCCGGGGGCGTGGTGGTCCGCACGGCCCGCGCCGGTGACGTCGCTGGCGCTGGCGCGCGTGCGGGTCGAGGACGCACCGCGCTTCGCGTGGCGCGGGGTGCACCTGGACGTCGCGCGTCATTTCTTCGACGTCGACGTGGTCTGTCGGCTGATCGACCTGCTCGCGGCGCACCGGCTCTCCCACCTGCACCTGCACCTCAACGACGACCAGGGCTGGCGGGTGGCGCTGCGCGCGTGGCCCCGCTTGACCGAGGTGGGGGCGTGGCGGGCCTCGACGCCGATCGGCCACGCCGAGGATGGTCGCGACGACGGCGTCCCCTACGGCGGGTACTACAGCGAGGCCGACGTCGCGCGACTCGTGGCCCACGCGGCGACTCGTCACGTCACCCTCGTGCCCGAGGTCGACCTGCCCGGTCACGCCCAGGCCGTCCTCGCTGCGTATCCGACGTTCGCCAACGTGGACGAGCCCCTGGCGGTGGCGACGCGGTGGGGGATCTCGCCCCACGTGCTCGCTCCCTCGCCCGCCGCCCTCGACTTCGTCGCGCGGGTGGTCGGCGCGGTGGCCGACCTTTTTCCGGGCTCGCCGGTCCACGTCGGTGGCGACGAGTGCCCGACCGACGAGTGGGCGCGACACGCCCCGGACGTCATGGCGGCACACGGTTTCACCGACCCGCGTCAGATTCAGGGGCTCTTCAGCGCGCGGGCGACCGCGGCGGTGCGCGCGCGGGGGCGTGAGGTGCTGACCTGGGACGAGGCGCTGGACGCACCGCTCGACCCGTCCACCATCATCGTCGCCTGGCGCGACGTGGGTCGCGCCGTCGCGGCGGCCCGACGGGGCTACGACGTGATCCTGGCCGCCCAGCAGCGCCTCTACCTCGACTGGGCCAACAGTGCCGATCCGCGCGAGCCCGTCGCCATCACGCGTGCGCCGCGGTGCACCACCTGGGAGGACGTCTACGGCGTGGCGGTCGTGCCCGAGGAGCTCGAGGCGTCACTCGCGCCGCGGGTGCGCGGTGCGCAGGCGCAGCTCTGGAGCGAGTACATCGTGGACCGGGACCACCTGGACTACATGGCCTTCCCTCGTCTGGCGGCCTTCGCCGAGGTGGTCTGGGGGACCGCGGGCTCGCTCGCGGCGTTTCGCCCGCGTCTGGTCTCGCACCTGGCGCGTCTCGACGCGGCGGGGGTGGCCTATCGACCCCTCGATGCGTGGGGAGTGTCGTGAGTGCGCCGCGCGACGCCCTCGCGGACGCTCGCGACCTGGTCGCGGCGGCCACGCGGGCCACGCTCGACGACACCCTGGCGGCGCTGGGGGTCGCCGCCTCGACGCGTGAGGAGGTGTCGGGGCTCTGGTCCACGTGGCGCGCCGACGCCGCGCGCCGCGCGGCCCTCGTTGCCGCGCTGTCCGACGTGGCGGGTCGTCGCGGTGACCCCGACGCGCCGCTCGCCGTACGTCCCGATGCCGCGCGCGACGACGTGGCGGGCCGCATCGCGCCGTTCTACCTGTTCGCCCTCGACGCGCCACGTCTGCGCGACTACCTGACGGCGCACGGGGTCGGGGCGTCCGTGGTGGCCGACACGCTGGGGGCTCTCGCGCGTCACGCCGCGCTGCACCAGCGCCGGCGCGGCGTGACCGGGGTCGACGCGGCGTGGTGGATGGTACCGATCCTTCGCGGGGTTCTGGTCCAGGTTGGCTCGCTGCAGTACCACCGCGTGCGCCTCGGCGTGGGGAGCCTCTCGCCGCGTCCTTGGTACAGCGACGCCGAGGCGCGACGCCGCGGCGCCGCGTTCGAAACCGGGGCCGAGTCGATTGGCCTGCACGTGCCGGATCGCACGGACTTGTCGCCGCGCGCGGTTGACGCCAGCCTCGCGGCGGCGCGTCGCGAGCTCGGCCGGCTGTGGCCGAGTGCGGGTGCGCGCGTGGCGACCTGTCAGTCGTGGCTGCTCGATGATCGTCTGGTCGAGTTGGTGGGGCCCACGAGCCGGTTGGTGGCCTTCGCGCGGCGTTTTGCCCTGGTGCCCGGGTGGCTCGACGGCGACGATGACGTGGCCACCTTCGTCCTCGGGCGCCGCGACGGCGTCGACCCACCGCCCACGACCCGCTTGGCGCGCGCGGTCGTTCGGCGGTGGCGCGACGGCGATCACTGGCGGGTGCGCACGGGCTGGCTGACGTTCGACGGGGCGTGAGTCGCCCGCCCGGATGTGAGATTCCGGGGTAAAGAGCCGCAGAATTTGTGAAATTATCTCACTCTTTACTTGAAAGATGTTAAAAAATCACATAATGTGGCAGCATGGACTCCAAGACGCGCCGCGCGACCATCGCCGAGCGACTACGCGTCGACGGGGAGGCCTCCATCGTCGACCTGGCGGAACTGTTCGGCACCTCGGCGATGACGATCCGCCGCGACCTGGAGGTTCTCGAAGGAGAGGGGCTGGCCCGGCGCGCGCGGGGTGGGGCCATTTCGGTGCAGAGCCGCTCCTTCGAACCGCCGATCCTCCAGCGCGCGGCCCACGAGGCCGAGGCCAAGCGTCGCATCGGGATCGCCGCCGCTGAGTTGGTACGCGAGAACGAGACCGTGGTCCTCGACGTGGGCACCACGGTGCAGGAGATGGCCAAGGCGCTGCGCGACGACATGGTGCTCACCGCCATCACGAGCTCGCTGCTCATCGCCACCGAGCTCGCCACCAAGCCGCGCGTGCGGACCATCGTGACCGGGGGCGTCGTGCGTCACGGTGAGATGAGCCTCGTCGGCCCCCGTGCCCGGTCCTCCTTCGACGACCTTAACTGCGACGCGGTATTCCTCGGGGTGGCGGGGCTGAGCGACGCGCGGGGTCTGACCGAGTACAACCTCGACGACGCCGACGTCAAGCGCGCCGCGATGGCCGCCGCGCGCCGCAAGATCGTGCTGGCCGACGCCAGCAAGCTCGGTCGGGTCGCGCTGGTGACCTTCGCTCCGGCCAGTGACGTCGACCTCCTGGTCACCGACGCGCCCGCCGAGCACGACGTGGTGCGCCGATTGCGGGACCTGGACGTCGAGGTGCTACACGTGCAACCCACTGAGAAGGAGATGCCCTCATGACCCGCTTTCGCGACCTCTTCCCCGCGGTGGCCAAGCCGCTCATCGCCATGGCGCACGTGCCGCCCCTACCGGGCACGCCGCTGTACGACGAGCGACGCGGGGTCCAGGGGCTCATCGACGACGTGCAGCGCGACACGGCCCTGCTGCTCGAGGGCGGATTCGACGCCGTCCTCTTCTGCAACGAGGGCGACCGGCCCTACCAGTTGCACGCGGGGCTCGAGGCGTCGGCCGTCATGACGCGCGTGGTGACCGAGTGCCGGCCCGACGACCGGCCCTTCGGCGTCGACTTCCTCTGGGACGCCCAGTGCGCGCTGGCGATCGCGGTGGCCACCGGGGCGCACTTCATGCGCGAGGTGGTGACGGGCTCGTGGGAGTCCGACATGGGCGCCTGGACGCCGGACGCGGCGACACTCCTGCGCAACCGACGTCACTTCGGTCGCGACGACCTGGCGATCTTCGCCAACGTCACCCCGGAGTTCGCTTCCCCGACGGGGTCGCGCTCGCCCGCGCAGATGGCCCGCTCTACCGTGGTCTCCAGCCTGGCCGACGTGATCCTGGTCTCCGGTCCGATGGCCGGTGCCGAGCCCGACGTCGAGGTGGTTGCGGAGGTGCGCGAGGCGCTGGACCCGGCGGTGCCGGTGCTGCTCAATACCGGCGCCAAGGCCGCGACCATCGCGCAGTACCTGAAGTACGCCGACGGGTGCGTGGTCGGCAGCGACCTGAAGCGCGACGGCTACACCTGGAACGAGGTGGACGCGCAGCGCGTGGCGCGCTTCGTCGACGCCGCCCGCAGTGCCTGAGACCCTGCTGCTCGGCGTCGACGTCGGCTCGTCGGGGGTGAAGGCCGTCCTGGTGGACCCGCGGCGCGGCGTCGTGGCGAGCGCGACGCGCGAGGTGGCCCTCCACAGCGACCACCCGGGGTGGGCCGAGGCCGACACCGGCGAGTGGTGGCGCGCGCTCGGCGAGCTGGTGCCCGAGCTGCTGGCCCGCGCGTCGGCGACGTCGCGCGACGTGGTCGCGGTGGCGGCGAGTGGCATGGTGCCGGCGGTGGTGGTGAGCGACGCGCGAGGCCGGCCGCTGCGCCGAGCGATCCTGCAGAACGACGCGCGCGCCACGGAGGAGATCGACGAGGTGGGCGAGCGCCTCATCGGGGTGGACCTCCTCGCGCGCACCGGCTCGGTCCTCTCCCAGCAGTCCGTGGCGCCCACCGTGGCCTGGCTCGCCCGCCACGAGCCCGCGGTGTGGGCGGCCACGACGACGCTCCAGGGCTCCTACGACTGGCTGGCGACGGCGCTCGGGGCGCCGGCGCACGTGGAGCAGAACTGGGCCCTGGAGAGCGGGCTCTACGACCTCGACGGCGCGGTGCTCGGTGAGGTGCTGGACGCGGCGGGGGTGGACTGGCCGGCGCTGGCGCCGGTCGTGGCGCCGGGAACGCGCGTGGGCGAGGTCAGCGCGGCCGGTGCGGCGCACACCGGGCTCGCCGCGGGGACGCCGATCGTGGTCGGGGGCGCCGACCACGTCCTGTCCGCCTACGGCGCGGGCCTGGTGGTGGCCGGCGACTGCCTGGTGAAGCTGGGCGGGGCCGGCGACATCCTGTGCGTGAGCGACCACGTCGTGC
>JBMFWX010000070.1:0-7767 GCA_049964855.1 Acidimicrobiales bacterium
CGCCCCCAGCCCCCCTTCATGACCTCGTCGCTGCAGATCGAGGCCAGTCGCAAGCTGCGCTTCGATCCCGAGCGCACCATGCGCGCGGCCCAGCGTCTCTACGAGCAGGGCTGGATCACCTATATGCGCACCGACTCGACAACACTCTCTGAGGAGGCGCTACGGGCGGCGCGCTCGATGGCCGCGGCGATGTTCGGCGACGACTACGTGGCCGACGCACCGCGTCGCTACGACCGCAAGGTGAAGAACGCGCAGGAGGCCCACGAGGCGATTCGCCCCGCCGGGGAGTCCTTCCGCACGATCGACGACGCGCAGGCCAACCTGCGCGGCGACGAGCTCGCCGTCTACGACCTCATCTGGAAGCGCACGATCGCCTCGCAGATGGTCGACGCCCGTCTGACCCAGGATCGCGTGCACCTGGCCGCCGCGGTGCGCGGCGTGGCGGGCTTCGCGGGCGAGGTGGCGGTGGGCCTGGCCGCGACGGGATTGAGGATCGAGTTCCCGGGGTTCCGCCGGGCCTACGTGGAGGGCACTGACGACCCCGAGGCCGAGTTGGCCGAGCAGGAGCGCATCCTGCCCGCGCTCGCCGCCGGACGGGTCGTGGCCGTGCGCGCGACCGAGGCGAAGGGCCACGAGACCCAGCCCCCCGACCGCTACTCCGAGGCAACGCTCATCAAGAAGCTGGAGGACCTGGGGATCGGACGGCCCTCGACCTACGCCTCGGTGATGAAGACGATCGACCGGCGCGGCTACGTCTGGAAGAAGGGAAAGTCGCTGGTTCCGGCGTTTCGGGCCTTCGCGGTGGTGAACCTCCTGCAGCGCTACTTCGCCGACCTGGTGGACTACGAGTTCACCGCCGAGATGGAAGAGCAGCTCGACGAGATTGCGCGGGGCCGCCAGGATCTTGAGCCGTGGCTGCGCAAGTTCTACTTCGGCGACCCCGAGGGCGTGACGGAGTTCGCCCGCCTGGGGCTGGCGCGTATCGCCCACGAGACCTACGACTTCGACTTCGCGGCGATCAACTCGCTGCTCCTGGGCGTGGCGCCCGACGGTGAGCCGGTGAGCGTGCGCTCGGGTCGTTACGGCCCCTACCTGGTCCACGGCGAGGACCGGGTGTCGATCCCCGAGGCCACCGAGCCGGACTCGCTCAGCGTCGAACGCGCCCTGGACCTGCTCGCCGCCCCGAGCGGTGACCGCGAGTTGGGGGTGGATGAGGCGACTGGCCAGCCGATCCTCCTGAAGGCTGGACGATACGGGCCCTACGTGCAGGTCGGCGAGATGACCGACCCCAAGGACAAGCCCAAGACCGTGTCGCTGTTCTCCACGATGTCCCCCGACACGATGACCCTGGACGACGCGCGGCGCCTCCTGTCGCTGCCGCGCGAGGTGGGTCCCCACCCCGACGACGGCGTGATGATCCAGGCGCAGAACGGACGCTTCGGCCCGTACCTCACCTGGGGCAAGGAGACGCGGTCACTCGAGAGCGAGGAGCAGATCTTCACGGTCACCCTCGACGAGGCGGTCGCCCTGTTCGCCCAGCCCAAGGCCCGGGGCCGGCGCGCGGCGGGACCGCTGCGCGAGTTGGGGGTCGACGCGGTGACCGGTCGGCCGGTTGTGGTCAAGTCCGGCCGCTTCGGCCCCTACGTCACCGACGGCGAGACGAACGCGACCCTTCGCGTCGGGGACACCCCCGAGACGGTGACCCTGGACCGGGCCAGCGAGTTGCTCGCCGAGCGCCGCGACGCCGAGCCCTCGTCGCGTCCTCGTCGCGTCGCCGCGAAGAAGGCGCCAGCCAAGAAGACCGCCGCGAAGAAGGCGCCAGCCAAGAAGACCGCCGCGAAGAAGGCGCCGGTCAAGAAGGCGGACGCGACGCCGGCGACCCCCGCGGCGGCGCGCGCGACTCGTGCGCGCGGCTCGCGCGACAACGCCGCGCTGGTCTCGCGGGTCGACGCGGACGGGTGAGCGTGCGTCGGGGGACCTTCGTCGTCTTCGAGGGGGTCGACGCCTGCGGCAAGTCGACCCAGGCGCGCCGCGCCGCGCGCGAGCGCGGCGCCCTCTTCACTTTCGAGCCCGGTGACACGGCGCTCGGGGCCGACCTGCGCCGCTGGCTGCTCGACGCCGGGCCGCCGATGGCGCCGGCCACCGAGGCGCTGCTGATGCTGGCGGATCGCTCGCACCACGTTCATACGGTCATCGAGCCCGCGCTGGCGCGCGGCGTCGCGGTGGTGAGCGATCGGTTCTTCGCCTCGACCCTCGCGTACCAGGGCTACGGCCGTGGCGTCGACCTCGGCGATCTCGAGGCCGCGACCGACCTGGCGATCGGCGCGTGCCGACCAGACCTCACGGTGTGGCTCGACGTGCCGTTGGAGGTGGCCAACGACCGCCGTCGGCGCGACGCGCGCGACCGCTTCGAGTCGGCCGACCTCGACTTTCACGAGCGCGTGCGCGCTGGCTACGCGGCGCTGGCCACCCGAGACCCCGAACACTGGGCTGTGGTGGACGGCGCCGGCGACGAGGACGAAGTGGCCTCGATCGTGGCGCGTCGCCTCGACGCGCTGGCGTGGGGGAGCGATGGCTGACGTCTTCTCGGCCCTGGTGGGCCAGGAGCGGGCGGCGGCGGCGCTGCGCCAGTACGCGTGTGCCCCGGTTCACGCGTACCTCGTGACGGGTCCGCCGGGAGCGGACCTGCGCGGCACGCTGGTGGCCTTCGCCGCGGCGCTGCAGTGCGCCCAGCACGGGTGCGGGCACTGCGAGCAGTGCCGCCTGGTGCTCTCGGGCCACGACCCCGACGTCTACGTGGCGCCGCGCGCCGGGTTGGCGTGGCGGGTCGACGAGCTGCGCGAGGCCGATCGCGTGAGTCGGCGTCGGCCCTTGTCGCGGGGGTACCAGATTGTGATCATCGAGGACGTCGACGCCGCGGTGACCGGCGCGTCGCCGGCCGGCGCGGCACTGCTCAAGTCGTTGGAGGAGCCGCCGGCGCGCACGATCTTCTTGCTGAGCGCGCACGATACCCCGCCCGAGTTGGACACGGTGGTGTCGCGCTGCGTGCGGGTGGCGCTGCGCGCCCCGTCCGACGTCGAACTCACCGCCACGCTGGTTGGCGAGGGGGCGGCACCGGAGGTCGCCGCGCTCGCGGTCGGCGCGGCCCACGGGGACCTGCGCCGGGCGCGGGTGCTCGTCGGCGACCCGGGCCTCGCGGCGCGGCTGGAGCGCTGGCGCGCGGTGCCCGATCACCTCGGGGGCACGTCGGCCTCGGCGTCGGCGCTGGCCGATGAGCTGCTGCGCGCGCTCGACGTGGCGAGCGCGCCACTGGCGGCGCGCCAGCGCGAGGAGCTCGCGCGCGAGGCGCAGGAGGCGGGTTCGTCGCACGGTGTGACGTCACGCAAGGAGATGGACGCGCGCGTGCGCCGTGAGCAGCGACGCTTTCGCGTCGACGAGCTGCGCCTGGGGTGCGCGACGCTGTCGCGGACCTACCGCGACCGGCTGGTGGAGGCTCTGTCGGCGGGGGTCGCCGCGGGGCCCCGCGACCGGCGTCGGGCGCAGGCGGCGCTACGAGCGCTGGACGTCGTGGCGGAGGCCGGCCGGCGCCTCGAGGGGAACCTCGACGAAACGCTGCTCGTGCACGACCTTCTGCTGTCGCTGGTGGACGTGTAGCGGCGCCGGTCGCGTGGTCGGGTAATCTGGCTGCCTGCGCCTGGGTAGCTCAGTCGGTAGAGCAGCGCATTCGTAATGCGCAGGTCAAGGGTTCGAATCCCTTCCCAGGCTCCGGTGCACCTCGTGGGCGAAGTCCCGCGAGCGTTCCTCCCAGTCGCGGTAGCGATCGAAGCTGGGAGCGGCGGGAGAGAGCAGCACGACGCCGCGCTCGCCGAGCGCGGCCACCGCGTGCGCCACGGCTTCGCCCATCGTCTCCGCCCGGTACTGGGCCACGTGCGGCGCCCGCTCGCGCGTCACGTCGGCGAGGCGGCGTCCGGCCTCGCCCATGGTGACCAGGGTGGTGGCGGGCTGGCGCGCCGCCAGCGCCTCGCCCAGATCCGCGTAGTCCACGCCGCGGTCGAAGCCGCCGGCGATGAGTGCCACCGGCTCGTCGGCGAAGACGGCCAGGGCGGCCAGCGTGGGCAGGGGTGCCGTCGCCAGCCCGTCGTCCACGAAGCGCACCGTCCCCTCGTCGCGCGCGCGCGTCGCCACGAGCGTCAGGCGTCCGGGCAGGGGGCTGAACGAGGCGGCTCGCTCGGCCGCGGCCGTGACCACGTCGTCACGCGCTCGCTCGGTCATCGCCGTGACCGCCGCCAGGGCGAGGGCCACGTTGCTCTCGTTGTGCGCGCCCAGGAGCCCGAGGACGCGCGCGAGGCCCCCGTCGTCGGGGGCGACGTAGGTCACGTCGCCCCCGAGCCGGTCCGCCGCCGCGCGCAGCGCCGGCTGGTCGGCCACCAGGGTCCGGTGCCACCCCTCGGTGCGGGTGAGCGAGAGCTTGTCGTCGTGGTACTGCTCCAGCGAGCCGTGCCAGTCCAGGTGATCGGCGCCGAGCGAGGTCACGACCACCAGGGACGGCGCGACGTCGACGTCCACGCACTGGTAGCTCGAGACCTCCACGACGAGCCAGCCGTGGCGGTCGTCCACCTGCGGGTCGTAGGGGGGCAGGCCGCTGTTGCCGACGCGGTGGGCGTCGTCGCCGACGCACTGGAGGAGGAAGGCGATGAGTGCGGTGGTGGTGGACTTGCCCTTGGTGCCCGTGACGGCCACGACGCGCGACCGGTCGACGTCGTGCAGCCACAAGTTGAGCGCTGAGCAGACCGCGACCCCGTGGTCCTCCAGGTCGAGCACGTCGGGTCGACGCCGGGGGATGCCGGGGCTCTTCACGACCGCGTCGCAGGTGAGCAGGGCCTCGTGGCCGCCGTCGGTGGTCACGAGCACGTCGCGACCCCGCCCGGGGGCGTCGTCGACCAGGACGAGGGATCTCGCGAGCCCCAGCAATCGCCGGTGGGTGGCGCGGCCCTCGACGCCGTAGCCGAAGATCCCGACCCGCCGCCCCGCGAGGTCAGCGAAGCCAGTGGGCCGGAGCACGGGTGGGTCCTCGGGGTTCTAGGAGCTCGTCGAGGGACGCGGACGGCGCGCGCGCGGCCAGGGCGGCCAGGGCGGGGACGTCGCGCCACGCGGCCAGCCGCGCGGTCGCCGCGAGCGCGGTGGCGCTCTCGTCGGGGTCGCCGACGCACTCGAAGGGCTTGTGGTGCTCGCCCAGCCCCACCAGGTCGGCCAGTGCGCCCACGCGGCCGGGATCGCTCAGGGGCTCGACGCCCAGCGTCGCGCGCAGGGTCGCGCGCTCGACGAAGGGGGCGAGGACCAGGTCGATGAAGAGGCACTTGTCGCACTCGCCGCACCACGCGGTGGCGCGCCCGGCCGGATCCTGGGCGAAGGCGCGGTTGCAACTGCGAAACACGGGGAGGTACTGGGGGAGGCGACTGAACGCCTCGGCGACCCACAGCTCGCTGCGGTCGCGCAGCAGGCTCGCCACGGTGAGCGACGCCCCGACGGCCTCGTCGAGCGCGGCGCCGAGCAGCTCCTCGGCCGCGAGTGACTTGCTCCACTGGTGGTTGACCTCGCGCCCGTCCACGCGCAGGTTGGGCACCGACGCCGAGTGCTCGTTGCTCATCACGACCCCGCCGCGGCCGCTGGACACCGCCGCCACCGCGGCCAGCAGGGTGATCATCGCGGTGACCGGGACGTGGCCGCGTAACTGCCCATCGCGCGCGCGCAGGACCTGGGGGTCGAGCGCGCGCGTGGCGCGCAGGATTGGGCGACCGGTGACGGCGGCGGTCTGGTCGAGCGCCGCGAAGCGCCCCCTCGCCGGGCTGACGATGAAGAGGGTCTGGTCCAGGTGCGCGGGCAGGGTCTCGACGCTGACCACCGAGTCGATCCCGCCGCCGAAGGGGACCAGTACCCGTGACGGGTCGAGTGCGGTCGTCGCGGGGACGCCCTCGAGCCCGCCCTCGATGACGACGTCGTCGAGGGTCAGCGAGTTGCGGTACGCGAACTCGCCCAGGCCGTCAACCAGCGCCGCGCGCACCAGCGCGACGCCGCGGGGCCCCACCGGGGTCGCGCCCAGGTCGACGACGGGCGGCGCGCCCACCTTGTAGTAGGAGAGTCCGGCGAGCAGGTACCACAGGTGGGCCACCGCCGTGGCCGGCGCCGTGCGCAGGGACCCCGCGCCCTCGAACACGACGGTCTCGTGGAAGGCTCGCCCGTCGAGGTCGAAGTGCCCGGTGAGGGTGTCGTCGGTGACGTCCAGCCCGACGTAGGTGAAGCGACGGGCGCGTGGGGTCGTCGTTCCCATCGGGGTTCCCATCGCGACTCATGCTACGTGGCGTCGGGCGACGAGCGCGAAGCGGCCGCAGGGCCGCGCGGCGCGGTCGCTGAAGAAGAGCGCGTCGTCGTCGGTGCGCTCGGCGCAGGCCCGCACGTGCTCGCCGTCTACGCCGGCCTCGCGCAGTCGGTGCTCGGCCACGCGGGTCAGGTCGAGCAGCCAGCGGTCGCCACCATCGGGGCGCCGCGCGTCGGGCACGTCGTCGAAGTGGGCGGCGACCTCGGGGCCGACCTGGTAGCGATCCCCCGAGATCGCCGGCCCGATGAGGGCGTGGACGTCCTCGGGCCGCTCGAAGTGGCCCAGCGCGCTCTCGAGCACGCCGGCGACGAGCCCCCGCCAGCCCGCGTGGGCCACCGCGAGGCGTCCGCAGTCCGGATCCACGAGGAGCACGGGGACGCAGTCGGCGACCAGGATCGCCAGGGCCAAGTCGCTCGACGAGGTGACCAGGGCGTCGGCGTGCGCCGACGCGGCGTCGCGCGCGCGGACCACCTCGACGACCTCGCGCCCGTGGACCTGGTCGACGATGACCAGGTCGTCCTCGGCGACGCCGGCCGCGCCGGCCACGCGTCGGCGGTTCTCGCGCACCCGGGCCGGGTCGTCGCCGACGTGGCCCCCCAGGTTGAGCGAGTCGTAGGGGCCGACGCTCACCCCGCCCGAGCGCGTCGTGACGAAGGCGTCCACGCCGAGGGCGCGGGCGTCGTCGACGACCAGCACGTCCAGGGGGCCGCGCCGCGAGGGGCTCAGCGTGGCGCGTCGTGGCACGCGGGGCACACTCCGGTCAGCTCGAGGACGTGATGCACGTCGTGGAAGCCGTGCTCGGCGGCCACCGCGCGCGCCCAGCCCTCGAGGGGTGGGATGTCGATCTCTCGCGTGGCCCCGCACACGCGGCAGGCCAGGTGGTGGTGGTGGCTCTCGGCGGCGCAGCGCCGGTAGAGGCTTTCGCCGCGCTCGTTCATCACCGCGTCGACGTCGCCGCTCGCGACGAGCTTCTTCAGCTGGGCGTAGACCGTGGCCAGGGCCACGCGGTCGCCCCTCGCGGCGATGCGCGCGTAGAGCTCCTGCGCGCTGACGAAGCCCGGGGCCCGGTCGAGGGCGGCCAGGATCGTGCGACGCTGGGTCGTGTTGCGCGGGCTCGTGCTCACGATCGGCGGGGGGATTTGTTCTCTAGAATGATTCCAACTATACTATCTAGAACAGTTCTACACAAGGGGACGACAATGAGAGCGACAGCGCACCGTACGCGTCGGTGGCACCGCGTCGGGATCGCCCTGGCCATGACGGTCGTGGCCGTGGGCCTGAGTGGGTGCAACTCGGGTGCGTCGAGTGCCAGCGGCGTCATCGCGGCCGTGGGGGCGGAGAACCAGTACGCCAACGTCATCGCGCAGATCGGGGGCCGCTACGTCCACGTC
>JBMFWX010000071.1:0-7558 GCA_049964855.1 Acidimicrobiales bacterium
GGATGATGAGTCGCCGAGTACCCAAAAATGCTTAGGAACTCAGTAACTCCGGACTTAGGGTGCTGTGCGACGCCGGGGGTGCAGTCATTTCGGGGCCCCTTCGTCAAGATCTCACAACCCGGTAGCGGCCCGATCCCGTGCGAGTAAGCGCGCTATCGGGTTCCTCGACAACACGAAGGCGCATCAACGCCTTCTCCACCGCCCACCGCCTGCGATTGTCGTTGTCCGGGTTCAGGCGAGTTACCTGGTCCCGCGGCCTGAACTCGTCACCCTCATCAACCAGCTCCGGTAGCACCGCCAGAATCTTGCCGCGCGCCGTCCAGCGACTCGGACTAGGGCGAACACTGATCTGGAAGGCCGGGAGACGCACCAGCCACGGTTGCGCCTGGGGTGACGGCACCTCCAAGAAGCGTCGACGTCACAGCGCGGTTGGCCCGTGACCGCTACCCGGACCATCATGGAGACATGAACGGCGAGGACGCGTCCGATCCGGCGACGGATCCTTCCGCCGTCGCCCACGGGGTCACTCCGAATGTGGACGCGAACGCCGGCGACGGACGACGCGGGCTGACCTCGCAGGAGGCCCAGCTGCGCCTCGCGCATGATGGGCCCAACGCGCTGCCCGAGATCCGCGCCCATCCGCTGCGCCGGCTCCTGGCCACGGTGACCGGCCCCGTGCCGCTGCTGCTCGAGGCCGCCGTCGTCCTCGAGATCGTGGCGGGCCACTCCGCCGAGGCGATCATCATCGCGCTGCTGATCGTCTTCAACGCGGTGCTCGGCGTCGCCCAAGAGGGACGCGCGCACGACGCCTTGGCGGCGCTGCGCCAGCGCCTGGCCGTGAGCGCCCGCGTGCGTCGCGACGACCAGTGGCGCGTCGTGGACGCGACGACCCTGGTCGTCGGTGACCTCGTGCACGTGCGCGCCGGCGACATCGTCCCAGCCGATCTCTTGGTGCGCGAGGGATCCACGACGGTGGACCAGTCGGTGCTCACGGGGGAGTCGGCCGAGGTCGACGTCGGGGTCGACGCCAGCCTCTACGCGGGGGCCGTGGTGCGCCGCGGCGAGGCCACGGGGGAGGTCAGCGCCACGGGCGCGCGCACGTTCTTCGGGACGACCGCTCAGCTCACGCGTACCGCCACCACAGTCAGCCACCTCGAGACCACCATCTTTCGCATCGTCTGGGCGCTGCTGGCGATGGACGGTGCGTTGGTGGTCGCGGTGCTCGTCTACGGGTGGATGCACCACCTGTCGTGGACCGAGCTGGTCCCCTTCGTCTTGATCCTGGTGGTGGCCACGGTGCCAGTGGCCCTGCCCGCCACCTTCACGCTCACGACGTCGCTCGGTGCGCTCGAGTTGGCGCGCCACGGCGTGCTGGTCACGCGCCTGTCGGCGATCGAGGAGGCCGCGGCGATGGACCTGCTCTGCACCGACAAGACCGGCACCATCACCCAGAACCGACTCCGCGTGGCTGACGTCCTCGGCTACGGCGTCACGCGCGACGACGTGCTCGCTCTGGCGGCGGCGGCGTCGGAGCGCGCCACCCAGGACCCGCTCGACGTGGCGATCCTCGACGCCCTCGGCGACGTCGCGCCGCTCGAGCGGCTCACCTTCACACCCTTTGACCCGTCGAGCAAGCGTTCCGAGGCCACGGTACGTCAGGACGGGGTCGTGCGCCGGGTGGCCAAGGGCACGCCGCGCGTCCTGGCGGCCCTGGGCAACGCCCCGACCACGCTGGAGGCCGACGTCGAGCGCCTGGCCGGCGACGGGGCCCGGATCCTCGCCGTGGCGCGCGGCGACGACGCCTCGCTCGCGGTGATTGGTCTCGTGGCGATGGGCGACCCGCTGCGTCCCGATTCGGCTCCCCTGATCGAGCACCTTGGTGAGCTCGGCGTGCGCATCATCATGGTGACCGGGGACACCGAGGCGACGGCCCTGGCGGTCGCGCGCGAGGTCGGCGTCGGCTCTCGCGTCGTGACCCCCGACGAGTTGCGCGTTCCCGCGGACGGACCCCTCGACTTCGACGTCGTCGCCGGGGTCCTGCCCGAGGACAAGCTGCGCCTCATCGAGCGCGCCCAGCGCGCCGGCCACGTGGTGGGCATGACCGGCGACGGCGTGAACGATGCCCCGGCGCTGAAGCGCGCCGAGATGGGCGTCGCCGTGGCCAGCGCCACCGACGTCGCGAAGGAAGCCGCCAGCGTGGTGCTCACGACCGAGGGACTGACCGGCGTCGTCACCGCGATCGAGACCGGTCGACGGGTCTACCAGCGCATGCTGACCTACACGCTGAACAAGATCGTCAAAACCTTCCAGGTCGCGCTGTTCCTGTCTCTGGGACTCCTGCTCACGGGCCAGTTCGTCACCACCCCGCGCATGGTGCTGCTCTTGCTGTTCGCCAACGACTTCGTGACCATGTCGATCTCCACCGACCACGTGGGTTTCTCCGCCCAGCCGGACCGCTGGCGCGTCTCCCAGCTCGCCTGGGCCGCGCTCAGCATTGCGCTGGCCTGGCTCGCCGTCTCCTTTGCCACCTACTACGTGGCGCGCGACGTCCTCGGCTACTCGCTCGCGCTCACCCAGACCCTGGTGTTCGTGATGCTGGTGGCCACCGGCCAGGCCACCGTCTACCTGGTGCGCGACGCGCACCACCTGTGGCGCGCCCGACCCAGCCGGCTGATGCTGGGGGCGACGGCCACGGACCTGGTCGTCGTCAGCGTGCTCGCAAACCGCGGGTGGCTGATGGCCCCGGCGAGCGCGAGCGCCATCGGCGTCGTGCTCGGATCGGTCCTCGTTGTCACGTTCCTGCTCGACCTGCTCAAAGCGCCCCTGTCGCGACGGATACGCTCGACCACCGACGACGAGGCGGACGGGCGTGCACCCGGTGGCCAGGTGGCGCCTCGGTGAGCGAATCTCAACGACACGCTCGCATCGTCGGATCACCGCGAACGCGGAGAGCCCCGAGGGACCGGTCACGCCAGCACCACGATGCTCCGGTCCCGTCAGCCCAACGACGTCCCGCGGTAGTCATCTAGCCTCGAACCCATGACCCGACTCGTCGACCTGCGAAGCGATACCGTCACCCAGCCCACGGCGGCCATGCGCGAGGCGATGGCGTCGGCGCCGGTCGGCGACGACGGCTACGGCGAGGACCCCACCGTCAACGCCCTGGAGACCCGGGCGGCCATGATCCTGGGCAAGCCGGCGGCGGTCTTCACCCCCTCGGGCGTGATGGCCAACCAGATGGCGGTGCGCGTGCTCACCGAGCCCGGTGACGTGATCGTGGCTGGCGCCAATCAGCACCTGGTCGACTTCGAGATGGGGGCGAGCGCGCGAAACTCGTCGGTCCAGTTCGCCCTGGTCGAGGACGCGACGGGCCAGCTCGACCTCGATCGGGTCGTCGAGATCATCGAGTCCGAAGCCGACCACCGGGCCCACGTCGGCGCGGTCGCGGTCGAGAACACGCACATGCCCTCGGGGGGAACGCCGTGGCCGGTCGAGCAGCTCGCGGCGCTGGCGCGGGCCGTCGAGCGCCCCGTCCACCTGGACGGGGCTCGGCTGTTCAACGCGGCCGTCGCGACCGCCACGCCGGCCGCGGCGCTGGCGGCACCGGCCACGACGGTGATGGTGTGCCTGTCCAAGGGCCTCGGAGCCCCGGTCGGCTCGCTGCTGGCTGGTCCGGCCGATCTGATGGCGCGTGCCCGCGTGGAGCGCAAGCGACTCGGCGGGGCGATGCGCCAGGCGGGCGTGCTCGCCGCGGCCGGCATCGTCGCGCTCGAGACGATGGTCGACCGGCTGGCCGACGATCACCGCCGGGCCCGCCGGCTCGCTGAACTGGTAGCCGAGGCTTTCCCCGAATCGCAGTACGATCCGGCGAGCTGTCGCACCAACATCGTGGCCTTCGACCATCCCGACGCGCGGGCCCTGGTCGCCGAGCTCGCCGAGGTCGGCGTGCTCGGGGGAACGCTGGCGCCGCGGCGCGTGCGGCTCGTCACCCATCTCGGCGTCGACGACGACGATCTGGACTACGTGGCGGAGGTGCTCGCGCGCCGGACCCGCTGAGACCAAGAGTTCATCGCGCGGCCCGGGACCCGCGCAACCAGAGGGGGTAGCCTGGAGGTCGCAGTGGTAGCCACCGTGACCGACATCTTCCACCTCTCGACGTTCCTGCACCGTCCGATCTTCGATCGCGAGGGTGACCGGATTGGCCGCGTCCAGGACCTGGTCGCGCGGCTCGGCGACGACGCGCACCCCCCCGTGGTCGGCGCGGTCATCCGCATCGAGGGTCGCGACCTGTTCGTGCCGATTCGCAAGATCGGCGGTCTCGACCAGGGCCGGGTCACCTTCGAGGGCCGCCGCGTCGACCTGCGCCGCTTCGAACGGCGTCCCGGAGAGCTGCTGCTCGCCGAGGACCTGCTGGCGCGTCACCTGATCAACCTGGTGCGCGGCCGGCTGATCAGCGCCAACGAGATCGAGCTGGCGCAGATCGACGGAACGTGGCAGGTGGTCGGCGTCGATCCCGGCCGTCGACCGCTGCTGCGGCGCCTGCTCGGTCCGACGTTCGGCCAGCACGTGCGGGCCGGGGCCATCGTGGACTTCGCGTCCATGGAGCCCTTCGTGGGTCACGTGCCCACGGCGCACCTGCGCATTCCGTACCGCAAGCTGGCCAAGCTGCACCCGGCCCAGATCGCCGACCTGGTCGAGCAGGCGAGCCACGAAGAAGGCGAGGAGATCATCGAGGTCGTCGGGCTGGATCGTGAACTCGAGGCCGACGTCTTCGAGGAGCTCGACACGACCCACCAGCTCGAGTTCCTCGTCGACCGCAGCGACGCCGACGCCGCGCGGCTCCTGGCGCGCATGGAGCCCGACAGCGCCGCCGACCTGATCACCGAGATCGATCAGGAGCGCCGCTCGCCGATTCTGGACCTCCTGCCGACCGAGCAGCAGGCCAAGGTGCGCAACCTGCTCACCTACAACGCCGACACCGCGGGGGGGCTGATGAGCCCGGACTTTCTCTCGGTGCCCGACACCGCGACCGTGGACGAAGCGCTCGAGGCCGTTCGCGCCTCGCGCCTGCCCGCGGCATCGTTGCACGCCGTCTTCGTTCTCGACGACGGCGGCCGACCGGTGGGCGTGGCCTCGATCCCCTCGCTGGTGCGCGCCCACGGCGGCGATCTCGCCCTCGAGGTGGCGCGGACGGACCTCACCCACGCCCATCCCCAGTGGGACGTCCACCAGGTCGCGCGCACGATGAGCGACTTCAACCTGACGGTGCTGCCGGTGGCCACCGAGGAGGACGGCCGGATGGTGGGCGTCGTCACGGTCGATGACCTCTTGGACGAGCTGCTGCCCCACGGGTGGCGACGCGAATTCGGCATGTCGACGGTGGAGGAGTGATGGTGACTCGCCAGCGTCTCGTTCAAGGGGGGTCATTCTGAAACCCCCTAGTACCAGCCCCACCGTTGAGCACGGAGGGTCGCACCGCCGCGAATTGATTCTGGCAGTCTGCTGAGTCCGGTCTCGTGGGGGTTGCCGGTACCCGACCACCACGAACGAACTGGAGACGAACTGTGCAGTATCGAGGAAACCACCAGGTGCGGGGGGCCCGCTGGCTGACGCGCACCGGCGCACCGCCCGGGTCGGGGTCGCGCCAGAGTCGCGCGGCGTCGTACGCGTTGGGGAGTCGCTGATGGCGACGCCGAACCCGAGCCCGAACGAGGCCACTGCGGTGCTGGACAGTGCGCACACCGGAGACATCCGCGGGGCCTTTGGCACCATCGGCCAGCACGACGTCGGGGCGCGCTCCTCGCTCAAGGCGCGGCTGCTCACGCTGCTCGCGATCATGGGACCGGGTCTCATCGTCATGATCGGGGACAACGACGCCGGCGGGGTGTCAACCTACGCCCAGGCCGGACAGAACTTCGGCCTGTCGCTCCTGTGGACGCTGCCGCTGCTCATTCCGGTGCTCATCGTGAACCAGGAGATGGTGGTGCGCCTCGGCGCGGTCACCGGCGTCGGTCACGCCAGGCTGATCAACGAGCGCTTCGGTCGGTTCTGGGGCGCGTTCTCGGTCGGTGACCTGTTCATCTTGAACTTCCTCACCATCGCCACGGAGTTCATTGGGGTGAGCCTCTCGCTGGGCTACCTCGGTGTCAGCCAGTACATCTCGGTGCCCGTCGCGGCGGTGGCGCTGATCCTCATGACCGCGACCGGCAGCTTCCGGCGGTGGGAACGCTTCATGTTCGTCTTCGTCTTCGCCAACTTCCTCGTGATCCCGCTCGCGATCATGCGCCACCCAGCAATCGGGCTGGTGGTCCACGGCTTCGTGTCCCCGGGGGTGCGCGGCGGCTTCAACTCGACGTCCGTGCTCTTGATCATGGCGATTGTGGGCACGACGGTCGCGCCCTGGCAGCTCTTCTTCCAGCAGTCCAACATCGTCGATAAGCGCATCACGCCGCGCTGGATCAACTACGAGCGCGCTGACACCGTGCTCGGCTCGTTCATCACGGTGATCGCGGCGGCCATCCTCGTCGTCGTCGTGGCGACGGCCTTCGGGCCCACCCCGCTCGCCGGTCACTTTCAAAACGGCGCTGCGGTGGCCGCCGGGCTGCGCCACTACGTCGGACGCGCGTCCGGCGTGATCTTCGCGATCATCCTGCTGAACGCGTCCATCATCGGGGCGGCCTCGGTGACGCTGGCCACGTCGTACGCCTTCGGCGACATGTTCGGGGCCAAGCACTCGCTGCACCGGCACTGGCGCGACGCCAAGTTCTTCTACGGCGTCTTCACCGTCATGGTCGTCCTGGCGGCGGGAATCGTCGTCATCCCCGGCGCGCCCCTGGGGCTCATCACGACCAGCGTCCAAGCCCTGGCTGGCGTCCTGCTGCCGAGCGCCACCGTCTTCTTGCTGCTGCTCTGCAATGACCGCGAGGTGCTCGGCCCCTGGGTCAACCGGACGTGGCTGAACGTGGTGGCCAGCGTCATCGTCGGCGTGCTGCTGATGATGTCGCTCGTCTTGATGATCACGACGCTGTTCACCACGATCGACGTGGCCCAGCTCGCCGTGGTGCTGGGGATCGTCTTCGTGGCGGTCTACGTGGTGGCCGGCGTGGTGCTCGTCGCACGGCGGCGCGGACGGCCCGCCGCGCCCGCACCGGACCTCGGGCACCGCGCCACCTGGCGGATGCCGCCGATCAACCTGCTGCACCGACCCCGCTGGTCCCGGGGAACACTCGTGGGCATGTACGTGCTGCGCGGCTACCTGGTCGTCGCGGTGGCCATGCTGCTCGTCAAGGCCATCGAGCTCGGTCTGCACCACCACCACTGAGCGTCGCCGCGGGCGACGTCGCCGGTGCTGGCTCCGGAAACGAGCTCGGATCCCCACATCTCGCCGACGGGCTCGGTGAGCTCGCTCCCGCCACGCTCGCGGGCCACGCGACGAGAGATCGCCCCGTCGTCGTGCGGCGACGCTCCCGGATGAGCGTGGCGTCGCGCTCGCTCGGGCGAGACACCCCTAGTGCGTAAATGTCAAGCCGCGATGTCGATCCGGTGCTTCCAGGCGATC
>JBMFWX010000072.1:0-7521 GCA_049964855.1 Acidimicrobiales bacterium
GGCTGACCAAGGAGTTCGGGGAGCAGGTCGCCGCGGTGGTGGACGGGGTCACGAAACTGGATCGCCTGGAGTTTGACTCCAAGGAGGCTCAGCAGGCGGCGACGATCCGCAAGATGTTCATCGCCATGGCACGCGACTGGCGGGTGCTGCTTATCAAGCTCGCGGACCGGTTGCACAACATGCGCACCATTTCGGTCATGCCGATGCCACGCCAGCGCGCGATCGCCCAAGAGACCCTCGACGTCTACGCCC
Organism: Acidimicrobiales bacterium; assembly: GCA_049964855.1. Lineage (GTDB taxonomy): Bacteria > Actinomycetota > Acidimicrobiia > Acidimicrobiales > RAAP-2 > RAAP-2. The sequence goes on from JBMFWX010000072.1 coordinate 253, forward strand.
CCCTGGCGCACCGGTTGGGAGTCCAGCAGGTCAAGTGGCAGTTGGAGGACTTGAGTTTCGCCACGTTGCACCCCAAGCGCTACGCGGAGATCGAGCAGATGGTGGCGACACGTCAGCCCGAGCGTGAGGCGTACCTCGAAGAGGTGATGAGCGCTCTGGAGGCGAAGTTGCGCGACTTCGACATCCACGCCGAGGTGCGGGGACGACCGAAGCACCTGTGGAGCATCTACGAGAAGATGGTGATCGGCGGCAAGGAGTTCGACGACATCTTCGACCTGGTGGGCCTGCGAGTCGTTGTCGAGGACGAGCGCGAGTGCTGGGCGGTTCTCGGAGCGATCCACGCGCTGTGGTCGCCGGTGCAAGGTCGTTTCAAGGACTACATCAACTCGCCCAAGTTCAACCTGTACCAGTCGCTGCACACCACCGTGATCGGGCCGCGCGGCAAGTCGGTGGAGGTGCAGGTCCGCACCCAGGAGATGCACCGGCGCGCCGAGTTCGGCATCGCCGCGCACTGGGTGTACAAGGAGGGGGCGTCGACCAAGGAGATCGCGTGGATGCAGCGCCTGGCCGACGTCGAGGAGGAGGAGCGTGATCCGATCGCCTTCCTCGAGGCGCTGAAGCTCGACCTCGGCCACGACGAGGTCTACGTGTTCACCCCCAAGGGTCGCGTCATCGCGCTGGTCGAGGGGGCCACGCCGATCGACTTCGCCTACGCGGTGCACACCGAGGTGGGTCACCACTGCGTCGGCGCGAAGGTCAACGGACGACTCGTGCCCCTCGACACCACGCTGCACTCGGCGGACGTGGTGGAGATCGTGACCAGCAGGAGCGAGTCGGCTGGCCCGTCGAGGGACTGGCTCAAGATCGTCAAGTCTTCGCGGGCTCGCTCGAAGATCCGACAGTGGTTCCAGCGCGAGCGGCGCGAGGACGCCATCGAGGGCGGTCGCGAGGAGCTCGTGCGGGCGCTACGCCGCGAGGGGCTGCCCATCGCCACGTCCCTGGCCTCGAGCGCGCTCGACGCGGTCATCGCGTCGTTGTCGCTCGAGGACCTGGACTCGCTCTTTCAGGCGATCGACTCGGGACAGATCTCCGCGCTGGCCGTCGTGCAGCGCCTCGACCGCGAGCTGCACGGGGGCGACGCGGAGCAGCTGCCGACCACGGTGGCCAAGGCGCCGCGCTCGACGCGCGCCCGCCCGCGGTCGGCGGGGGTCTACGTGGAGGGCCTCGACGACGTCATGGTGCACCTCGCGCGGTGCTGTTCGCCGGTTCCCGGCGACCCGATCATGGGCTTCATCACCCAGGGCCGGGGCGTCTCCGTGCACCGTGACGACTGCTCGAACGCCGTGGCGCTGGCCCGGCGTCTCGGAGAGCGGGTCATCGACGTGGAGTGGGACGCCGGGGCCAGCGGCCAGTACCGCGCGGTCCTGGAGATCCTGGCCTTCGACCGGTCGCGACTGCTGCTGGACGTGTCCAAAGTGGTCGCCGAGTACCACCTCAACATCATGTCGAGCTCCACGACGACCTCGGGCTCGCGGATCGTGCGCATGGTGTTCGACGTGGAGCTGGCGGACCCCGCGCACCTGTCCAGCCTGCTCGCCGCGCTCAAGTCCGTGGACGGCGTCTTCGACGCGTTTCGCCAGCTCCCCGGCCAGAACAAGTCGTCATGAGCGACGCGCCCGCCCTGCGCGCGCCGGTGGGGACCCACGACGTCCTGGGTCCGGAGTCGGCCCGGTGGGAGGGGCTCATCGCGACCTTCGCCCAGTTCGCCTACCGCTACGGCTTCTCCCTGGTCCTGACTCCGATGTTCGAGGACGTGGGCGTGTTCAACCGGGGGATCGGCGAGCACAGCGACGTCGCGACCAAGGAGATGTACGTCTTCGAGGACCGCGGTGGGCGACGCTACGCGCTGCGCCCCGAGGGGACGGCGTCGGTGGTGCGCGCGTTCGTGCAGCATCAGCCGGTGACGCCCTGGAAGGCGTGGTACGTGACGCCAGCCTTTCGCTACGAGCGGCCGCAGGCTGGGCGTTACCGCCAGCACTACCAGCTCGGCGTCGAGGCCCTGGGCACCGACGACCCCGCGCTGGACGTCGAGGTCATCGCGTTGGCCTGGCGGTTCTTCCAGGCCCTCGGCCTGACGCGCGTGCGCCTGGTGATCAACTCGATGGGCCACGACGAGTGCCGGGGCCGGTTCGTCGCGGCGTTGAGTGCGCACCTGGCGGCGAACGCGTTGCGACTGTGCGACGAGCACCGCGAGGGGTGGCGGCTCAACCCCCTGCGGCTGCTCGACTGCAAGCGCGACGAGTGCGTGGCGGTGACCGGCGAGGGTCCCCAGCTCCCGGGCTACCTCTGCGACGACTGCCGGGCGCACTTCGCGAGGGTGAGCGACGGGCTCGCGCAGCTGGGCGTGCCCTCGACGCGCGACCCGCGCCTGGTGCGCGGTTTCGACTACTACACCCGCACGACCTTCGAGTTCGTCGCCGACGCGCTGGACGGCGCGCAGAACGCCATCGGTGGCGGGGGGCGCTACGACGGACTCGCCGAGCAGCTCGGAGGTCCGCCGACGAGCGGAATCGGCTTCGGCAGCGGGGTGGAGAGACTGCTGCTGGCCCTGGCGGCCGAGGGCGAGACGACGCCCCTGGTGCGCCGCGTGCTCGACGTGTTCGTCGTGGACACCACCGGCCACGACGTGGCGACCGCGGTGCTGGACGACCTGCGCGGCGCCGGGTTTGCGGCAGACCGCGCCTACGACGGACGCTCCATGAAGGCGCAGATGAGGGTCGCGGACCGCTCGGGGGCGCGTCTGGCCGTGCTGGTCGGCCCGCGGGAGGAGGCGGCGGGCCAGGTTACGATTAGGGACCTGCGCTCCGAGGAGGTCGCGCCCCAGCACGTGGTGGCGCGTCACGACCTCGTCGCGACGCTGACCCGACTACTGACGAAGTGACGAGGATGACCCCAGACTACGAAGCCACCGCCCTGCGCGACTCCCTGTGCGCCACCCTCACCAGCGACGACGTGGGGCGCCGGGTGAGCGTGTGCGGATGGGTCGCGCGGCGACGCGAGCACGGCGAGCACCTGGCGTTCCTGGACCTTCGCGACTACTCGGGGTTGCTCCAGGCGGTGATCGAGGGCTCGCTGGACGTGCGCCCCGAGTCCGTCGTGCGGGTTACCGGCATCGTCGCGGCGCGGCCCGAGGGCACGCGCAACGACCACCTCGCGACGGGGTCGATCGAGCTGACCGACTGTGCCGTCGAGGTGCTGGCCCTGGCCGAGACGCCGCCGTTCCCGCTCGATGAGCGGGTGGAGGTGGACGAGGCGCTGCGGCTGCGCTGGCGTTTCTTGGACCTGCGTCGCGGATCGCTCGCGCGCAACCTGCGCCTGCGCGCCCGGGTGAACCGGGCGCTGCGCGAGGCCATGGACGAGCAGGGCTTCTGCGAGGTGGAGACGCCCCTGCTGTGGGCTCCTACCCCCGAGGGCGCGCGCGAGTTCGTGGTGCCGTCGCGCCTGCACCCCGGCGACTTCTACGTGCTGCCCCAGAGCCCGCAGATCGCCAAGCAGCTGCTCATGGTCGGTGGGATGGACCGCTACTACCAGATCGCTCGCTGCCTGCGCGACGAGGACCTGCGCGCCGACCGCCAGTTCGAGTTCACCCAGCTCGACCTGGAGGCCAGCTTCGTGACCCAGGACGACGTGATGCGCTTCGTGTCGCGTGCGGTGCTCGACGCCGCCGAGGTGGCGACGGGCGTTCGACCGGGGTCGATCGACACGATGACCTGGGCCGAGGCCCGTGATCGCTACGGCACGGACAAGCCGGACCTGCGCTTCGCCATGACGCTCCAGGACCTCTCGTCGGTGTTCGCCACCACGTCGCTGCGAGCCTTCGCCGCGTCGACGGTGAAGGCGCTGCGCGTCCCCGACGGCGCCGCGCTGACCCGCCATCGGCTCGACCAGCTGACCGATCAGGCGCGCGAGCTCGGCGCGAAGGGCCTGGCGTGGTTCCGCCTCACGGCCGACGGCCTGGACTCGCCGCTGGCGCGGTTCCTGTCACCCGAGGAGAGCGAGGCGATCGCCGCCGTGGACGGCGCGGTCACCGGCGACCTGGTGCTGGCGATCGCTGACGACTACGACGTGGCGTGCCGGGTCCTCGGGGCGCTGCGCGTGACCCTCGGGTCGCCACCGGTGAGCGAGGGGCCGCACCGCTACCTGTGGGTGACCGAGTTCCCGATGTTCGAAGGTCTCGACGAGGACGGCAACGTGATGGCCGCCCACCACCCCTTCACCATGCCCCACCCCGACGACCTGGACTTCCTCGAGAGCGACCCGTTGCGCGTGCGCTCCCAGGCCTACGACCTGGTTCTGAACGGCTGGGAGCTGGGCAGCGGGTCGGTGCGGATCCACCGCGCCGACGTCCAGTCGCGGATCTTTCGGACACTCGGCATCACCGACGACGTCGCCGAGAGCCGCTTCGGCTTCCTGCTCGGGGCCTTTCGCTACGGGGCGCCGCCCCACGCGGGCTTCGCCTTCGGGATCGACCGCCTCGTGGCGATCTTCGCGGGCGAGGAGAACATCCGCGAGGTCATCGCGTTCCCCAAGACCCAGTCGGGCACCGATCTCATGACCGGGGCGCCCAAGGCCATCACGGCGCGACAGTTGCGCGAGTTGCGCCTGGCGCCCCTCGCGAAGGGCTAGCCCACGTCGCTCTTCGACGACGCCCTGGCTGAGCGCCTGGCGCGAATGGCGCCCCTCGCCGAGGCGTTGCGGCCGCGCCGCTTCGACGACGTGGTCGGCCAGGGGCAGCTGGCGGCACCGGGGGCCGCGCTGCGGCGCCTGGCCGAGTCCGGCCGGCTGGGCTCGTCGATCCTGTGGGGGCCCGCCGGCACCGGCAAGACCACCCTCGCGCGTATCGCGGCCGAGACGGCTGGCTACGAGCTGGAGAGCCTCTCGGCGGTGAGCGCGGGGGTGCGCGAGGTGCGCGAGGCGCTGGAGCGAGCGCGCCAGCGCCTGGCCGAGCGCGGCGTGCGTACGGCCCTGTTCATCGACGAGGTGCACCGCTTCAACAAGTCCCAACAGGATCTCCTGCTGCCGGCCAGTGAGACGGGGGCGATCGTGCTGATCGGCGCGACGACCGAGAACCCGTTCTTCGAGGTCAACGCCGCGCTGATGAGTCGCTGCACCCTCTGGCGCCTTACCCCGCTACGCGACGAGGATCTCGTGGAGCTCTGCCGGCGCGGCGCGCGGTTGCGCGGCGTCGAACTGGGCGAGGAGGCGGCCTCGGCCCTGGCGGCCACGGCCGAGGGCGACGCGCGCGCGGCGCTGACGACGCTCGACACCGCCGCGGTCCTGGCTGGCGCCCAAGGCGAGGACGGACGCGAGGTGGTGGTCACCCGCGAGCACGTGGCGCTCGCTCGCGACGGACGCCTGGTCCACCAGTCGCGCGACACGCACTACGACCAGATCAGCGCCTTCATCAAGTCGGTGCGCGGCTCGGACCCCGACGCCGCCCTCTACTGGATGGTGGCCCTGCTGGAGGCCGGGGAGAGCGCGCGCTTCCTGGCGCGGCGCCTGGTGATCCTGGCCAGCGAGGACGTCGGGCTGGCCGACTCCTCGGCCCTGGTCCTGGCTCAGGCCGCCGCGCAGGCGGTGGAGTTCGTGGGACTGCCCGAGGCGCGGCTGACCCTGGCCCACGCCACCCTGGCGCTGGCCCTGGCCCCAAAGAGCAACTCGGCGACGCGGGCCCTGGCCGCCGCCGAGGGGGCGTTGCGCGGGGGCGCCACGACGCAGGTTCCGGCGGCGCTGCGCGACGCCCACTACCGCGGCGCGGCGGGCCTGGGCCACGGAGCCGGCTACCAGTACCCCCACGACGCGCCGAGCGGCTGGGTGGACCAGCAGTACCTGCCCGACGGACTGGAGGGGCTCTCGCTCTACGAGCCCTCGTCCCACGGGCGGGAGGGCTCTCTGGTGCACGCGTGGCGCCAGCGTCGGTCCGCGGACCCGGACCCGAACCCGAACGAGTCGCCAGACCCGGGCCCGAACGGGTCGCCGGTAGAGTGACTCCGTGGAATCCGCCGAACTGCGCACAACGTTCCTGCAGTACTTCGCCGACCGCGGGCACGCCGTGGTGCCGTCAGCGAGCCTGATCCCCCACGACCCCTCGCTGCTGTTCACCATCGCCGGTATGGTGCCCTTCAAGCCGTACTTCCTGCAGGAGGAGGTCCCCCCGTACCGGCGGGCCGTGTCGATCCAGAAGTGCTTTCGCGCGCCCGACATCGACATCATCGGCACGACGCAGCGTCATCTCACGTTCTTCGAGATGATGGGCAACTTCTCCTTCGGTGACTACTTCAAGTCCGACGCCATCACGCTCGCCTGGGGCCTGATCACCGAGGGCTTTGGCCTGGACCCCGAGCGCCTGTGGGTGACCGTGCACACGACCGACGACGAGGCCGAGGAGCTGTGGCGCGACCTGGTCGGCGTGCGCCCCGAGCGGATTCAGCGTCTCGACGAGGACAACTTCTGGTCGATGGGGGAGCGTGGGCCGTGCGGGCCGTGCTCGGAGATCTTCTACGACAAGGGACCCGCCTTCGGCGCCGACGGGGGTCCCGCCTTTGGTGGTGACGACCGCTTCATCGAGTTCTGGAACCTGGTGTTCATGCAGTACGACAAGGGGCCGGGGGGCACGCTGAGCGACCTGCCGACCAAGAACATCGACACCGGAGCGGGCTTCGAGCGCGTGCTGTCGATCCTCAACGAGGAGGAGTCAGTCTTCGCCACCGACCTCTTCGCGCCACTGCTGGAGGCGGCGGCGCGCGCGGTCGACACCCCCTACGGGCGCGACGAGGCAACGGACGTGGCGATACGCCGGATCGCCGAGCACGGCCGGGCGATGACCATGCTGGTCGCCGACGGGGTCCTGCCCTCCAACGAGGGTCGGGGCTACGTGCTGCGCCGCCTGATCCGCCGCGCGGTCCTCGCGACGCGCCGCGCGGGGGCCGATCGGCCCCTGAGTGAGTCGCTCGTGGACGCGACGATCGCCAAAATGGGCTCGGCCTACCCGGTGCTCACGAGCGACCGCGACCTGATCGCGTCGGTGCTCGAGCGCGAGGAGGCCGCCTTCGCGCGCACTCTGCGTACGGGGATGACGCTGCTCGAGGAGGCGCGCGACGGGGTCGTCGCCCGAGGTGAGACGGTCTTCCCCGGTGACGTGGCCTTTCGCCTGCACGACACGCACGGCTTCCCGGTGGAGCTGACCGCGGAGGTGGTGGCCGAGTCGGG
>JBMFWX010000073.1:0-7346 GCA_049964855.1 Acidimicrobiales bacterium
GTTCAGCAGTACCATTCAGAACATCGTCAAGCAGATTCCCGGGTGGGCGCCCAACGGAGCGGGCACCAAGTTGGCCATCGGCGTGATCCTGCCAGACGAGGTCACCTCGACTCGTTACGTCGAGTTCGACGCGCCGGACCTGGCGACGGCCTTCACCGACGCGGGGCTCTCGACCTCGGAGTTCAACATCCAGAACGCCCAGGGATCCGACGCGACCGAGATCACCGACGCGCAGGCCATGATCGCCAACGGCGCCAAGGTTCTGCTGGTCGACCCGCTGGACGCCTCGACGGGAGCCTCGATTGAGGCCGCCGCCGCCAAGGCCGGGGTCAAGGTCATCGACTACGACCGCCTGACGCTCGGGGGTTCGCGCCAGTACTACGTGAGCTTCAACAATGTGCGCGTGGGCCAGTTGATCGGTCAGGGGATGTTGTCCTGTCTCGCCGCTTGGCACGTGAAGAAGCCGGTGTTGTACGTGATGTACGGTGCGACGACCGACAACAACGCGACGCTGTTCGGTGAGGGCTACAACGCGGTGTTGAAGAAGAAGGGCTTCTCGCCGGGCGAGGGAGCTCCGAGCACGAAGAACACGATCAACGAGAGCACCGGTACCTGGACGCCCTCGGTCGCGTTGACCGACTTCCAGGGCGCCTACTCGGCGCACCCGAACATCAACGCCGTTGTGACGCCGAATGACGAGAACGCCGCGCCGATCATCTCGTACCTGCAGAGCAAGGGTCTCAAGCCGAAGAAGATTCCCTTTACCGGCCAGGACGCCACGCTGACGGGCTTCCAGAACATTCTGGCGGGCTACCAGTGTGGCACCGTCTACAAGCCCATCTGGCTCGAGGCCCAGGCGGCCGCCACACTGGCGTTCTACCTGGCCGCGGGCAAGACGCCGCCGGCCGGCTTGGTGAACGGTACGACGGAGGACACCGTGTCACACGTGGCGGTTCCTTCGGTGCTGTTGACGCCGAGCTGGGTGACCGCGCCGAAGATCGCGTCCACCGTGATCAAGGATGGGGTCATCAACCCGGTGGCCCTGTGCACCAACCAGCGGCCCACGGTCCACGGGTTCCGCGCGCCGACCTACGCGCAGGACTGCAAGATCTACAAGATTGCCAAGTAGGAAGTAACTGAGTCAACGATGGAACCCACCTCCGAACCGCCCGTAGCATCATCCGAGACTGGTGGCTCGGAGGTGGGTTCGTCGATCGCGAACTCCCTCCTGAGTTTGCGCAACGTGACCAAGTCCTTTGGCGCGGTGCAGGCGCTGCGCCACGTCGATCTCGACGTGGCCCCGGGCAAGGTCACCGCGCTGATCGGTGACAACGGGGCCGGCAAGTCCGTACTCATTCAGACCATCGCGGGTATCTTCCCGCCGACCACTGGCGAGATGTACTGGCGCGGGGAGCGTGTGCACGTGCACAACCCCCGCAACGCCGCGGACTTGGGGATCGCGACGGTCTACCAGGACCTGGCGCTGTGCAACAACCTGGACATCGTCCAAAACATGTACCTCGGGCGCGAGGAGAAGCGTCACGGCGTGCTGGACGAGATCAAGATGGAGCTCGAGACCAAGCGACTGCTGGCCGACCTGTCGGTGACCACCGTGCAGTCGGTGCGCCAGCTCGTGGGATCGCTCTCTGGCGGTCAGCGCCAGTCGATCGCCGTGGCTCGCGCCGTCATGCGTGAGTCACAGCTGGTCATCATGGACGAGCCGACCGCCGCTCTGGGCGTGTCCCAGACGGCCCAGGTGCTGGCGCTCGTGCGCCGGCTCTCGGAGCGCGGCATCGCCGTCCTCTTGATCTCTCACAACCTCAACGATGTGTTCACCGTGGCCGACTACATCGCGGTGATGCACCTGGGCGTGCTGGTGAGCAGCGGGCCCATTGCGAACTACGACACCACGAGCGCAGTTGAGCTCATCACCACGGGCGCGTCGGCCAAAGTGCCGGCGTCGCTGGTGCGTGCCGGACACGAAGGGTAGTGCGTCGGTGACTGACGTGAACGAAGAGGTGGGGCCCGCTCCGACGCCCGTCGAGAGGCCGACGCCGATGGCGACGGTGAGCGTGGTCGGTCAGATCCGCTCGCAGTTCAAGCGACTGCGCAGCGGCGACACCGGCCTGGTGCCGATCACGGTCGGACTGCTGGTGCTCATCGTGTACTTCCAGGTGCGCAACTCGGTCTTCCTGTCGGCGAGCAACTTGACGAACCTGTCGATCCAGGCCACCATCTACATCCTGCTGGGCATGGCCGAGATCTGGCTGCTGCTGCTCGGGGAGATCGACCTCTCGGTGGGCTACGTCGCCGCTCTGGGCGGGGTTATCGGGACCATTCTCACCGACTACCAGTTCCACTGGGCGTGGTACCTCGCGCTGCCGCTCGCCGTCCTGATCACGACGCTGATCGGCGTGCTCAACGCGGTGCTGGTCATCCGACTGCGATTACCGTCGTTCATCGTGACCCTCGCCGGCTTCTTGATCTGGCAGGGGGCGGTCATCTACCTGGTGGACCACCAGGGCACCGGCGGGGCGGTACCGGTCCAGGAGAAGGTCCTCTACGACCTGGTCGGCGGGAACCTGACGCCGGTGGCGACGTGGCTCTTCGTACTGCTGTGCGTAGCCGCAGTGGCGTACCTCATGGTTCGCAGCACGCAACGTCGCCGGGCGAACGGGCTCGACACCGTCCCGTTCTTCCTCACCCTCGTCAAGATCGTCCTGCTGGTGGCGGTGGGCGTCCTCCTGATCGTGGTGTTCAACGCGAACCGCTCCACGTTCGTGGTGCTGCGCGGCATGCCCTTCGCGGTGCCCATCGACTTGGCGCTGCTCGCGGCGGGGACGTTCGTGCTGGCCAAGACCAAGACGGGGCGCTACATCTACGCGATCGGCGGCAATAGCGAGGCCGTACGACGGGCGGGGGTCAGCGTCAATCGCTACCGCTTCATCGCCTTCGTCGCGACGGGCTTCACCGCGGGCATCGCCGGCCTGCTCTACTCCTCTCGCCTGGGCGGAATCTCCGACAGCATCGACCCGACGCTGACGCTGTACTCCATCGCTGCGGCGGTCATCGGCGGCACCAGTCTCTTCGGGGGCCGCGGCAAGATGGTCCACGCCGTGATCGGTGGGCTGATCATCGCCGTCATCTACAACGGCATGGCCCTGCTCAGCATGAGCCCACCCACCGTGTACATCGTGACCGGAATCGTGCTGCTGGCGGCGGTGACCATCGACTCGGTGGCCCGTCGCGGGGGGCCGCAACTGCGCTAGGGCGTGGCGAACTAGTGCAGGTCGCGTAGGGCGCTGCGGCGAATCTTGCCGTTGCCCGTGCGCGGCAGTGCCGCGACGTAGCGGATCTCCTTGGGCTTGGCCCACGGGCCGATCCGCTCGTCGGCCGCCCGGCGCAGGGCGTCGTCCGGGCGGGCGCCATCGCTCACGACGAGCGCGACGACGCGCTGGCCCCACTCGGGGTCGTCGACGCCGGTGACCGCGACCTCGCGCACGTGGTCGACCTCGGCCAGCACCGCCTCGAGGTCGTCGGGCCACAACTTCTCGCCGCCGGTGGTGATCACGTAGCCCAGTCGTCCACGCACGCGCACGCGCCCGTCGACCACCTCGCCGGCGTCACCCGTGGGGAACCAGTCGGGACGCCCGTCGGGTCCCGTGACCGTCGGTCGCGGCGCGTGGCGATAGGAGCGAAAGAGCGTGGGGCTGCGCACGATGATCTCGCCGTCCACGGCGGCCACGTCCACGTCGGGTAGCGCCACGCCGTCGTAGACGACACCGGAGCCGGTCTCGGTCATCCCCCAGGTGGTGACCACGTTGTCGGGCAGCTCGTGGGGCGGGCGCGCCCCCCCGAGCAGCACGGACTCGAAGCCGGACAGGTTGTGGCGCGCGAGGTGCGCGCGCACGATCGCGACGTGGGTGGCGCCGCGCGCGGGGGCGTCGTCGATGGCGTCCACGTCGCCCCACACCAGGGTGGCGTCGTCGAAGACCGCACGCAGCACGACCGCCAGACCCCCGATGTGGTTGGCCGGCAGGCACGGGTACCAGGCGGGGGCGTGACCGTGACGCAGTGTCGCCTGCGTCAGTCGGGCGCTGGCGGCCAGCGCCCGCCAGGTGAGCTCAGCGGCCTTGGGGGAGCCGCTAGAGCCCGAGGTCAGCATCACGAGGCCGATCTCCTCGTCGACGCCCCGTCCGTCGGGCAGGGCGGCGAGACCGTCGACACTGCGCACGTGCGTGGCGCCGAGGTGCGCGAGCTCCTCGAGCCGGCGCCGCGGCGACAGCCGTCGATCCAGCACGCAGAAGGCCTCGCCGCGTTCGACCTGCTCGCGCACGACCCTTTCGAAGTCGGCGTCGAGGGGGAGGTCGAGGGCGGTGAGCGAGGCCACCAGGTGACTCTACCGGGGGCCCGGCGTGGGAGGCGGGCGACGCGACGACCGTGGCGTCGGCGTGGCGAGGTGGCGGAGCCGAGCGGTAGCGTGGTCGCCGTGACCGAGACCGTGATCCAGGGACCGCCCGACGACCCGCTCGACGAGTTCCGTTCGTGGCCGTTGCCGCAGTGGGAGCGTCGCGGTGAGTACGGCGACATCATCTACGAGGTGGCCGAGGGGATCGCGCGGCTGACGATCAACCGGCCGGAGCGGCGCAACGCGTTTCGCCCCCAGACGCTCTTCGAGCTCGAGGACGCCTTCGCGAAGGCCCGCGACGACTCCTCGGTGGGGGCGATCATCCTCACCGGGGCCGGTCCCGACGCCTTCTGCTCGGGCGGGGACCAGAAGATCCGCGGCGACGACGGCTATCTGGGCGACGACGACGTGGCCCGCCAGGGGATCGGTCGTCTCAACGTCCTGGACCTGCAGATACAGATCCGACGGCTGCCCAAGCCCGTCGTGGCGTCGATCGCCGGCTACGCCATCGGGGGAGGGCACATCCTTCACCTGGTGTGCGACCTGTCCATCGCGGCCGACAACGCGCGCTTCGGTCAGACCGGACCGCGGGTCGGCTCCTTCGACGGCGGGTACGGCTCGTCACTGCTGGCTCGTACGATCGGTCTGAAGCGCGCCAAGGAGGTCTGGTTCCTCTGCCGCCAGTACGACGCGGCCACCGCGCTCGAGTGGGGTCTGGTCAACGCGGTGGTGCCGCTGGCCGACCTGGAGCGCGAGACCGTGGCGTGGTGCCGCCAGATGCTCACGTTGTCGCCGATCGCCTTGCGGATGGTCAAGGGCGGGCTGCACGCCGCGGACGACGGACTGGCGGGCGTCCAGCAGCTGGCCGGCGACGCGACCATGCTCTTCTACATGTCCGAGGAGGGCCAGGAGGGCCGCAACGCCTTCGTCGAGCACCGCCCGCCCGACTTCTCGAAGTTCCCCAAGCGCCCGTGAGTGAGGCGCCGGGCGCGCTGCGCCGGTGGGTCCTGGCGGCGCGCCCGCGTACGCTGCCGGCGGCGTTGGTCCCGGTGGCGGTGGGGGCGGGCGTGGTGCGGCCCGCTGCGATCGCGTGGCTCAACACGGTCCTGTGCGTCGTGGTCGCCCTCGCCCTGCAGATCGCGACCAACTACGCGAACGACTACTCCGACGGGCGTCGGGGCACCGACGAGCAACGGGTCGGCCCCTTTCGCCTGACGGCGTCGCGGCTCGTCGCGCCCGAGCGCGTCCACCAGGCGGCGTGGGTGTTCTTCGGCGTCGCGGCGGGGGCTGGTCTCTGGCTGTCGGCGCGCACGTCGTGGTGGCTGGTCGCCCTGGGAGCGAGCGCCATCGCCGCCGGCTGGCTCTACACCGGGGGGCCGCGCCCTTACGGGTACTACGGCTACGGTGAGCTGTTCGTCCTGGTCTACTTCGGCTTCGTCGCCACCCTGGGCACGGCCTACGTCCAGAGCCACGGCGTCAGCGCGGCCGCCTGGTGGTGGGGTCTGGCCGCTGGCGCCATGGCCTGCGCCCTGCTCGAGGCGAACAACCTGCGCGACGTGGACGGCGACCGCGCCGCGGGCAAGCACACGCTGGCCGCGCGCCTCGGACGCGAGCGCGGCTCGTGGCTCTTCACCGGTTTCGTCGTCGCGGTGGTGGCCGGAGCGCTCGCGGCCCGCGAGCCGCTGGTGGCCCTGGTCGCGCTGGTGGCCTACGCGCCCGGGGTGCGCGTCGCCTTCTCGCCCCGTCGGGGTCGAGACCTCCTGGTGCTCTTGCGCTACTCCTCGCGCGCCCAGCTCGTGGTCGGCGCGGCGGCGCTGGTGGCCTTCGCCGCTCGCGGGTCGTAGGGTCAGCGCGCGAGGAAGTCGAGGAGCACCGCGGCGGTGGCCTCGGGCTCTTCGAGGTGTGCCGCGTGCCCCGCGCGCGCGATGACGGCGTACTCACCGTGAGGCACGCCGTCAGCCAGGGCCTTCGCCTCGGCCCGGAACTTGAGATCGTGCTCGCCGGCCAGGGCCAGCAGGGGGGGGCGCACCTCGCGCAGCTGCGGCTCGAGCCAGCGCTGGGTGCCGGTGCCGGCCCGACGCAGGGAGTCGGCCAGGCCCCGCGCATCGCGGCTGCGCGCGGTGCGCTCCGTGGCGTCGGGAGCCAGGGTGGCGAAGAGGGGCTGGGCGAGCCACTCCTCGAGGAAGGCGTCGGTGCCCACCTCCTCGAGGTGCGTCGCGAGCGCCTCGTCGCGGCGTCGTCGCGCCGCGCGCTCCTCGGGGTCTTCGATCCCGCGCGAGGCCCCGAGGACCACCACCCGTGACACCCGTGAGGGGGCCCGCAGGACGACGTGCAGCGCGACCCGGCCCCCGAAGGAGTATCCCCCCAGGTCGACCGGCGTCGGCCCGACGGCGTCGAGGACCCACTGCGCGATCTCGTCGAGCGAGCCACCCAGCGCGTGCGCGTCGCCGTGACCGGGCAGGTCCAACGTCCAGACCTCGCGAGATCCTGCCAGAATGGAGCGAAAGCGCGACGCCGACGAGCGGGTCTGCGTGAAGCCGTGCAGCCAGACGAGGGGTGGTCCGTCACCGTCACGGTGGACCTGGAGGAGTGACATTGCTAGAGAGCGTACCGAGCCCGAGTGAGGTGCAGGCCACCTTCGCCGCCACCCTCGTCGACGAGTGGGCGCGGGCCGGGCTGCGCGAGGTGGTGATGTGTCCCGGGTCACGGTCGACGCCGCTGGTCCTCGCCTGTAGCGCCCGCGACGACGTCGCGCTGCACGTGCGCCTCGACGAGCGCAGCGCCGGCTTCTTCGCGCTCGGGCGCGCGCTGGCTGGCGGTCGGCCCGTGGCGATCGTGGTGACCAGCGGGACGGCCGCGGCGGAGCTGCACGCGGCGGTGGCCGAGGCGGACCTCGCGGGCGTGGCGCTGTTGGTGGTGACGGCGGACCGCCCCCCCG
>JBMFWX010000074.1:0-7321 GCA_049964855.1 Acidimicrobiales bacterium
CGATGAAGAGGAACCCGCGTCAGTCGACTTTTACACCGCAGCTGGGACGCCACCGTTTGGAAGGGTTCCCGCAGGACAGCAGCGTCACATCCTGGTCACGGTTAATTCGCGAAAGCCCCACGGGGACGAGACTTCAGGGAGAACCTCCGAGGCTTGTTTCGCGCCAATATTGCTCCAAGCCTACGGCCTAACGGTGCTCAACTCTCCAGTGGGGGCACGTGCCACACGGGTTCAGAGGGTTCTTCGCCGACCCGCTACCCCGACAAGTTCGAGGAGCGCGACTTCCCTACGGTCCTCGAACGGTGATCAGCTGATCCCCATGTTCACGAAGTACGCGCCCACGTCGTATATCGGATCGACGTCGACATGCCCCGGCAAGACGTCGTTGCCACGGTCGATCCAGCGACACATATCGAGGACGACGCGGGCGCAGTGCGGACGTAGTGTTCGGTCGTGGGGGCTCCTGGGCTTTCTCGAATGACGATTATCGTGGTCGCCTCGGTCGCCCTCAGTGCTTGTGGTACCGCGAAAGCGTCGAGCGGCGTCGTCCCGTGGGCCGCGCTCGCGGCATCGTCAACGACCACCACGACCTCGAGTACGACCACCTTGCCCAGCGCACCGCCGTGCCGCGCGAGTCAGCTGCGAGCGCGCCTGGGCCGCGGCGGCTCAGGTCTCGGCAACGAGGAGACGGTCGTCGTTCTTACCAATACGGGGCCGATCTGTCGGCTCAGTGGGTACCCCAACCTCGAAGGTGAGACGACGACACCCCAGTGGCGATCGCTTCGCGTTCGCCTAAACGGCACCTACTTCGGCGATCTGAACGCGGCCAACATCGCCCCGGGACGCAGCGGCCTCCTCCTACTTGGCACGTCAGTGACCTGCAACGCGTTGAACACACCCTCGCCAGCCCAGATGGCGGCCAATGAACGCGCCGACACGTACCGCACGATTCGCATCCTGCTTCCCGGCCACCACGGCACAGTCGTTGTGCACCAGATCAGCCTCGACGTCGCGTGTGGACTCGACGAGAGCCATCTGGGCACTCGTCCACCGGAACCACGTGTCGTTCCGCCGCGACCCGGCAGCGTCGCGTCACTGAGCGCCTCCGTCTCCTTGCCGAGCGTGCTGCGCTCGCCGACGACTCTCTCCTACGTGGTGGCCCTGCACAATCCGAACTCGACGGCCGTGGCGTTCGCGCCGTGTCCGAACGTCACCGAGGAGATCTTCCTAGCGCCGAACGTCCAGGGTGCGCGACCTGAGGTCCGGACGTTCGCGCTCAACTGCGCCGACGCGACACCCGTGGCGCCCCACGGCACCGAGCGCTTCGCGATGGAGCTGAAGGTACCGCGTTCACCACATCGATCGGATGCGAAGTTCGGCTGGTCGCTCGACACGGGCAGTGGACCCGACATCGGACGGGCCATCGAAGTACTGCCACCCCGGGAGGCGACACCGTGACGCGAAGGCGACCGGCGTGCGTCCATCTCTCACGAGCACGAGACGGCTCTAGGGTCGCGCCGACGCCGCACGATCACGGCGCGACGTCAGGGGCACCGGCATCGTCGCGCCGCACCCGACGGCGCACGGCGATGCGCACGATCCTGGTGGCGACCGTCGTGGCACTCTCGCCGATTCCCCTCGGCTCGGGCGCCGCGTCGTACGTTGCGGGCGCCGCTGTTCCGGACTGTACGCCCGCAGCCCTCCAGACGATGCTCGTCTTCAACGCCCCAGGGAACCCCTACGCCGATCTCTCCCTCAACACCATGACGCCACACTCGTGCGCCCTGTCGGGACGCCCGATGATCCGCCTCTTCGGCGCAACGGGACGTCGCCTGGCGTTCACCGAGACGCCCTACCACTGGACGCCGGCACTCGCGACTCCACGGCGGCCCATCGTCATGACGGCGAGCGAGCCGTGGGCGATCGTCGAGATGGCGTGGTGCGGCTTCTCGCGGGCCCCGCGTCGCATGGAGGTCGACTTCCCGGGATGGCGTCGTCCCCTCTCGGTGCGGGCGTCGTCGTTCGCGCCCTCGATGTTCCGCCCCCCGGCGTGTCGCCGCGGATCCGGAAGGCAGATCGCGGTTGACGCCGTGCGCAAGCTCAGTCCACGAGGCATCTCCGGACGCGTGCCGGGGCTGCGGGTCACTCCAGCCACCGACCTGCACAACGGGGAGACCGTAACCGTGCAGGTGCGCGGCCTCGATATCAGCGCGAAGTTCTTCCTGTCGGAGTGCGCGACCGCGGCCGACGCCAACCAGGGCGGTTGCGGCGAGCAGCTGGCCGCACAGCCCTTCGGCCTCACGGACGTGACGGGCTCGGGGCGCTACACCTTCGTGGTGTCGGCCCGAGCCGGGACGAAGGCGTACGACGTGGCCGACACCACTCCCTGTCGCCGAGGCTGCGTGCTCGTCGCCACCGGAGGACTGGGCAGCTCGTTCGCGACGGCGCCCTTGAGCTTCTCCCTGCCGTAGGCCCACACGCCGTGGTACGAGTGGCGACCCCAACTGACGGATTCGGGACTCCCTCGATTTCACCGTGGATGCGGTGGCGAACGGTCGTCACGGCATCGCTCGGTCACGCGGCGTGATGCGATTCGGCGCTCGACGTCAGCACTACGCCCAATGTCGGAGCGCGGCCGGAGCGGCCCCACGGGCCGGAGGGATGTCAGGAACGGTGAGGCAGCCCCGTGGGCAGAGACTGTCGATCTCGAGGTGCACCGCGCAGGAGGCCCGACTCGGGCGGGTCTGCCACGACGCCCACGTGCTGCTGCCACCAGCGCCAAGAGGGACCAGGAATCACTGCCGGTCCTCTCCCCCGCGAGGTGCTGGTGGAATCCGCCGCGGTGCGGCGCGCCGGGGCGGCGACTCCCACTGCGCACGGGGCGCTGCGCCGGCCGTTAGCGAGGCGCGAGCCGGCCCGCGACGATGCCGCGGCGCAGATCGTCGCTCGCCATCAACGCCAGCGCGAGACCGGTCACCTCGTCGTCGTGAGGACACGATCCGCTCAGCCGATAGAGGAGCTCGGGGTTGCGCGAGCGCAGGACGGCGTTGCGCACGGCGACGTCGATCTGGTGACGCCACGAGGAGATGGCCGGGCTCTCGGACATCGGCAGGAGCGAGCCCCGGTAGAGGTCGAGCGCGGCGGCCAGGTCACCGCTGGACAGCGAGCTCAACACGCGCACGTGATCCGCATCGACGCGACCGCGCAGGCGATAGGGCCGCGACTGGAGGACGTCGCCGAGCAGTCGCCGCATGTGCGAGAGCTCAGCCTTGACCGTCGTGGGACTGATGGGCTGGTCACCGTAGATGAGCGCCGTGAGCTCGTCGAGCGTGAGACCGTGCTCGTGCATTACCAGGATCGCGAGGATCTCGAGCTGGCGCGGAGCGAGCCGCACCGGAACGCCGTTCACCCAGACGCCCGCCGCGCCGAGGACCCGGATGACGAGCTCACTCGTCCCGGTCGCGGAGATCTCGCGCTCTTCGGTGCCCTCACGGGTCAGTTGCACCTCCACATTTCTCGCGAGCGCTCGCACCAAGGTGAGCAGTGACGGGGAGTGCTTGGTCCAAGGTGAGGACACGTCGATCACGCCCAGCGAGCGACCGTCGACGGGGTCGAAGATGGGCGCCGACGAGCACGCCCAGTCGTGGACCATGGGAGCGTAGTGCTCCGCCGAGAAGACGGTCGCCGGGCGAGCCAGCCGGTGGGCGAGCGCCAGTGCGTTCGTGCCGACCGCCTCCTCGCTCCAGCACCCTCCTACCGCGAAGTTGACGCCATCGGCCCGGCGTCGCATGTGGCGGCCCCCGACCAGCCACCTGATCGTCACGGACTCGTCGGTTAGGGCCGCGATGAGGTCACCGTCGGCGGCGATGTCGCGCAGGTCCTCGAGGATGACCTGGCTAGCACGGCCCAGACGCGACTCGAGGAACGGGGTCGAGACCTCCACCGGCTCACGTATCGGAGCTCCGAGCAGGTCCACGGCGACGGTCTGGGACGAGCGCTGCCAGGACGCGAACACCTCCGGGCGGGCGTCCGGCGTGGAGCGGTGCTCCTCGACCGCGGTGCGCCACACCGACTCGAGCTCCGAGCGGCGTTGCCTCAGCCCCTGGTCCATCCCCCACCTCACTGCGTCAGAGCCGACAGGCGCACATTACCGCTCGCCACCGCGTCACGGGATTCGGCCCGCGACACCAACCTTTTCGCAACCCCGCACGCCCTACCGTTGGGCCGTTGCGAGGGTCGCAACGCCTCCGCGACGCGCTGGCGCCCGGAGCAGCTTGGGGGGAAACATGCTCTACGACATTCCCGGATCGGCCGGAAGTCCGGTCACCGTCAAGCCCGTCTACGACAACTTCATCGGCGGGCAGTGGGTGCCACCCGTGGACGGCCGCTACTTTGACAACGTCACGCCTATCACCGGGCAGGTCTTCACCAAGGTGGCTCGCTCCAACGCCAAGGACGTCGATCTGGCTCTCGACGCGGCCCACGCGGCCAAGGACGCCTGGGCCCGCACCAGCCCAGCCGAGCGCTCGCTGATCCTCCTGCGCATCGCTGACCGCCTCGAGGCCAACCTCGAGGCCATCGCGATCGCCGAGTGCTACGAGAACGGCAAGCCCATCCGCGAGACCCTGGCCGCGGACATCCCACTCGCGATCGACCACTTCCGGTACTTCGCCGGAGCCCTGCGCGCCCAGGAGGGCTCGATCGACATCATCGACGAGACGACGGTCGCCTATCACTTCCACGAGCCTCTCGGGGTCGTGGGCCAGATCATCCCGTGGAACTTCCCCATCCTGATGGCCAGCTGGAAGGTCGCGCCGGCCCTGGCCGCCGGCAACTGCGTGGTCCTCAAGCCCGCCGAGCAGACGCCCTGGTCGATCCTGAAGGTGATCGAGCTGATCGCGGACCTCCTGCCCCCGGGTGTGCTCAACGTCGTCAACGGCTTCGGCGTCGAGGCCGGCAAGCCGCTCGCCTCGTCGCCGCGCATCGCCAAGGTGGCCTTCACCGGCGAGACCACCACGGGTCGCCTGATCATGCAGTACGCGTCGGAGAACATCATCCCGGTCACGCTCGAGCTCGGCGGAAAGAGCCCGAACATCTTCTTCGCCGACGTCATGGCCGCCGATGACGAGTTCCTCGACAAGGCCATCGAGGGCCTCGTGCTGTTCGCCCTCAACCAGGGCGAGGTGTGCACCTGCCCGTCACGGGCGCTGATCCACGAGTCGATCTACGACGCGTTCATGGCGCGCTGCATCGAGCGCGTCCAAGCCATCACGTTCGGCAATCCGCTCGATACCGAGACCATGGTCGGGGCCCAGGCGTCCAATGACCAGCTCGAGAAGATCCTCTCCTATCTCGAGATCGGTCGGGCCGAGGGCGCCGAGGTCCTGGTCGGCGGGGGCCAGCGCACCGTGGAGGGATGTGACGGTGGGTACTACGTTGAGCCCACGATCTTCAAGGGCCACAACAAGATGCGCATCTTCCAAGAGGAGATCTTCGGGCCGGTGCTCTCGGCGACTACCTTCGCGACGACCGACGAGGCCGTGGCCATCGCCAACGACACCCTCTACGGCCTGGGTGCGGGTGTCTGGACCCGTGACGTCAACACCGCCTATACGGTGGGCCGGGCCATCCAGGCCGGTCGTGTGTGGACCAACTGCTACCACCTCTACCCCGCACACGCAGCCTTTGGCGGCTACAAGGGCTCGGGGATCGGCCGCGAGACGCACCTCATGATGCTCGACCACTACCAGCAGACCAAGAACCTCCTGGTGAGCTACCAGCCCCACAAGCTCGGGTTCTTCTAGACATGGGCGAGCTGCACCGGGTCGACATCACTGATGCCGCGGCCGCGCTCGTCGCGCAGCTGGTGGAACAGCACGGACCCGTGCTGTTCCACCAGTCCGGTGGCTGCTGCGACGGCTCGAGCCCGATGTGCTACCCACGCGGCGAGTTCCGGGTCGGCCAGCGCGACGTCTATCTCGGCACGATCGCGGGGTCGCCCTTCTACATCGGCGGAGACCAGTTCGAGTACTGGCAGTACAGCCACCTGCTCATCGACGTGGTCCCCGGCCGGGGCGGAGGATTCTCGCTCGAGGCTCCCGAGGGACTTCGCTTCCTCGTGCGGTCAACCCTCTTCACCGACGAGGAGGTCGAGCGCCTACCGCCCGTCGAGATCGGTGACCACGACAGCGATGAGCCGTCGGACTGATATGACTTCCTCCACCTGACCGATACGAGACCCTGGGGGATTCACCACGTCATGGTCCACCTTGCCTCGCATCTGGACGAGAGAGCCACCGCACCGTTCTCGGGGGTTCCGTCGCGAATCGCGACACTCAACGACACCGGAGCACAACTCTCACGGTGCGGTCGCGTCCACCCTGAGTGAGTCGTCAACCAACCCGGTGGTCGAGCGCCATCTCGGCGGATAGCCCTGCCACCCCAAGCGCTTCGTCCCCTGCAGTGCCGTGGCCGCTGCGTGACCCGAAGACTGGTTCTCGTATGACTCTGACTGAGGAATGGTGAATCAGTCCAGCTGAAGACATCTTCTCCAGACGCTATTTCTATGGAGTGTACGTGACGGACACCTTGGCGTATGTCATGGTCATCGACTCCGTTGGCCCGGCTCCCGAAGACCCCGCACTGGACCACGTGAAGGAACGTATTTGCACCTTGGAGAAGCTCAACTTCACCGAGTCGCCAGTTGATGTGCCTGCGCTTCCTGCTGGCGGCGTGACGTAGAGAGTCATTGAAGCTATGAATCTCCTAGCGAGATAATCTTGATAGAAGTACGGGCTCGCCCTATCAATACGGCGAGTGATGGTGAAGGGATTGAAGGTCACTTTGCCCGCCCCCTCCCTCAGCCGCTTGACCACTCCCCGACGGAAGAGGATTCCAGGACCACGAGGCGATTGCGATCGAATCTGGACCTCCGGTACCTCCAGCTCCCGTGATGCCCGTCGCATCCATGGAATAGATCGCCCCAGCCCCTACGAAGTGGGGCGTTTGCATATCGCTTTTCGCTCCACTGGCCACCTGTGTCGCGCCGATAGTGGAGGTAGTAATCACCGTCGCCACCGAGAGGACCAGGGCACCAACTACAACGGTCACCCCGTGTCCTCACCGGTGAATCAGCGCCTCAACATACTGCCTTGGACTGTACATAATGCCCCCCCTTACAGCCGTATCCGGCCATGTGGCGCATCCTAAGCGTCAGGTGCCAAGGAAGTTGGATTTTTGCCAAAAGCAGTCGATCACAATCCGGACTTCTAGCCCCGATCATTCACGCGACCGCGTGATCGACTGACCGCTATCCGCAAAA
>JBMFWX010000075.1:0-7287 GCA_049964855.1 Acidimicrobiales bacterium
TAACTGCCATGACTACCTCCTATGTGAGGTGTCCGGCAAGTGGGGGGAAGGTCACACCGACTGTTCGGGGACCTCGATGTTGGCGACGTGCCCCAGGTCGAACGATGACGGCGTCATCGGGAACGTCCGGGCCTCGATCGCGACGTCCGCGCCACGTTCGTCGGTGAGTGCCCGTACGGGCTCGGTCCCGTTGGGATCATCCACGGTCACCGCGTCGGTGGCCCCGAGGTCGCCCCCGCGAGCGAGTCGGGCGTAACGAGGTCGACGGTGAGGATCGTGGAGGGGTCGTCGAGACGTGTGGTCGGGCCGAGAGTCCGATCGGGCCCGACCCGATCACCGCGACGGCGTTGCCCGTGCGGATCTCGCCGTGCGGCAGACCGACCTCGAAACCGGTGCCGGATATCCGAGCGAAGAATGCCGTCGGCGTCGGTAGCCCGTCGGGGATCGCGAGACCGCGTCCCCGGCGAAGGGCGCGCGCGTACCCATCGTGGGCGCCGTCGATCACGTGATCGTGGAGCTACCCGGTGCCGGAAATCCCCCCGGGATCCAGGCAGTGGCGGGACCTCTGACGGTAGTTGGCGCCGTGCCCGCACGTGTCGTCCTACAGCACGAAGCGACGCACCAGAGAATCACGCGATCGCCAACCTGGAGTGGGGCCACACCGGAGCCGACGTGAGCGATCACCCTGATCCGCTCATGACCGAGAAGTCGCCCGGACGTTGCGTCGGGGACGTCGGCCTTGCGGGTATGCAGGTCCGTGAGACAGATCGCCGGGTTCGCAATGTCCTCTTCACTCGTCTGTCCGGGCCCGCTGTGCGAGTGCCGCCATGACCTCTCTCGCCGGGGGTGGGCGCCGTCGGTCGTAATCGGTCGATGGCGACTGACGTCGTACGAGAGTCACCACGTGACGGACAGGGATCCGCACGCAGTCCGAGAGTCGGGGTCTCATCGGAGCCGCGAGCCTGATGATCCGCGTGATGGCGCGATCAGCTCGCGATGGTGGCCGGCACGTCCGCGACGACCTTGCCGTCGCGCATGTGGATGATGCGCTCGGCCGCGCCGGCGATGGTCAGGTCGTGGGTGACGAGCACGATGGTGACGCCCGTCGAGTGAACCGCCCTGAAGAGGTCCAGCACGTGCGCGGCCGAGACCGAGTCGAGGCTGCCGGTGGGCTCGTCGGCGAGCAGGAGTGTCGGGTGATTCGCTAGGGCCCGGGCGATCGCCACTCGTTGGCGTTCGCCACCGGACAGTTGGGTGGGACGCCGTTGCTCACGGCCCGCGAGGTCGATCTGAGCGAGGAGATCACGGGCCCGCGCGCGACGTTCGCTCGCACTCGTCGCGGTACCGAACATGACGACCTCAACGTTCGCCAGGAGTGTCTGGTTGGCTAACAGGTTGTGGAGCTGGAACACCAGACCCACGTGCTCGCGCCGGTAGGCGCTGAGGTCGTGCCACGTGCTCAGGTCGCGCCCGTCGATCAATACCGAGCCCGAGGTGGGAACGTCCAGCGCGGCGACGAGGTGCAGCATGGTGGACTTTCCGCAGCCTGACGGTCCGGTTACGGCGACGAACTCGCCGGCGTCAACTCTCAGATCGATCTCGTCGAGCGCCCGCGTGTCACCTTCGTAGGACTTGGTCACCCGGCGCAACTCGACGGCGGGGACCGACTCGTTGAGTGTCGCTGCGGTGTTGGTGGCGTTACTCATAGCTAAGGGCCTTCAGCGGGACGAGTCGGGCGGCGCGAATCGACGGGTAGAGACTGCCGAGGATGGTCATGCCCACGGCGGTGGCGAGGCCGCGAGTGAAGGCGTCGGCGGTGAAGTTGGCGTGTAGTACGCCGGCGAGGCTGGGGATCTGTTCCAGTAGAGCGATCGCGGCGAAGGAGAGGACGACACCGAGGGCGGCGCCGAGCAGCGCCAGGACCAGGCTCTCGCCGAGCAGGAGGCCGATGAGTCGACGTCGAGTCCAACCAACGGCGCGCAGCAGTCCGAACTCGCGAGTGCGCTCGAACAGCGAGAGGAGCATCGTGTTACCGACGATGACGGCTCCAATGGCGATAGCCAGAATGCTGCTTGCCGTCACGGCTGCCTTGAGGTACACCAGGGTCTCGTCGGCGCGACCGAACTGGCTGGCCGTGGTGATCGTCGTAAGTTGGGGCATCGCGTACTCGATGCGGTGAACGACGGCGTTGACGGCGCGCGCGGACGAGCTGTTCGCCACCTTGACGAACACCAGGGTCAGGGTGCCTGGCAACCGGTTGTAACCCTGGACTGCGGGGAGCGAGAACATCGCCCCCGCGTCGCCGAAGGCGTTACCCGTCGAGTAGATGCCAACCACTTTGTTCCACGTACCAAGGGCGTGGAAACGATCGCCAACGTGTAGGCCGAGGTTGGCGGCGGCGCGCCACCCGAGCATCACCTGGTTGGTGGCGTTCACGCCGTAGGGGTGGCCGGCCACGACGGTGACGCCAAAGGCGGCGAGGTCCGTGGGGTTGATGCCGATCTCGATGAACACTGGGTTGTCGGCGTTGATCTTCTCGGTGCCGACGAAGACGCCGACGGCGCTCGTGACGCCGGGAACCCGGCGAATCGTGGCGAGCTCGCCTTGATCGATGGTGCTCGACAAGACGTCCGCCACGCCTTTTTGGACGACGGTGATGTTGGACTTGCCAATCGACATGATCGCTGAGGCCGACTGCTCCAGACTGTTGCTCGACACCTGCAGGGTGACCACGATCAGCACCGCGAAGGCGATCGCGAAGATCAGCCCGATGGAACGGCTCTTCTTCGCCCACACGCCCCGCAGCATGAATGCGATGTAGTCCACGCCAGGCTCGCTTTCGCGCGCGAACCATTCGTCCGCGTCATCACCATCATGGAACGCTCGGCTGGACGGCGCTAGGGGCGTTGGTCCCTGCCCCTGGTCCTGCCCCTGGTCCTGGTCCTGGTCGCGCGGGTGGGCCGGCGCACGATCTCCCGGTCGCCGAGTCCGCTCGCGAGCGAACTCGACGACCGGGAGACGCGTGACTAGAAGCTCACCACGGTGTAGCCAAGTCGTGCGAACTCCTCGACCTCGGCGCCCGCCGCCAGTAGCTCGAGGGGGCGCTGAGCGATTTCCTCGACGACGCCGTACTGCTCGACGTTGGCGCGACAGGCCACGGGGCCAATTCCGGCGGCACGCAGTTCGCCCAGCTGCGTGTCGATTTGTCCGCTCGCGGCCAGTCGCACGGCGGGTCCGAAGAAGAGCACGCGAATGTCGACGCCACGGTTCGCCTTCATCCGCGTGGCCATCACGAGTCCGGGGACTGCTCGGGCCGGGTCGTCGCTGATAATCAGGAAGGCAACCTTGGCGGGGGCGTCATCGGTCATGGGGGGTTCTCTCTTTCTTTGTGCTGGGCGTGGAGGTCACGCGTCCCGTGGGCGGCACGGGTACCGTACGATCCGCTGTCGGTGCGTGGCGCACGCGCCAGTTCCGACGAGCACCGGGAACGGCGCAGGAGTGGAGGTCGTGGCGCACCCACGCCGACCACGCGAAGGTGGCGGCGATCGCGAAGGCGATGGCGACCTCACTGATCACGGCGTGGTGTAGGGGGCTGGTCGCAACGCCGGCGACGACGCCCGCTATCAGGAGTCGGCTCACCAGGCAGGAGTATCGCATCAGTTCACGCTAACGGTCGAGCGGCGACGATCGAGGCGACGGCCGTGTCGCCCCGCTCGTTCGCGTGTGGTCTTCGCGTGCGTCATGGTCGTTCCCCTACGCCGCGGGGTCCAGCGACGCCGCGACCACGTCGAGCACGGTGGCTCGGGGCGTCCGCGGGAGGAAGAAAGCCATGACGAAGGCCAGGGCGGCGGCCAGGACGCCGCCGTGCAGTGCGCTCTGGAATCCGTGAACCTGCGCCGCGAGCTGCAACGAGTGCGAGGGCGCCACCGCGTTCGCCGTGGCGTGGGCCAGGCTGTGGCGGGTGGCGGTGGCGGCGACACTCACCAGCGCCGCCAGGGCGACCGAGCCGCCCAGTTGCTGGCTGGTGTTAAGCAGTCCCGACGCGAGGCCGGCTTGCCCATTGCCTACTGACGCGACCGCGTTGAGAGTCAGGGGGACGAAGGACAGCCCCATGCCCACGCCGAGCAGGGTGAGTGCGGTGAAGACTGGTGCGTAGGTGGATCCGGCGTTGAGGGACGAAGCCAGAGTCAGGCCGGCGACGACGAGCAGGGGACCGACGGTGAGGAAGGGACGAACGCCGAAGCGGCCCACGAGTCGCGACACTATCTGGGAGACGATCGCGACGCTGAAGGGCAGTGGCAGGTAGGCGAGGCCCGCGTGGATGGGGCTGTAGTGCAGGACGTTCTGCAGGAACTGCGTGAGGAAGTACAAGGTCGAGAGCATGGCGCCACCGAGCAGGAACATGATGGTGTAGCCCACCGCCCGTCCGTGGTGCACGAGGAAGTGGAGGGGGACGAGGGCACCGCGCGAGCGCTGTTCTACTATCCCGAATGCGACGAGCCCGACGAGGGCGCCGGCGAAGGAGAGGAGTGTGGTGGCGCTCGACCAGCCGACGCTGGGTGCGCGCTCGAGCCCGTAGACCAGGGCCGTCATCGAAGCGGTGATGAGCAGTGCGCCGGGTAGATCGAGCTTGCTGCGGGTGCGCTCGCCCCGCGGGAGCGCCAGCGGAGCGAGCACGATCAGTGCGATGCCAATGGGCACGTTGACGAAGAAGACCCATCGCCACGAGGCCACGTCGACGAGGGCGCCACCCAGGAGTAGGCCCAGGGCGCCGCCGGCCCCTGACATGGCGGCGTAGATCGCCATGGCGCGGTGTCGGGCGTGACCCTCGGGGAAGGTCGTCACGACGAGCGAGAGGGCGGTGGGCGAGGCGATGGCCGCGCCGAGCCCCTGCACCGTTCGCGCGGTGATCAGCCAGGTCTGACCGGTGGCCAGGCCGCCGGCCAACGACGCCAGCGTGAAGAGGGAGATCCCCGCGATGAGCATCGTGCGACGCCCGAAGAGGTCGCCGGTGCGTCCCCCGAAGAGCAGCAGCCCCCCGAAGGCGAGGACGTAGGCGTCGATCACCCAGGATAGGCCGGTAAGGGAGAATCCCAGGGCGTGCTGGATCGCGGGCAGCGCGATGTTGACGATCGTGAGGTCGAGCATCACCATCAGCTGGGCCGTCGCGATGACCACGAGTGCGACGGTGGGGTGGTGGCTGGACTCGCCAGCGACGGCGGGTCGTTCGGGACTGGCGGTGGACACGGAGGCTCCTCGGATTGGGTGACGGGTCAGACGGTGGGCAGTGGCGAGCGGGCCCATAGGACGACGCTGGACAGCGGTGAGCCGTCGGCGCTGTTCCCACGGTCCTGGCGTTCAAGGCGCTCGACGATCAGGTCGGGGACCGCGTCGCGTAGGCGCTCCACGGTGTAGAGCCGCTCGGGGTCGGGTGGCCCACTGTGGCCGAGGTCGTCGAGGTGGTGGCCAACCACGAAGAGGTGGCCGCCGGGAGCGAGCGCCCGAGTGGCGAGAGCGAAGAGAGTCGCCTGTTCGGGACCCTTGAAGTGGAGGTTGGCCACTACGACGAGGTCGAAGGACGCCGTGGGGGGCTCGTAGGCCAGGACGTCGCGGTGCACCGTTGTGATCGTGATCCCCTCCTCGGCGGCGCGCTGCTCGCCTTGGTCGAGGCCGACGCGCGAGGCGTCGACGCCGGTGACCCGCCATCCCTGGTGGGAGAGCCAGATGGCGTTGCGACAGGTGCCACAGCCGAGGTCCAGTGCGCGGCCCGGTGCGAGGGACGCGGTGAGCGCGACGAGCGCCGGATCGGGATCGCGGGGCCACGACGCCGCAGCGTAGCGGGCGTCCCACGACTCGTGGTTGGTGTGGCCGGCGGGTGGTGTGGTCATGAGTCCTCCTGGTTGGTCGCGGTGGCCCGCGAGGGAGAGTCGACGGCGCCGTCCGCCGGCGGTGTGGCACCGAGGAACTGGCTCTCGAGACGCTCGAGGCCGACGGTGAACGCCTGCAGGTGCGGACCGGCGAGGGACGCGCGCAGGCGAGCCTGCTGGGCGGCGACGAGATCGGTGACATCGTGGGCGAGGGCGACACCCTCGGACGTGAGCACGAGGGTGCGCGGTCGGCGGTCGGTGTCCAGGTGTCCGCTGTGCACGAGTCCGCGGCGCTCGAGGTCGTCGACGCAGCGCTTCACGTTCATGGGATCGGCGTGCAGCAGCCGCGCGAGTCCGCGCAGCGAGCATCCCGGGTCGGCGTGCACGCCACGCAGCACCGCCGCCTGGGGCGGTGAGAGGGACAGGGCCTGCAGCTGTCGAGACCACTGCTGACGCAGGGCTCGGGCGAGACGCCCGATGCGAAAGCCCAGACCTTCTTCGAGGGGGATCGAGAGTGGGCTCGCCACCTCGGGCTGGAACTCGCGCGCCGGCGCGTCGCGCGGATCCATCTACGCCCGTGGTCCGCCGGTGGTGGCGTGACGGCGGTGGGCGTCGCGCCGGGCGTTCAGCCGCCGACGGCGCCGGGGAGAGGTCGCGGCGAGGGCTAGAAAGTCGTTGACGCTGGCCGTCGGCTCGACGAGGAGCGTGTGTAGTACCTGATTGTAGGGGGTCTTTTCCGTCATGGTCTGTTGAAAGTCGTCTCGTGATCTAAAGTCGTAGTGTTTACTACGTATCCACTGTAGCGGTGGCTTCAGCGATCGTGTCGCCGGCGTTGAGGCACGGACCAGGACCTCATCGCCCGGGGCGGGAGGTGGGTTGACATACCTAGGTATGAAACATATGATTGTCGCGTGCCACAACGCGCTGGTCAGCCCCGATGCCGCTGTCGTACGGTCGACGGGCAGTACGAGGTCGTCGCCCGGGTGGAGCGCTTCGTGGAGCCGGCTGTCCTGTTGCTCTTGCGTGAAGGGGCGAGTTACGGCTACGAGTTGGCCGACGCCCTCGAGGCGCTGCTCGACGAGGGACGGGTGGACTTCGGGAACCTCTACCGACTGCTGCGCGCGCTCGAGGAGGAGGGCGTCGTGCGCTCGTCGTGGAGCGACGACACGCCCGGCCCGATGAAGCGGGTCTACGAGATCACCGAGGAGGGCGTCGCCCTGCTCGAGGCTTGGACCGCGTCGCTGCGCGTCGCCCAGGAGCGCGTCACCGTGCTCCTGGATCGCTACGAGATCGTGCGCGCTCGTTTTCAGTCGGCAGAGTGAGAGTGAAGGGAAGAGAAGGACAATGGACACCATGGAGGAACGAGGATGTGGGTGTGGCCGTCGCGATCACGGTGGCGGTCACGGTGGCGGTCACGGTG
>JBMFWX010000076.1:0-7245 GCA_049964855.1 Acidimicrobiales bacterium
CGTCTGCGTCGGAGGTGTTCCGGGTCGCCGATCGGGTCGTGGAGCGCGTGTGCGAGCTCAGCCCGATCACGGCGACGTTCGTCGGGGTCGCGGGCCACGAGACCGAGTTGGATGACTTCTCACCCGCGGCGGGTGAGCGGCGCCTGCGGATGCACGAGGAGGCCCTCGCTGAGGTTGCCGCCCTCTCTCCGACTGACCCCGACGACGTTCTGGCGCGGGCCGTCATGAGCGAGCGGCTCGAGGTCGGGCGTGAGCTCGACCGTCGTGGAGAGGTCGCTCGGACGTTCGGGGTCATCGAGTCGCCGGGACAGTCGATTCGCCAGGTCTTCGAGGTGATGCCGAGCTCGTCACCAGACGACGCACTGGCGATAGTCGAGCGGCTGCGGGCGGTGCCCGCGTCCCTGTCGTCGTGGCGAGAGACCCTGGAGGACCTTATCCGTGATGAGAGTACGCTCGCGCGTCGTCACGTCGTGGGCGTCGCCGATCAGTTGCGCGCGATGGCCGAGGGGGGGTTCGACGACCTGGCGGTACGACTGGCTCGCTCGTGCGGGGTCGACGCCGAGTCGTCGGGGCTTCGCGACGCGACGGAGGTGGCGACGCGCGCGTTCGGCGAGATGTCGCAGTGGCTGACCACGTCGTGCGCGCCTCATTGTGCGGGGAGTCCGTACGTGGGTGCGGAGCGGTACTCGCTCTGGTCTCGCCATTACCTGGGGGTGGAGGTCGATCCCCTCGAGACCTACCAGTGGGGTTGGGCTGAACTGGCGCGACTCAACGAGCGGATGTGGCACCTCGCGCAGGATCTCGCTCCGGGGGTCGCCAACCTCGCCGAGGTGGCTCGGCGGCTCGACCGAGATCCCCGATTGGTCGTCCACGGAACGGAGGAGCTGCTCGATCGATTGCGCACGTTCACGGACGGTGTGGTGGCGCGCCTCAACGGGCGGGAGTTCTCGATCGACGAACGGATCCAGCACTGCGACGTACGTCTCGCCCCGCAGGGATCGGCCGCGGCCCCCTACTACATGATGCCGAGTGAGGACCTCTCACGGCCGGGCACGACGTGGTACCCCACGCTCGGGCACGACGAGTTCCCCTGGTGGCCACTGCCGTCGACGTGGTGTCACGAGGCCGTGCCCGGCCATCACCTGCAACTGGCCACGGTGGTGATCAACTCGCATCGCCTGAGTCGATTTCAGCGCCTCCTCGGATACACGAGCGGATGGGCGGAGGGCTGGGCCCTCTACGCCGAGCGGTTGATGGAGGAGCTCGGGTACTTCGAAGATCCCGCCGTCGAGATGGGGTTCCTCCAGGGGCAGGCGCTTCGCGCCGCCCGCGTCGTGGTGGACATCGGCATGCACCTGCAGTTTCGAGCTCCGGAGGACTTCGGCGCGCTCGAGGGTCTGGGGGACGTCTCGGGCCGCGTCTGGACGCCCGAGATGGCGGTCGAGACCCTCGTCCAGCGCGCCGTCGAGTCGCGCGACATGTCTCTCTCCGAAGTCGACCGCTATCTCGCGATCCCGGCCCAGGCCATCAGCTACAAGGTGGGTGAGCGAGAGTGGCTGAGCGCGCGTGACGCCGAGCGGACCCGTTTGGGTGCGGCGTTCTCACTGCGCGACTTTCACGATCGGGCTCTCGCGCTAGGCCCCGTCGCGCTGACCGATCTGCGGGCGCTGCTTGGCGCCTGATCGTCGTCGACGGTTGGCCGAGGTCCCGCTGCGACGGTGCGCGGCTTCTCGCGGCACCTGATTCTCACGGTCGCGCGGTGTGGAGGCGCTTTGCGGAGTCGGATCTCGTCGGGCTCTCGTCGGCGGGCGGGTCTTGTCGGGACTCCGGTGGTCGAGCGGCGCGTGCGGAGCGACCACCCTTCCGATGGGGCCGAGTCGCTCAGGTCGACGCCGACCCGGCCTCGTGGGCGTGGAGGAGGCTGGCCTCCTCGTCGGGGTTCAGCCACCGGTCGGGACGAGGCTGGTCGTCCCACCAGGCGGCGACTTCGTCGACGCTCGCCTCGAGGGGGCGCCGTACGAGGCCGAGTGAAAGGGCTAGGGCGCTGTCGACGTCTTCGGAGGACTCGTTCGCCGGACCGGGCCAGAGAGGGAAACGGCTGGCGAGACCGGAGCTGACGACGAGTGCGGGGTCGATCACCGTGACCGCGGTGCCCGCGGGCGCGAGGTGGTCGATCACCCGTTCGATGGTCTCAACGTAGCCCGCCGCGGGATCGGGACCGGCGACGTGGACGGCTGCGGTCGAGGCGGTCGCGGCGAGGTGGACGACGAAGTCGGCCAGGTCGCGCGCGTCGATGTACTGCAGCGTGTCCGACCTTGGTCCCGGCACGGCGATCTCGCCGCCGCGCCGCGCCCGATCCACCCAGTAGGGGAAGCGTATGGTCACGTCGTGGGCGCCGATGACGTAGGTGGGTCGCACCACGGCGACGGCGTCGAAGCGCGCGACCGCCCGGCGTTCGCTCATCGCCTTGAGGGGGCCGTAGGTCGCGCCCGTCACCGGTTGGTCCATCAACGCGGGATCGTCGGCGTAGAGGGTCGCGGTCGTCTCGGTGGCGCCGACGGGCGGGTGGTCGTAGGCGGCGACGGACGAGATGTGGACGTGGTGGCCGCCGCGGTCACCGAGCGCCTCGGCCAGTCGGTCTACGTCGCTCGGCCGGTAGGCGATGCAGTCGATCGTGGCGTCGAAGCGGCGGCCGTCGAGGCAGCGCAGATCGCCGGACCGATCACCGACGAGGCGCTCCACGGTCGCGGGGAGGTCGGTGGGCGTCA
This sequence comes from Acidimicrobiales bacterium, assembly GCA_049964855.1. GTDB lineage: Bacteria > Actinomycetota > Acidimicrobiia > Acidimicrobiales > RAAP-2 > RAAP-2. The sequence continues at coordinate 2,769 of JBMFWX010000076.1, forward strand.
GCCCACGGTTGAGGACCGTGACGTGGTGATCACGCAGCGCCGACAGGGCGATGGCGCGTCCCACGAAGGACGTCCCTCCGACGATCAGTACGTCCATGCTCCGTCCTCCCCGGTTCTGCCTTACCCTAACCCGGCGAGGGGTTCGAGATCGGAGGAGGTCCACGCGCTCGCGCCGCCTCGGGCGAGCCGTTCCGCGACGTCGTCTGGTAGGTGCAGGGTGACCGACTCGCGCACCGAGCGCCCGCCGCCCGTCTCCGAGGCCTACGTGGTGTTCACTCCCGCGGGGGCCGTGTACTCGGCCGAGCCGTAGCCGAGGATGGGCAGGAAGACGAAGGGCAGCAGCCAGAGGCCGATGCCGAAGCCCTTGGAGCGCGAGAAGACGCGAGCCAGGTCCATGGCGACGATCAGCCAGAACACAAAGTTCACGTAGGGGACGAGGAGAAGGATGAGCCACCAGACGGGACGGCCCACGATGGAGCAGAGCGTGTACTGGCTGAAGAGAGGCACGATCGAGGCCCACCCGGGTTCGCCCGCCTTGGCGAAGATGCGCCACGTCGGGATCATCAGCAGTAGCACGGGCAGCACGACGAACACGATCGCGACCACGATGAGGGGTCCGACGACGTCTGCACTCATCCCAGCCCTCCTGAGTCACTCGGACGATAGTTCGCCGGTGTGACCCTGGTGTCGGCCCTGTTGCCGCCGGCCCTTTACGCGGGGTCGTCCGACTGTCACACTGGCGTGGTGGCGGACGCCAACTACTACGAGCTCCTGGGGCTGTCGCCCACGGCGACGACCGAGGAGATTCGCGCGGCGTACTTCGAGCTCGCCAAGCGCGTGCACCCTGATTCGGGCGGGAACGACGCGCTCTTTCGCCACGTGAGCCGCGCCTACGAGACCCTGCGCGACCCCGTGCGTCGCGCGGTCTACGACCGCGGCGGCTACGTCGACGAACCAGTCAGACCAGATGGGGACGCGCCCGGTTGGCGACGCGCGGACCGCCGGGGCACCCGCTTCCGCGATGATGCACCCACGGGCGGACCGCCACCCAGCCCGCCACCCAGCCCGCCACCCGCATCGCCGAACGGTTCCGACGCGACGCCCGGCCCTACCGGGTCGGCGCGTCTCGGCGCTGAGCTACGCCGGCGCGCCGCGGCCAATCCGTCGTGGACCGTGCTCGCCGGGGGCGTTCTCCTGCTCGCGGTCGCGACGCGCGTCGCCGGGCCGACGCCGGAGCTCCTGTTCTTCGGTCTGGTGGCGATGGTCATCGGCTTCGTGGGCGTGTTGGGTCGTGACCGGATCGCGCGACGCACGGCCCGCGAGCGCGCGGAGATGGTCGACGTCGATCTCATGAGCGAGCGGGAGTTCGACGAACGGCTGCAGGCGGCCTTTCGCCACGCGGGCTACGCGGTCTATCCGGTCGCCGACGGTCCCGCCGGGGCGGACCTGGTGCTCGACCGACCGGGTGTGCGCACGGTCCTACGAGTCCGGCGCTGGGATCACATGGTTGGCCCCTCCGCCGTGGAGGAGGTCGTGGGCAGCCGCTCGCGCTACGGGGCGCAGAACGCCATGGTTGTGGCGACGAGCACCTTCAGCCGCGACGCGCTGGCTCTCGCCGCGTCGCAGTCGGTCGAGACGTGGGATCGCGGTCGGTTGATCGACTTCCTGGCCGCCCAGGAGATGGGCCCGCCCCGAACGGGTCTGGCCCTGTTGGGTCAGGAGGTGCGCGCCGGCGCGCCTTCCGCGCTGCGCGGTGGCCTGGTGGTCGTGGCGGCGGTGCTGTCGGCCTCCCTGATCGCCTCGAGGTCGCGGCGGCGTCGGAGATAGGTGGTGGCACCGATGCGCCGCGGCGACCTGGAGGTGGCGTGCGGTGGCGCGATCGCCTCGCGCGGGCTCGCGGCCGTCGACTACGTGCCCGTGGAGGTCGCGGGCTTCGAGATCGTGCCCGACGTCGTGCGTGTCCGGCTGGCCGTGGCGGGCGTGATCGGCAAGGCGGCACTGTGCGCCAGCGCGAAGCGCCTCACGGTCCGGCGGCGCGCGGACGGCAGCGCCTACCAGAGCGGGACGGCGTGGTGGGCCGACACGACGCGCGCCGTGATCATCGACCTGCGCCGAGAGATGGAGCGACGCGGCGGGCGACGCTACGCGCCGGTCGGGGCGTGGCGGGTGAGTGGCGTGGTGCACCACCTCGACGACGTCGGCGGTGCCGAGCACTCGACGTGGCAGTACGACGCGGCGGCGTCGAGGGGTGCGAGCACCTCCCCGCCGGTCATCACGGACGAGCCACTCGACCTGCTGCCCGCCGACGTGGCGGCGCCGGTTCGCGGCGGGCAGAGCGACGTGTGGCGCGAGAGCTCTCGGACGAGTGCGACCGAGTTCCTGACCGCACTGCGAGTGAGCGACGACGAGGCGCGGCTGTTGGAGGCTCACCGTGCCGCGCGCGGCGAGGCGGCGCTCACGCGCGCGCCGTGGTCGGTGACGACGTTGATGGCGCCGGTCATCCGAAGCGTGCCCTTTGACTTCACCTGCGCTCAACGGCTCGCCGTCGCAGATCGCCGGGCGCTCGGCGGTGACGGTCGTCCTCCCCGTCTGACGGGTGGTCGCCCCTGATCGCTCATCCGGCTTGAGCCTTCCCCGAGGCGGGTCGTCACCCGGGCATCAGTGGAGACACGGTCCCATCCTCGGGGCGGCTCACGGCAGCGTCCCGGATGAGCAGTGCGACGCACGCAGTGAGGTACCGGACCGTAGTCGACTCGCTCGGACGACGAGTTAGGGTGGGCCCGTGAGCGCCCCGTGGCCGAGAGAGCTGGTCGGGACGCTGCGCCAGGAGGTGATTCACGGCGCCGCGCTGGAGGGCAACCCGCTTGGCGACCCGGCCGAGCGACCGTTGTGGGTCTACCTGCCTCCCGGCTACGACGACGACTCGTCTCGGCGCTACCCCGTGATCTACGTGATCCAGGGCTTCACGGGGACGATCACCGCGTGGAGCAACCGTCACCCCTTCGTGCCGACCTATCCCGAGGCCGTCGACGAGCTGTTCGCCTCTGGCCGGGTCCCGCCGGCCCTGGTGGTCTTCGTCGACGCCTGGACCACCTACGGCGGCTCGCAGTACGTCGACTCGCCCGGGACTGGGCGCTACCACAGTTACCTCTGCGACGACGTGGTCGGCTTCGTCGACGCCCGTTACCGGACACTGCCCGAGGCGGCTCACCGGGGCATCCAGGGCAAGTCGAGCGGCGGATTCGGGGCGATGATCACACCGATGCTGCGCCCGGACCTCTTCGGCGGCCTGGCCTCGCACGCCGGGGATGCGCTCTACGAGTTGTGCTACCTGCACGATTTCGGGCCCGCGGCGCGCCACCTGCGTTCCTTCGACGGTTCGATCGAGCGCTGGTGGGAGGACTTTCGCCAGCGCGAACCCTTCAGCCACCCGGCTGACGCCACGCTGCTGGGCCTCTACGGTGTGGCCGCCTGCTTCTCGGCGGAGCCGGACGGCACGCCGATACTCCCGTTCGATCCGGTGACCGGCGCGCCGGTCGAGGACGTCTGGCGTCGATGGCTGGCGTGGGATCCGGTTCGGATGGTGCCCGAGCACGCTGACGCGCTTCGGGGGCTGCGAGCCATCTGGGTGGACGCTGGGCGGTCCGACGAGTACTACCTCGACCTCGGTGCGCAGGCTTTCGTCGCCGCTCTCGCGTCCGTCGGCGTGACCGACGTCCACTTCGAGCTGTTCGAGGGTCGCCACGGCGGCATCGCGTACCGCTACTCGCTCTCCCTCGCCTACCTCGCCCAACGCCTCGCGCCCTGAATCTCGGCCGATACTGTGGGCGGTGTGACCTCCACGCCGCTCTCGCGAACCGTCAGCCCGCTGGGGTGACCCCGATCCGCGACTGTGATCACCATCTTGTTCAGTTCCGTTTCCGCCGCCAACCGCGGGCGAAGCTCGTATCGCCCCGTCGACGCCGTGGTCCGCGGGGATCGGTGGTGGGGGGTGATGTTGTCTCGACCCCCGCGTCGGGGAGGGCTGATTGCGCGGACGGATCGTCAGGATCTTGCTACCTCCACCCCGCGCCGTTGGACGGCTGCCCGTTCGTGAGCTCGGTGTTCGAGAGCGACGCTCGCCCGCTCGCCCTATGAATCCGTCGCCGCTCGGGTCAGTCACACGACGACCGAGTCGCGGGAGAGTGCCGCGCCAGTCTCTGTCGGAAGTCCGTGGCCGAGGAAGGACGGTGGGGTCCGGCAGCTGTGTGGGGTCTCACGCGTACGTAGCGGTCGACGGGGAGCATCTCGTTGTCGACTCGGCGTCGCCGTCGGCGCTGACGATCGGACCGACCCTGGGGGCGGCGTCGAGCGACTCCGACATCCTCGGGTGCTCGTGCGGTCGAGCTCTTCGGGGGACTCCCGCGGGCACGTCGGCGGTCGGAGGGTGGCCAACTGATGATGCTGGAGTGAAATGCCCCAAGTCGCAGCCGCCGTT
>JBMFWX010000077.1:0-7237 GCA_049964855.1 Acidimicrobiales bacterium
GTGAGGAGTGCGGCATGAGTGGACTCACTAAAGATCACTCGGTCGCAACGGGATCGTTTCTCCGACGTTGTTCACCACCACGTCAACGCGTCCGAACTTGCGCTGGCGGCCCCGATGCCGCGTCCGGCTTCGGTCACTACGGCCACCTGGCCGTCGAGATGGAGGAGGTTGGCGATCACGGTCACTCCCTTTGTGGTGTGTCGACTTCACGCTAGGTGCGCTCCCGATCGCACTAGCGTCGCGCCGTTGGCGGAGGCTCGGCGCGCTGCGGGGTGCCCCGCCGGGCCCGACGGGCCCCGTCGGGTCGAGGTCGGTGAGTAGGTTGGACGGCGTAGCGACGTCCCGGTCGGCCGGGAGGGAAGGAGAGATCATGACGAACCGAGTCGCCATTGTGACGGGGGCCGCACGGGGTATCGGCGCCGCCGTGGCGCGACGACTGGCCCAGGACGGCTGCGACGTCGGGGTGCTGGACCTAGACGCCGAGGCCTGCGCCGCGACCGTCGAGGCCGTTCGCGCCACCGGCCGGGCGGCCCTGGCGCTCGGCACGGACGTGAGCGACGAGAGCGCGGTGAACGAGGCGGTGGCGATGGTCTCGAGCACGCTCGGCCCACCCGTGATCCTGGTCAACAACGCCGGTGTCCTGCGCGACAATCTCTTGTTCAAGATGGACTTGTCGGACTGGCGCACGGTGATGGACGTGCACCTGGCTGGCGCCTTTCTGATGAGTCGCGCGGCGCAGCGATTCATGACCGAGGCCGGGTGGGGGCGCATCATCAACATGTCGAGCACGTCGGCGCTCGGCAACCGGGGTCAGGCGAACTACTCCGCGGCGAAGGCCGGCTTGCAGGGATTCACCAAGACGCTGGCCATCGAGTTGGGCCGCTTCGGCGTCACGGTGAACGCCGTGGCGCCGGGCTTCGTCGCCACCGCCATGACCGAGGCCACCGCGCAGCGCATCGGTGTGTCCTTCGAGCAGATGCAGGAGATGGCCGTCACGCAGATCCCCGTGGGTCGCGTCGGTCAGCCGGAGGACATCGCCAACGCGGTCGCGTTCTTCGCCGACGAGCGGTCCGGGTTCGTTTCCGGCCAGGTGCTGTACGTCGCGGGTGGTCCGGTGAACTAGGCCTCGCGGCGGTGAAGGAGGAGGTCGTCGGTGGGTGAGTTCGTCCAGACTCGGGTGCTGGTGACCGGGGCAACCAGCGGACTGGGAGCCGCCATGGCGCACGCCCTCGCCGAGGCCGGGGCTCGCGTGGCGCGGCGCGTCCTCGAGGAGCTCGGGGCCCCGACGTGGTCGTGAACAACGCCGGCATCGGCATGAGGACGGTGAACCCGCACTTCCTGGCGTCGCCCGCGTCGTTCTACGACGTCAGCCCGAGGGCTTCGCGGACGTGGTGGCCACCAACCTGATCGGCTACTTCCGCGTGGCCCGGGCCTTCGCCCGGCACTTCGTCGCCCAGCGATGCGGGTCCTTCGTGAACGTGACGATGAACCACGAGACGATGCGCCGACGGGGCTTCATCCCCTACGGACCATCGCGAGCGGGCGCCGAGTCGCTCAACGCCATCATGGCTGAGGACCTGCGAGAGGACCACGTGAGCGTGAACATACTGCTTCCGGGCGGGGCCACCACCACGGGCATGATCCCCGACGACGTCGAGCCAATACTGGCTCGTGCCCTACTGGACCCGACGTTCATGGGTCCGCCCGTTGTCTTCCTGGCGTCGGCGCGCGCCGCGGGGCTGAGTAGGGCGCGGCTGGTCGCGACCGAGTTCGAGCAGTGGCTCGCGACCTACGAGGCCGGGCTGGCGCCCTGACGCCGTTCGCCTCGGGCCCCAGGTTGCGTCAGCTACTTGGTGTGGCCGACGTGCCACTGGCCGCAGGTGGGACAGCGGTAGGCGCTCATGGCGACGCCGCCGCGCCGCGCGAGCTGGTGCGCGTGGGCCTCCGCGTCGGCCCGGGTCGGGTAGGCGACCTTGGGCTGGCCCCGGGCCGTCGTGTGTGCGCCGGGCCCTCGGCGCAGTGACGTCGTGCCGCGCCGGGCCCGACCACCGTAGCGACCGGACCAGTACCAGACCAGGGCGAGCGCGCCGAGCGCGACGACCAGGACGCCGACGGTGGTCAGCACGGCGACGCGGGCGCGGGGAACGTCACGATCGCGGTGGTCTCGACGCCGGGGGTCGCTCGCACGATGCTGTCCTCGCCTGTGTCTCTCGGGTGTGGCGCGACAGCGCCACTCGCCGACGCCGCCGCGCCGCCTCTCGCGATCAGAGTGTAGGGCCCGACTCGCGGGGTTCGGGTTCACCTTCGCCGGGCGCCGCGTTGACAAACGTCATTCCCGACGTCTGGTAGAGGGTCCCGTCGGGCGTGATGAAGAAGCCCTCCACTCCCCGGCGCCGCTCGAGCAGGTGGAGGACCGGCACGCCCCCCACGGCGAGGGCGGTCGCCAGGGCGTCCGCGTACGCGAGGCGACCGCCGATCACCGTGGCCGACACGGCGACCACCTCGCCGCCGAAGGGGTTCACGAGGTGATCACCGCGGGCGTACACGCCCGACGTCGCCACTGCGGAGGTTACGCGCACTACGCCGCAGAGCGCGTCGGGGTCACGGGGGTGCTGGACGCCGACGTCGAACGAGGTCCCGGGCAGTACGCAGACGTCACCGCCGGCATTGACCAGGGCGGTCGTCAGCCCGCCGTGGGCGAGGATCGCGAGGGCCCGCTCCGCCGCCCACCCCTTGACGAGGCCCGTGGGATCGAAGCCGCCCGGCAGCGCCCACGGGTCGAAGAAGCCCTTGGTGACCCGCCGCGCGGTGTGTGACAGCTCGAGCACCTCGCTCATCAGCGACGACGGCGCCGCGGCCCCGCCGCGACGCCAGCGCGAGAGCTCGCTCTCGGGCTTCCAGGTGCTGAAGCGCTCGTCCAGACGGTGTAGCTCGGCGCAGGCGTCGTCGATCAGCCGATCGACCCCCTTTTCGGGAAGGGCACCGGGGTCCACCAGGAACGAGACGACCGTCCCCATGACCGACTCGGCCCGGGAGATCACTTGAAGTGGAGCTTGTCGAGTGCGCTCTGGATGGAGTAGGCGTAGGCCTCACTGGTGTAGGTGGCGCCGGTGAGGGCGTTGATCCGAATGCCCTGCGCCTTGAGGACCTCGGCCTTCAAGATCGGAACCACGTACTGCTCGAGCTGCTGGGAGTACGAGTCGAGCGTGGTGAGGGAGGCCACGGCGACGTTGACGATGTGATTCTGGGCCACGGTGACCTTGACTGACATCGTGCCGTAGCCGTAGTTCTCGGCCTGGCCCACCGCCGAGACGCCCCCCGATGTCGAGCCGGCGCCCGTGGTGGCGGGCGACGACGCCGGGGGCGACGTCGCAGGAGACGAGGCCGGCGACGACGCCGGCGACGAGGCCGGCGACGACGCCGGTGAGGATGGCGGTGAGGATGGCGGTGAGGATGGCGGCGACGACGAGGGAGAAGACGAGGGAGACGACGAGGGAGACGATGCGCCGAGCAAGGCCCCTCCGGATCCATTGGGTCCGTGCAGCGCCACGATGCTGGTGAAGCCGGCGGCAGTCGCGCCGAGAAGGGCCAGTGTTCGCTTCATGTCATCGACCTCCTAGATCGCGAACGCTTCGTGGTGTAGCGCGTCGGGGGAGACGCCCGCTCGGCGGGCCATGATCATGGCGTCGTGGACGAACTCGACCGAGCCGCTGACGTAGACGTCGCGTTTGGCCAGGTCGGGTACGAGGCGGGCAATCGCTTCCATGGGCACCTCGCGGCGACTGCCGACGAGCCGGTGGACGACACCCTTGCGAAGCCGAACGAGCTCGTCGACCTCGTTCGCCAGGAGCAACTCGTCCTCGCTCCTCGCGCGCAGCACGACGACGGGGCGGGACTTGGGGGGGAGGTCTTCCAACAGCGCGCGTACCGCGGTCACGCCAACCCCTCCGGCGATGAGGAGAGCTTGGCGCCGGTGCTGGGCGTGAACCGTGAAGGCGCCGTAGGGGCCCTCGATTGCGACGCGGGTGCCCGGCGTGACGCGAGTCAGCTCGCGAGTGAAGTCGCCGACGCTCTGCACCGTGAGGCGAAGGTACGGCGGCTGCGGTCGTGCGGAGACGGTGAACGGGTGGGCCTGCCACCACAGCCGCGGCGTCAGGAACCGCCATTCGAAGAACTGGCCGCCGGCGATAACTAGGCGGTCGAGGTCACGCCCCTCGAGGACGATCGAGATGACGTCGGGACCTTCGCGTGTGACGTCCGCGACCCGTAACTGGTGGCGCCACGTTCGGTAGAGGGGGACGCCCACCCGGTAGGTGAGCATCAGTGCCGCGGCGAACAGCCAGGCGGCCGTCCAGCTGATCTGGGCCAGCGGGTGGCGGACGAAGGAGGGGCCCAGCACGACCTCGTGGGCGAAGGCGAGGATCAGGGCGGCGTACATCAGTAGGTGGAGCAACCACCAGCGTTCGCGGGGGATGCGAGTGCGGATTTGTCGGATGGACACGAGACCAATGAGCACCATGATGCCGAGGGCGACGGTGGCCGTGACCATGTTCGGGAATGTCCGCAGAATCGCACCGAACTCCGCCCACGCGCCCTGGTGGGCGGCTTGCGCGTAGGCGAAGGTCAGCAGGACGGCGTGCGCGGTGATGAGCAGGATCGTCCACGGTGCCAGCTGGCGGTGCCAATGGATGACGCCGTCCTGGCCGAGCATCCTCTCCAGGGCCGGGGCTCGGCTGGCCAGGATCACCATGACGAGGGCCAGGTAGGTGCCGGCGAGTCCCGTGAGGGAGCCGAGGAACATCGAGGTGCCGCCCTGGAGGTGCAGTTCACTCCATGTCCCGTCGACGATCGGGAGACCAAGGACGAGGCCCATACCCAAGCCGATCGCCAGCAGCGCGGCGTAGAACGAGAGGACACTCGGACCGCGGCTCTGCGTCTCGCGCGGGCCGAGGGCGTGACCCGTCGAGGTTGGAGTCAACTCTCGGGGGTAAAAAATTGGCGAAGCCACGGATCCTCCGGTCTGCTGCTACGTGCGTGCCAGTGAGGTGAGACTAGTCAGAGCCCCTGGTCATATTGCCGAAATTTGCCAACTTCTTAGTCGTATCTCACCTGGATGGCGGGTGTACCAGGGAATCGTCACGTCGACGACGAGGATCGTCATTGACGCCACCGTCGTTTCGTGTCCCGACTCAGGTCGTTGTTTGCTCGGTGCGGCTCTTAGAGGAGGGCAGGTGGCTCGTCACGCTAGTGCGGAAAGCTGCGCCTCGTAGTCCGCACGGTTGGGGCTGTGCGGTACGGCGAGCGCCATCGACCAAGGGGCGCCGTGGTGTGGTGCTCGTGGAGGGTCCACCGCGTTGCTTGGCCGCTCCCGGGGGTGGGGGGTGGCCGGCCCGCGGCACTCTTGGCGTGCGAGAACAATTTGAGTGGCGCCTGTTGGCGCCCGCCCGTCGTCCTCTTGGGTCGCCGGCGCACGTTCAGCGGATCCTCGGGCCGACCGGCGTGTGCGATTCTGCACCCGAGAGTCGCAGGCCGTGTCATCCTCGGCGTGTCACTCGTGGTGGCGATCCAGTACCACACCTATGCCGGCGAGCGAGTGGGGCGACCGGTCGACGCGGATCAACTCGCACGTCGTCACCCGCGGCTCCGGCGACGGATAGGCCGTGTGGGTACCAGTACCGGGTGAGCGCGGATCAGGCGCGTGCGACGGGTTAACCCTTCTCCGGACGAACGCTTCCTCCTCTGACATGACTTGGCCGTCCACTGGCCGAGCCGGGCGACGAGCCCGATCCGGCCAGTGGACGTTGCGTCAGTGCGGCTGCCTCCCTAGACCAACTTCACGACGCAGTGACGACGAACGAGTCGGTCGATGTGTTCACGTCGAGCGCGTCCGAACACGTCGGGCAGTTGCCATTGATGCTCGGGAACTCGCCGTGTCAAGGCCGGTCCGCTCCCACAGTTCGGCCTCTGCACCATCCCCGAGGCCGAGGTGAAGCCGGTCCACGACAGGATGGTCCAGCCATTGGTGCCCGGGGCGTTATTGATGACGCCGGACGGCAGTTCTACGGTGACGGTGCAGTTCGGGTAACCCGGACACGGCCGGGATCGCGGTGCCACTGGGCCAGTACGGGAGACCCGCTGTATCTCCCGAAGGCGAGCCTGAGGCCCGGAAGGTTCTGGCTGTTCGCAGGACACGAAGGAGCAGTGGTCGTCGTGGTCGGAGTGGCGTAGATGATGTCACCCGTGGAGCTGAAACCGGTTACGACCTGGCCGGACGAGCACGTCTGACCCGTGGCCACGTTGGACCCCGCGAGCCTCGTGGCACCTTGCGGAGCGGTTACGTTCCAACTCATCGGCGTCATTCCATTCGCACACGTGGTGCGCGTCGTTGCCAACACCTTGAATTGGCCACCCGGTGAGTAGCAGTCGTTACTGGTATTCCCGTTGCCGGAGAAAAAGAGTTACGACGCCTGAGGCGGCGGTAATTCCGGTGCCGGCAGCGATGGTGAGCAGGACGACAGTCGTTGCGAAAAGCCGTTGTCCGATGGTCGAAAGCGACTACCGACGTGCGTTCGGCGGTGGATCCACGCTTAGTAAATTATTACACATACGTAGGAAGTATTAAGTACCTGATCAAAGGCTAATTTATGGGAGATTGTGTCATTGCCTGCCGGAAATAATTCAAGGGGATCCTCTATCGTCTCTCCTGACCTGGAAGTCGTTCAGGTTGAAATCACCAAAGGAGAAGAGAACTTGATGCTACGAAAGAAATCCCTGATCATCGGCACGGTTGTGGCGGGTGCACTACTGCCGACGGCAGCCTTCGCTGCTCCGGCGCCGACGGTGAAGACGTTCCACGTCACCGCGGTCGGTAAGCCCAAGGGCGCGTACGCCAAGGCGACGATCACGATCTCGACCAAGACCAACAAGGTGTGCACGTTGGTCGTGACCAAGGGTCTGGTGGGCATCACGGCGGCGCATATCCATACGGGAAAGGTGGGGACCACCGGACCGGTGGCGGTGCCGCTGCTGATCTCAGAGTTCAATAAGGGCAAGGAGTCGTGTGTGGTCGCGCCCCCGGCGATTCTGAAGGACATTCTGGCCCGTCCGGCGGGGTATTACTTCAACGTGCACACGGCGAAGTACCCAGCTGGAGCAGTTCGCGCTCAGCTGTAGTTCGCCGTATTCTGTTCGAGGTGTGTTGTTCGCCGTGGTGGCGAGTTCGTGACGTCGCCACCAC
>JBMFWX010000078.1:0-7197 GCA_049964855.1 Acidimicrobiales bacterium
GTCGTGCGCGTAGGCGAAGGAGCCCGATCGCGTGGCGCGCTCGCGATCGTGCGCGGCGCTGAGCGCCCGGTAGGGGCCCCCGGACCAGACGTCGGGCGTCGTTGCGACCAGCCCGGCCAGGCGAACGCGCGCGTCCGCGAGGGCGACGCGCTCGCGCGGGTCCCGTCGCCGCTCCACCGTTCGGGCGACTCGCCACGCGGTGCCGAGGTCCCCGACGGCCGCGAGGCGCGCCAGCACCGGCGCGGGCGGCGCGTCATCGACCAGGACCCGCCGCACGTCGTCGACGAGTCGCGTCAGGGAGTCCTGCGGGCGTGATCCCGCGCACAGTCCCTCCAGCGCCGCCTCGGCGGCGAGGGCGGCCCCCGCCCAGCTCCACTCGCGGGCTCGGCGCGCCGCGGCGAGGGCCAGGGGGGCCGTCGCCACGTCGCCGTTGACGACCGCCCCGAGGAGTCGACCCAGCTCCCCCACGTCGGGCTCGTACCAGTAGCACTGATCGGCCAGGACCCAGCTCCCGACCAGCGGCGAGCTCGCCACGTGCAGGCTCGAGGGCACCAGGAACGACTCGTCGGGTCCGCAGAACTCGTTGGTCGCGCCGCCGCGCGTGTGGATGACCGGGGTGCCCAGGGCCATGGCCTCGAGGACCGGCAGGCCGAAGCCCTCGGCCCGGTAGGGATGCACCAGCACGTCGGCGTTGGCGATCAGCTCCAGGACCGCTCGACGCTCGAGGTGGCGACGCTCCACGACCGTGATCGTCTCGACCCGCGGGTGCGAGGACATCGCCTCGCCCAGCAGCGATTGGTTGACGTAGAACGACTCCGCGCCGACGTCCTTCACCACCAGGCTGGTTCGCGCCAGCGTCGCGTCGTCGAGCGAGTCGAGCGCCGCGACCAGCAGGTCGATCCCCTTGCGAAAGATGGTCCCCCCGACGAACAGCAGCTGGGTGGTTTCGTCGCGCGCCCGAGTACGCGGCGCGGCGTCGTCGATGTCGACTCCGTTGGGGACCACCCACACCTTCGAGGGGTCGACGCCGGACTGGATGTAGCCGCGCTTGACGTACTCACTCGGCACCCACAGGGCGTCCACCTCGGCCAGGGCGTCCAGCCACGACAGGGGGACCGACCCGAACTCCCACGGCTGCACCACGATCAGTCGCTCCGGGCCACGCCGCGCCCAGTTCGGCGGCCACACCTGACGGATGCGCGCATCGGGGCTCTCACCCGGCTCGCCGATCCCCAGACTCGGCCCGTGGCCGAAGGGTGGGCGAGCCAGTTCGGCCAATCGCGCGTCATCGACGTCGAGACCCACCAGGGCGACCGCGTGTCCGCGCTGCACCAGCGCGCGGGCGAGGCTCAGGTTGACGATCCCGTAGCTCCCCGTCGGTGAGAAGTTGCCCTCGATGACAATGCGCACCACGTCTCCTCACCGCGTCCTGGCGCCCCGCGCCAGTCGTGCCACCACGCCCCCGAGACCGATCACCCGGGCACGGTCATTGGGCCGACTCACCCGCCAGAGGCTCTACGCCTCGTCGAGGCGCGAAATTGAGGACTTCCACCCCGCTCGGCGCCGCTGGCTCACATCTCCGTCTGGACGTAGTTAGCGGGAGGGGCCACCTCGTGGGGCCGCGGGCGCGCCGCGGGGAGCCGGCCACGGACGGCGGCCAGACGAGCCGTCAACTCGGCCACGAGCTGGTCGCAGGCGACGCTGAGACGCTCGGCCTCATCGCGACAGCGCTCGGGCAGCAGCTCGTCCGGACGGGCCGGCGCGGCCGGCGCCACACCCGTTCCGACCTCGGCCGCCCAGCGCACCGCCGACAGGTAGTTCGCCACGTCAACGAGGTACTCATCCCACGTGGGTGGCATCACCGCTCTGTTCCGTCACGGTCACCGCACGCCGCCACGCCTCGTGGATGGGGTGGAAGAGATCCGCGCACTCGCGCACCAGCACCACGCTCTTGTCGAGGTTGGCGCGCACCAGGTGCTGCTCGATGAAGGCGTACACCGACTCGAGCTCGCGGCCGCCCGGAAAACCGTCCGGCTCGAGCGCGACGCGCAGGAGCCGTACGCTGCGCTGGGCGTGCTGGAGGTTCTCGTCGCACGTCGCGTAGTCCACCTGCTCGATCGCGGTCTCGGCGCGAGCCAGATCGGCCGCGATCCGCTCGCAGATCATGATCAGCAGATGGGGGCCGTCCGCGGTGTGCACCGCCTGGCCCTGGTAGACGAGCGCCGGATTGCGAGCGATCACGGGGAACCTACCCGACGTTCAGCGTCGAGCCCGAGGGGAACAGCGACGAGGACGAGGACGAAGACGAAGACGAGGAGCTCGCCAGGAACTTGCTCTCCGAGGTCAGCTGGACCAGCGCGGTCTCCATGGCGGCGAACTCCTGGGCCAACATCGCCTGCTGGGTGCTGATCAGCTGCTTCTGCTGGGCGATCTCGCTGGTCACGTTGGTCAGGGTCGCGTTCACCCCGCTCAGCGCCGCCGGAATCTGCCCGCCGGGCGAGACCACCTGGTTCGCCACGTAGGCCAGCCCCTGGGCCAGGCCGGGACTGTAGTTCACCGTGCCGAGCGGCGTCGAGGACGTCACCCCCGTCGTCGTGACCTGGAGCACCAGCCCGTTCGCGGGATTCGCGGGATCAGCCAGTGAGAGCATCTGGCCGACGCCGGTCGCGGCCTGCCCGTTGATGGTTCCCACGACGTCGACCCCCGTGTAGGTGGTCCCGGACGTCGTGAGACCCAACTGGTCGGTGCCGGACGCTCCCACCGTGAAACTCGCGGCCGAGCCGTAGGCGGCCGAGCTCATCTGCACGTAGTAGGAGCCACCGACGTCGACCAGGGAGGCGGACGCCCCGATGCCCGCGGCCGCGAGGGCGCTGTTCATGCCCGCCACCACCGACGACACCGTCTCGCCGGCGCTGGCCGCGTAGGTCGCCGTCGCGGTGCCCGAGGTGATCGAGTACGTCTCGGCCGTGCTCAGCGTCGACGACGGCGAGGCGAAGGCCACCGAGCCGGTGTCCAGGCCCTGCGCGGCCGACTGGCTGATCGTGACGGCGTAGCTGCCCGGCGTCGTCTGGTCACTGGCCCCCGCCACGCTCACCTCGCCCGCGTAGGTCGAACTCGACGGCGTGAACGTCCCGCCCTCGGTGAACATGGACCGCACGGCCGTCGGATTCGCGTCGTAGGCGGTCGCGAACGCCGTCGGGTTGAACGTGATGGTCCCCGAGGACGTGATGGCCAGGCCGGCGGACTCGCCCGGCGTCCCGTCCGAGCCGACGGCCGATGTGCCCACCGCGTTGCCCACGATCGCGAGGACCCGCTGGGCCAGCGCGTTCAGCGACGTCACCCCGTTGAGGGGGCCCGCGACGCCCGTCGTGGGGTCGTACGCGGTGTCCGTCGCCAGCGTGCTCAGCAGCGTGTTGGCCGCGTTCACCAAGGCCGAGACCTGGCTGGCCATCTGGGAGCCGTCGGGTGACACAGTGAGGGTCACCGGCGTCGCGCTCACCTGGCCGAGGTCGACCGTGATCCCGGGCAGGAGGCCCGCCACCTGGTTCGTCGAGGAGGTGACCTGCGGACCTCCCACGCCCCCCACCGACACGATCGAGTCCTGGGCCGCGGTCGTGGTCTGCATCGCCCCGAGCGAGGACGACGCGAAGGCCGCCACGTCGATGGTCGCCGCCCCGGTCAGGCCGGTCGCGTTCGACGTGATCTCCAGCGCGTACTGGTTGCTTCCCTCCTGGAGCGCGTTGGCCGTCACGCCGACGTTGGCCGCGTTGATGGCGTTGACCACCGACGCGAGCGAGCCGTTGCCCACCGAGACGTTCTGCGCCGTCATCGAGCCCAGGGCGAGGGGACCCGACAGGTTCGCGTTCAGTGTGCCCCCGCTGCCCGACGTCAGGGTCACCGTCGTCGTGCCGCTCCCCGCGATGTCGGTCACCGTGTTCGCAGTGCCGTCAACGGTGATGATCCCGTTCGTGCCGTAGACCAGCGCACTGGTCGACAGGCCCAGGGTGGCGAGCGCGGTACCGCCCGTGATCTGCAACGACGCGCTCGACCCCTGCTGCGTCGTGGCGAGCGCCAGGTCGCCACCCGAGGTCAGCGTGGCGCTGAGTGTCCCACCCGACGCCAGAGTGATGGCCGCCGCCAGCTGGGTGGGCGTATAGGTGCCCGACGCGATGGTCACCGTCGACGACGTGCCATTGATCGTGGCCGTCACCGTGTCGTTGGTGGAGCCGATCGTGGTGCTCGCCGCGAGCGGGGTCGTACCCACGACGCCGGCGCCCGCCGACGCCTGGGTCACGCTGATCGTGTGCGCCCCGACCGCGAGTCCCGACTGGCCCGCGAAGGAGACAATGCCGAGCGCCGCGCCCCCCGATCCCACGAGGTAGTCGCCGCTCGCGACGACGTCGCTCGTCGCCGAGACGGTGCCCGCCGAGATCTGGGTGGAGCCCGTGGCCAGCTGGTCCACGGCCAGCGAGATCGACCCCGCCTGGCTGCCCGACGTGACCGAGCCGGTTGCCACCGAGGAGTTCGACGACGCCACCGAGAACGCCTGGTCGTAGGCCAACGGGCTCGCGAGGGCGTCGCCCGCCTGCTGCAGCGCCAGCAGCTCGGAGTTGATGGTCTGGTAGTCCGAGGCCTGCGTCGACAGGCTGGACTGCTGGGCCTGCAACTGCTGGAGCGGCTGCTCGTAGGCCGCCAGCTCCGCGTTGATGATCTGACTGGTGTTCAGTCCCGACAGCAGCCCGCCAAAACTCACCGGTGCCGACATGCGCTCCTCCTTCATTGCCCGCCGCGTCGGCCCCGCGGGGCCGGCGCGTACACGGAGCCCGCCGCACCCCGGGACTCCCCGGAGTGCGGCGGGGCGACTACTGCAGGATCTTCTGGGCCAGGTTGGGCAGCTGCTGGGCCTGGTAGAGCACCGACATGCCCGCCTGCTCCAGGATCTGCAGGGACGCGAACTGGGTCGTGGCCTGCGCGACGTTCACGTCGACCAGGTTCGCGTGGGCCGCCTGGATGTTCTCCTGGGCGGTCGTCAGGTTCGCCGACAGCGAGGTCATCTGGTTCTGGGTCGCGCCCACGTCGGCCGCCTGGAGGGCGACGGTCGAGATGGCCGACTGCACCGCCGTCATCGCCGCCTCGGCCGAAGAGACCGTGCCGATGCTGACGGCCGTGCTGTTCACGCCCAGCGCCGTCGAGCTCGACGACGCGATGGTGATGACGATCTGGTCGCTCGCCGTGTTGTAGGGGCCCACCTGGAACGTCTCACCCGCGTAGGACCCGTTCAGCAGGGCCGTCCCGCCGAAGTTCGTGCTCGCCGAGATCTGGTCGAGCTCGCTCTGCAGTGAGGCGAACTCCGCCTGCGACGCCGACAGCGTCGTGGCACTCTGCGTGCCGCCGTTGGCCACCTGCGTCGCCAGCGTGTTCATCGTCTGGAGGATCGCCGCCTCCTGGCCCAGCGCACCCTGGGCGGTCTGCAGCACCGACACCGCGGTCTGGACGTTGCTGATCGCCTGGGTGTAGCCGTTGCCCTCCTCCTGCAGGTACTGGCCCACCACGTAGCCCGAGGGGTTGTCCGCCGCCGTCTGGATCTGCAGACCCGACGACAGCTGGCTCACGACCTGGGATAGTGAGGTGTTCGTGGCGTCGAGGTTGTTGTACGCATTCACCGCCACCGCGTTGTAGTTGATATCGATTCCCGCCATGGGATGTCCTCCTGTTGACTTGATCTCCGAAGGGAGACGGAGCATCCTTGCTCCACCTCCCCCTACGGACCACCGCCCCCGGGAATTGAGTGGGCCGCGAGCCCCGATCCCGCGACTACCGAGGCGCCGCGGTGCGGCGCCGGTCCTCGATCGCCCGCGCGCGCTCGCGCACGTCGCGCGCCACGACCGACGGCGCCAGCAGCCGGCGCGCCCGCGCGCGCGCCCGGGTCGCCAGGGCCTCGCCGCGGGCCGGCTGGTCGGCCAGCGTGCGCATCGCGCGCGCCGCGCCGTCCAGGTCCGGCTCGGCCCACTGCCCGCCCGGCGCGCACCGGCGCTCGGCCTCGGGGATGGGGACCACGGCGCACGGCACGAAGAGGCAGCTGCCCTCGTCGTGCACCTCCTCGGCGAAGGAGTGGCGGGTGGCGATCGTCGCCGCGCCACTCATCATGGCGCGCGAGAGGAGCCGGCCAGTCCCCTCGCTGCGGTGCAGCGAGACCACGCACAGACGCTGGTCCCCGCCCTCGTCGAGGGTCGGGAGCCGTCGCCCGTCGCTGACCTCGCGCACCTCCACGTCGGGGCGTCGCGCCGCCGCCTCGGCCAGACGAGCGTGCTCCGCGGGGTAGCGTGCCGCGTGCAGCGCCTCAATCACCAGGTTATGGCCGGCGTGCGGGCGAAACGCCTCGCAGTACGCCGCGAGCACCCCGTCGGGATTCTGCCGCTCGACCCCCGTCTGGAAGTCCACGCTCGTCACGAACGTGCAGCGAGCGTCGTCGGGGGCGCGACGACGCGTCGCGGCGAGAGCGGGCAGGGCGACCGACGAGACCCGGCCGTCGGACGCGCGCCCAACGGCCCGGGCCGCGAAGCGCGACGGCGCCCAGACCTCGTGGAGCATCCGCGCCGCCGTGGCCATCATCGGCGAGGGGACGTCGTAGTCCCACGGCCACACCCCGATCATGTAACGCCCCTCGAAGGGAGCCACCCCCACGTCCATCGCGAAGTTGGCCAGATCCTCGGGTGACAGGACAAGCAGCGTCGTCTCGAAGGGGTAGTCGCCGCCGTCGCGGTGCGACCACTCCCAGGGGCCCCGCTCACGCGTCGCGCAGTACGACGTGGTCGAGACCGACAGTCCGTATCCGCTGAGCGCGGTGGTGAGCGTCCGGGCCGCGTGCGCCTCGTCGCTGCTGCCCGTGAAGTCACCCACGATGTTGACGCCCCCACGCCGCGGTCTGTCGCTCACCGCCGGGGTCTCCCTCGGCCGACCACGTGGCCGCCGCGACGGCCGCCCCGCCGCCAGCGGCGTCGCCTCGAGCGGCGTCGGCGCCTCGGCGACCACCGGCGACTCGTCGCGCCGCTCGAGGAGCCCCGGGGCGAGGCGACGAACTTGCTCTTCCACCACGGCGCGAGCGGCGGGCTCAAGCTGACCCCGCGCGTCGTGCACGCTTGCCACCACGCGAGCGTCCGCGAAGCTCCCGTACGCGGCGGCCCCGGCGATGACGCG
>JBMFWX010000079.1:0-7108 GCA_049964855.1 Acidimicrobiales bacterium
CTTTTCTTCAGCCCGCCGACGGAAACAACATCAACTTTGCGGCCCAGCAGTACTTCGAGGTCATCCTGCAGATGTAGAAGATCAAACAGCGAACTCCCCTTCTCGAACTCGACCAAGAAGTCAATGTCACTACTCGCTGTCTCTTCGCCCCGCGCGACCGACCCGAAGATCGACGCGGAAATCCCCCGGTGCTTGTGCACCAGAGCGTCGATGCGCGCTCGGTTCATCTCGATCTCTCCCAAGACTGTCTTCACAGTGATCAGATTACAAGGACCGCGTGACATGGGTACCGGCGAATGCTGTCAAGCACGGGAATCACGCCGACGAACGGCTGAGCGCTGATTCAGACTTTGTTCGACGATGTGTTTGCGGAACTCTCTATGAGAAAACGATAGACATTCGTCTCGCGCGCGACGAAGCCCAACTTCTGGTAGAGGGCGTTGGCCGCCACACGCGACGGGCGACTCGTCAGATCCACCGTTCGCACACCGCATCGTCGGGCCTCATCGAGGGCTGCCATCGTCAAGGCCTCACCCACGCCGCGACCCCGGATCGCCTCGTCGACGATCACGTCCTCGATCCAGGCGCGTCCACCACTGGGAATGGAGAAAGTCACCAGCGTCAGGGTTCCCACAACTGCACCATTCGAGGTGGCGACGAAGAGGTGCGTCGCGGGCGACTCGATCATCGCGGCGACGTCGTCGCTCGTCAGCGCCGCAGCGCTCGACGACAGCTGGGGCACCAGCCGGTTGAGGGCGTCGACGAGCTCCGCGGTCGCGTGGTGCGCCAGGCGCACCTCTACGGTCACGGCTCGCTCCGCCACGCCGGGCGGCGGAGATCGTCGTAGTAGACGTCGCGCACCTCGCCGTCGATCGCGGCGAAGATGGGGTCGACCCAGCGCTCCGCGCCGATCGTCGGCGAGGGCAGGGCGTCACGGGTGAACCACCCGGCGTCGGTGCACTCGAGCGGGTGGATGTTGAGCTCACCCCCCGTGGCCCGGCAGAAGAAGAGGAGCGAGTACAGAGGAATGCGCGACGCGCCGAGCCGCATCCCGTCCAGGACGCCGATGAGGCGTACGGGCTCGACGTCGATCCCGGTCTCCTCGGCGACCTCCTTGACGACCACCTCGGGCGCCGAGTAGCCGATGTCACACCATCCCGTGGGGTAGAGCCAGAAGCCGGAGTCCGCCCGGCGGATGAGGAGCAGTTCGCCGTGATCGTTGGTCACGGCGGCCCCTACCGCCACCTTGGGTGTGGCGTACCCGGCGATCCCCGAGCCGACCTCGCGCATCCACTCGATCACGCGGCCGTCGGCGTCGGGCACGCCCTCGAGGCCCACGTCGGCCGCCACCTTGATGTCACCGGCGATCTTCAGCACCTCCTCGAAGCGCTCGCGCTCGTACTGGCTCTGCGTGAAACCCAGTCCGGTGCGCGCCACGCCGGCCAGCGCCTCGGCCCAGCGGCGCAGCGTCTTCTCGGGAACGACGCCGTCCATGGCTACCGGCCCCGCGCGGGCGACGTGGCCGCCAGCACCTCGTCGACCGTCCCGACGAGTCCCGTGTAGAACGCGCCGAACTCCCCGTAGAGGGTCGACGCCTCGTCGTAGCGCATCGTGTAGACGCAGTCCTTGAGGTCGTCGACGTGCACGGCGAAGAGGGTGACGCCCCACTCCCAGTCGTCTAGCCCGGTCGATCCCGTCACCACCTGCAGGACCCGCCCGCGAAAGTTCCTCCCCGACAGCCCGTGCTCGCGCATCAACTGCTCGCGTCGCTCGTAGGGCAGGGCGTACCAGTTGTTCTCCTCACCGCGGCGCTTGGACATCGGATAGAAGCAGAAGGCCGACATCCCCTCGGGCGGCAGCACGGGGAAGAGGCGGTCATGGATCATCTTCTCGGGCATGCCGCCGGCGTACTCGCTGACCTCGGTCACGGACACGTAGCTCTCCGCCACCGCCAGCCCCGCACCCTGCAGGCGCGTCTGGAAGCGACGCAGATCCCAGAGGTCCTCCCCGAGGACCATGACGCACAGATCCGCCTTGGCCCCCATGATCGCTGCCGTCACCACCTGCAGGCCGCCCGCTCGCGCGTCGTCGACCGCCTCGTTCACCTCGCGCGCGTCCACCGGTCCGGTCACGTGACAGAAGAGGTGCAGGACGTTGAGACCCCGTGAGGGGCTAAGGGGTGTCGGTGCCGTCATAACCCCATGCTACGGGTCGTCCTCGCGCTCGTCGCGAGGGCCACAACGCACGATCGCGGGGCCCGAGGGCCCCGCGATCGTGCACAACGGCGCAGTGAGCCGAGGACTAGTAGTCCTCCATGCCGCCACCGGGCATGGCCGCCGACTTCTCCTCGGGCTTGTCGACGATGACGCACTCGGTCGTCAGGAAGAGCGCCGCGATCGAGGCCGCGTTCTGCAGAGCGGAGCGGGTCACCTTCGCCGCGTCGATCACACCAGCCTTGATCAGGTCCTCGTACTCCCCGGTGGCCGCGTTCAGGCCCTCGGTCGCCTTGGCCAGATTGCGCACCTTGTCGACGATCACGCCACCCTCCAGGCCCGCGTTGACCGCGATCTGGTTCAGCGGCGCCTCGACGGCGCGAGCGACCAGACGAGCTCCGGTCGCCTCGTCACCCTCCAACTTCTCGGCCGCCTCCAGGATCCGAGCCTGGGCGCGCAGCAGCGCTACGCCACCGCCGGGCACGACACCCTCCTCGATGGCCGCCTTGGTCGTCGAGACCGCGTCCTCGATCCGGTGCTTCTTCTCCTTGAGCTCCACCTCAGTGGCGGCCCCGACCTTGATCACGGCCACGCCACCGGACAACTTCGCCAGACGCTCCTGGAGCTTCTCGCGGTCGTAGTCCGAGTCGGTGTTCTCGATCTCCGCCTTGATCTGGCTGATCCGGCCCTTGATGTCGTCCTCGGTGCCGACACCCTCGACCACCGTCGTCTCGTCCTTGGTCACCACGACCTTGCGAGCCGTTCCGAGCAGGTCCAGGGTGGCGTTCTCCAACTTGAGGCCGACCTCCTCGGAGATCACGGTGGCCCCGGTCAGGATCGCGATGTCCTGCAGCATGGCCTTGCGGCGCTC
Organism: Acidimicrobiales bacterium; assembly: GCA_049964855.1. Classification (GTDB taxonomy): domain Bacteria; phylum Actinomycetota; class Acidimicrobiia; order Acidimicrobiales; family RAAP-2; genus RAAP-2. Next base: position 3,085 of record JBMFWX010000079.1, read on the forward strand.
GCCGAACCCGGGCGCCTTGACCGCGACCGACTTGAAGGTGCCACGAATCTTGTTCACGACCAGGGTGGCGAGGGCCTCGCCCTCGACGTCCTCGGCGATGATCAGCAGCGGACGGCCCGACTGCATGACCTTCTCCAGCACCGGCAGCACGTCGCGCACGGCCGTGATCTTGCTCGACACCAGCAGGATGTAGGCGTTCTCGAGCACGGCTTCCATGCGCTCGGTGTCGGTCGAGAAGTAGGGCGAGATGTAGCCCTTGTCGAAGCGCATGCCCTCGACGAGGTCCATGTCCATGCCGAACGACTGGCTCTCCTCCACGGTGATCACGCCGTCCTTGCCCACCTTGTCGATGGCGTCGGCGATCATGGCGCCGATCTCGGTGTCGGCCGCGGAGATCGAGGCCACCTGGGCGATCTGCTCCTTGGTGTCGGCCGGCTTGGCCAGGTCGCGCAGCGAGGCCACGGCGGTCTCCACCGCCGACTCGATGCCCTTCTTCAGCGACATCGGGTTCGCCCCGGCCGCCACGTTCTTCAAGCCCTCGCGGACCATCGCCCAGGCCAGGACCGTGGCGGTGGTGGTCCCGTCACCGGCCACGTCGTCGGTCTTCTTGGCGACTTCCTTGACCAGCTCGGCCCCGATGCGCTCGTACGGGTCCTCGAGCTCGATGTCCTTGGCGATCGACACACCATCGTTGGTGATCGTGGGGGCGCCCCACTTCTTGTCGAGCACGACGTTGCGGCCCTTGGGCCCGAGCGTGACGCGCACGGCGTCGGCCAACTTGTTCATGCCGCGCTCGAGTGCGCGACGGGCTTCTTCATCGAAAGCGATCAATTTCGCCACGGTGATTCCTCCTAGTGCGATCCTGCACCGTTGTGGTGCGTGATCGATATTAGCAGTCTCACGTGGCGAGTGCTAACGCAGGTCAGCCTCCGGCCACCGCCGGCACCAGCGAGACCGTCTGTCCGGGCTCGACCACGGTGTCCAGCCCGTCGAGGAACCGGACGTCCTCGTCGGCGACGAACACGTTGACGAAGCGCCGCAGCGCCCCGCGATCGTCGAGGACCCGAAACGCCACCCCGGGGTACTGCGCGTCCACCGCGACGATCGCCTCGCGGACGGTCCCGGCCTCGACCGGCACCTCGCCGACCCCTCCGACCAGGGCGCGGAGCTGACTGGGCAGTCGAACGACGACGCTCACGAGGCCGCCACCAGCTGGTGGAAGCGCAGCGCCTCCTCCGCGTCCGCGAGCGAGGGACGGATGGTCGAACTGACCGTGGCGGTGTCCACGATCGCGTCGAGGGTCTTGAGCCCGTGGCCCGAGATGATCGCCACGATCGACTTGTCCGGGTCGATCGTGCCGCGGGCCAGCATCTGGCGCAGCGAGGCGATCGTGACCCCCCCAGCGGTCTCGGCGAAAATCCCCTCGGTGCGCGCCAGCAGCGAGATGCACTCCAGGACCTCGGCGTCGGGCACCGACCCGCAGTCGCCGCCGTGAGCGCGCAACTCGTCGAGCACGTAGAGGCCGTCGGCCGGGTTGCCGATGGCCAGCGAGCGCGCGATGGTACGGGGACGCTGGGGGGTCACCACGTCCGCGCCGCTGCGAAACGCGGTGGCGACGGGCGAGCACCCCTCGGCCTGAGCTCCGAAGAGGACGGGGGCGGGCCCGTCGATCAGTCCCAAGGAGACGAACTCCTCGAACCCCTTTGCCACCTTGGTGAGCTGGCTGCCCGAGGCCACCGGCACGACCACCTGGTCCGGCGCGCGCCAACCGAGCTGCTCGGCGATCTCGAACGCCAGCGTCTTGGAGCCCTCGGCGTAGTAGGGACGCAGGTTCACGTTGACGAAGGCCCAGTCCTCGTGCTCGGCGACCAACTCAACGCACAGACGGTTCACGTCGTCGTAGTTGCCCTCGACACCGAGCACCGTCCCCCCGAACACCGCGGCCATCGCGATCTTGGACTTCTCGAGGTCCGACGGGATGATCGTCACGCTCGGCCAGCCGATGGCGGCGGCGTGCGCCGCCACCGACGTCGCCAAGTTGCCGGTCGAGGCGCACGCCGCCGTCGTAAAGCCCAGGCGGCGCGCACTCGACAGCGCCACGGACACGACGCGGTCCTTGAACGACCCGGTCGGATTGCGCGTGTCGTCCTTCAGCCAGAGCTCGCGCACGCCCAACACCTCGGCCAGCCTCGAGGCCCGACGCAGCGGCGTCCATCCAGCCCCCAGGTCGACCGGCGACGAGCCCGAATCCGGCAGGAGCGGGGCGTAGCGCCAGATGGACGCCGGCCCGCTCTCTATCAACTCGCGCGTGACCACGCCCCTGGCCGACTCGAGGTCGTAGGACACCTCGAGGGGACCGAAGCAGAACTCACAGGCGTAACGCGCCTCCGCAGGGTAAGCCGTTCCACACTCTCGACAGATAAGACCTGTGGCGAAACTCATAACTCCTCTTCATCGATCGGGCTTTGGCACCTGGTGCGACACAACGTGCTCGCACTGGTTGTCGCGACTTCAAAGGGCCCGTCCCTCAGTCGCTCTTGATGACCTGTCCATCATGGCCGACCGGCGGGGCGGGTGTCAAGTGCACCGCACGCGAACCGTAGTGTCACTTATATGGTCGACGTCGACGCCCCCTGGACCCTCGACCGCGACGACTTCACCCGCGACTCGTTCCACGACTGCCGCGGGGCGAGCACCATTGCGGTGGTCGTCCCCGCCCGCAACGAGGCGGCGACGATCGGCGCCGTGCTCGACGCCGTCGTCGACGGCGTGGCGCCGGTCGACGAGCTGGTCGTGGTGAACGACCACTCCAACGACGACACCACCACCATCGCGCACCACCACGGCGCGCGCGTCGTGACGCTGCGCGGACCCGGCGGGAAGGGCGAGGCCATGCGGGCGGGGCTCGAGGAGACCAGGAGCGAGATCGTCGTGTTCCTCGACGCCGACGTCGTCAACACGGCGGACGACTTCGTCGCCCGCCTGGTGCAGCCCCTCCTGGAGCGTCCCGAGACCCAGCTGGTCAAGGGCTACTACGAGCGCCCGCTGCACGACATGCCCACCGGAGGCGGGCGCGTCAACGAGTTGACGGCCCGACCGATCCTCTCCCTGCTCTACCCGGGCCTCGGGGAGGTGCGCCAGCCACTCGCCGGCGAGACGGCCGGACGCCGGTCCGCGTTCGAGGCGATCGACTTCGAGTCCGCGTACGGGGTGGAGATCGCTCTCCTGATCGACGTGGCGCGCAAGTTCGGCGTCCGATCCCTCGCCCAGGTCGACCTCGGCGTGCGCCGCCACCGCAACCGCCCCCTCGATGAGTTACGTCCCATCGCGGTCGACGTGCTGCACGCCGCCCTCGTGCGCTTCGGGATCGAGCTGCCGGACGCCGAGTCGTAGCTCAGCCGATGATCGCGGCGTCCGGCCCCAGGATCACGATGATGTCGTCGCCCGCCGCGTTGGGCACGGGTACGAGATGTCCGAGCGGCTGCGCCGCGCTCTGCGAGATCTTGATCTGCGCGGCGATCTCCAGCGCAGCCCAACGGAATCCTGGCTTGAAGTAGATGATGGTGGCCGCCACCTTCGACGCGTTGAGGGCCGGGAGCACATCCCAGCCGAGCGTGGTCAACTTCTGGGAGTAGTTGCCCGCCAGCCCCGCCACCGAGGTGCTGTTCGCCACCTGGACGCGCACGCTCGCGCGCGACGGCAGCTTCGTGGTCGTGGCGCGCGCCCTCGGGTGCAGCGTCGTCGTCGTGACCGATGGCGAGGTCGCCGCGCCCGGAGAGCGCAAGATAATGAAAGCGCCCCCTACGAACAAGACCAGAATGACCAGCACCACGCCCAGCGACGGCTGATAGTGCGAACCGGGGGACGACTCAGTCGGCGGCGAGGTCGGGGCGCTCATTGCGCCTAGCCTAGGTCTACGGGCACGCCGTATCTAGCCTCGGTTGGCCGTCTGCCGGTGTGGCGCAGTGGTAGCGCAGGCGATTTGTAATCGTCAGGTCGTGGGTTCGAATCCCTCCACCGGCTC
>JBMFWX010000080.1:0-6594 GCA_049964855.1 Acidimicrobiales bacterium
GTTCGCGGCTAACTCACCCAGGATCTCGCGCAGCTGGCGACCCATCTCGCGTGGGTTGCCCGCGATGAGGGCCACGACGGCGCCCTCGGCGTCGGTGTCGTCTCCCGGCTGGAACGACTCGACGCGCAGGCCGCGTCCGCTTCGGGTGGCCCGAACCACCCACGGCAGCCCGATTCGACCCGAGTCGCGCGTGGCCATGATCTGTCCGTGCCGATCCAGGCCGAGGCTCCACCCCGGTGCTCGCGCGGCACTCATGACGCGTTCGGATTCACTGCTGCGGGAGAACCCGGACGCGTTGGCCACGACGACACGCTACGACACGGCTGTCACCCGAAGGCCGATGGTGCTCGGCACGCGACGTGTCCACGTCGCGTGCTCGAGGTGGGAGTCGACCTCGAGCCGCCGCTACCCGTGTAGAGGCCGTGGCGGGGTGCGGTCGGGCTGGTGCGCGATCGGGACGCTCGGGCTTGGTGAACCAGAATGGCGGTGTGGTCTTTCCGGGGACTCTCAGATCGCTCGTCGCGGGCGCCGTCGTTGCGCTCAGCTTCGTGACTCTCACCGCGACTGGGTCCCGCGCCACCCCCGTGTCGCCATCGATCGCGTCGTCGTGCCCCCCGGTCTCTCCGGGCGCCCACAACGCGGCGCCGTCCGTCCCCGGGTCGCCCAAGACGGTGGCACTCACCTTTGACGACGGGCCCGGCCGCAGCACCCAGGCCATCATCGACATCCTGCGCGCGTTCCACGTGCGCGCCACCTTCTTCAACATCGGATGGGACATCAGCGACTACCCATCCCTGGTGAGGGAGGAGGCCGCCGATGGGTTCCTCCTAGGGGACCACACCAACAGCCATCCCGTCATGACCGATCTCTCGCGGCCCGCGCAGGTGGACGAGATCGCCCAGGTGACCATCCTGCAGCGTCGGCTCACCGGGACCGTACCGTGCGCCTTCCGACCGCCCTACGGGGACTACGACGCGACCACCCTGTCAAGCGCCAACAGTTACGGACAGACGCTGTGGATGTGGAGCGTCAGCGGCAACGACTGGGAGGCCCGGGGGTCAGGCTCGAGCTACTGGATCCACGAGATCGAGAGCTCGGTCGTCGAGGGTGCCACCGGCCAGGACCACCCGGTGGTGCTGCCGCACAACCAGATGATCGCCATGCCGGCGACCGTCGCCGCGCTGCCCGACATCATTCGCTACTTCGAGCAGCGCGGGTACACCTTCGTCGACCTCCTCGGCCGAACGGGCCCGCCAGGGACGTGCGGGAGTCCCGACGCCTCACCCCTCCGCATCACCGCCAGCGTGCTGCGCAACGGCACCGTCGTGCCCAGTGGCGCCACGCGGCTGTCGCCGAATCACCAGTTCGCCCTCACGATGAACGCCGACGGCCAACTCACCTACTCGGAGGTCGGGGGACCAACGCTCTGGTCCAGTCCGACCAGTGGCTCACCAGGCGCCACGGCGCTGGTCGCCAACGGGACTCTGAGCGTGATCGGAACCGTCGGACAGACCCTGTGGTTGGCAGTCCCCGGGGGCGCGAGCGCCGACTTGGAACTCGAGTCGGACGGCGCGCTGGCGCTGGTGAGCGGAGCGAGCACGTCGTGGACGAGCCACACCACGCTGAACGCGATGCGGCCGGGCACGTCTCTCGCGCCGGGATGGTACGTGTCGTCGCCCAACCTGCGCTGCCGATTGACGATGAGCGTGGACGGAGCCCTGCGCCTCGTCGCGGCCGGCCACGTGACGCTCTGGTGGAACGACGCGCGATCCCGCGGCGGACGAACTGTTCTGGAGCCGTCGGGCGATCTGAGCACCGTCACCGCAGCCGGAGCCGTCGCGTGGAGCACGGCCACCTCCGGTCATCCCCGTGACGTCCTCGCGGTGACCGATCACGGCACCCTGCGACTCGCCGGTCCCGGTGGCGTCACCTGGGCCACGCAGTAACTCGCACGAGCCGATTGCTCGCCGGTCCCCACTGACGTCCGCGAAAGCGACGTCCATAATCGTCGGCCAGCCGATGCGGTCGTGCCACCGTGTGCCGAGAGTCAACCTGTTCCGTCTCGTCACGTTCGACTTGACTGCGTGGCCACTACCGACGGGTTCTACGCGAGCGTGTTGCCGTCTTTCAGGACGGGCCGACGGGCACGGTCTGCGGGCGCCGACCCATCGCCCGAATGTGGCGAAAGTGCGAGGCCACGGCGGCGTGGAACGACGGCTGGACCCGGCGAGGGATCCCGTAGTCCTCGCACACGGCGGTGACCACCGGGGCGATGAGCGGGTAGGCCGTGTGGGGCACGCGGGGGAAGAGATGGTGCTCGGTCTGGTGATCGAGGCCACCGGCGTACCAGCGAAAGAGTCGGCTCAGGGGTCCGGAGCCGTGGGAGAAGTCGAGGCTCGAGCGAACCTGCCATTCGTGCCACTGGTAGGGCGGGCGGGTCCCCGCCTCAGCGAACTCGGCGCCCTCGACCACGTGGGCCGACTGAAAGACGACGCCGAGCAGGAAGCCAACCGCGAAGATCACGGCGAATGCGCCCACCGCCACGGTCCAGAAGGGGTGGGTGAGCGATGGGAGACCCAGCATGACGGCGACGAACCCCACCTTGGTGAGGACCGCGACCGTCGCGTCGGAGAGTCGCGAACGGGCCTTGCGGGCGTGGCGCGAGGCGCCGACCAGTGTGGCGAGGTCGTTGAACATGATCTCGAGCACCGTGAAGCAGTAGAGCGGCCAGAGGTAGAGGTGCTGGTAGCGGTGCCAGAAGTAGCGGCGCTGGGAGGGTGCGAGGCGGGCGAGTGGTCCGAGATTGATGTCCGAGTCGATGCCCGCGACGTTGGGCGAGCCGTGGTGCAGCGTGTTGTGGCGGTAGAGCCACCGGTTGGCGTCGGCCCCCACGACGAACATGCTCCAGCCGACGATGCGGTTGGCTCGTGACAGGCGCTTGGAGGGTGCCTCGAAGAACGCGTTGTGGTTGGCGTCGTGCTGGATGTTGAATCCGACGGCGGCGAAGGCCAGCGCCAGCGACGTGTCGGCCGCCACTCCATCGAGCCAGCCTGAGGCCAGGATCACTCCGGCGAAGCTCGCCGCGTACCACAGGGCGATGATGATCGCCTTGACGTGCAGACGGCGACGTGCCGCACGCAGCGTTTCGGGGTCGAGGCGCGCGGTCACCGCCCGCGTCAACGCACCGGCGAAGCCCCCGGTCAGTACCGGCGGGGGACCGGTGGCAATGCTCACAAGCGTGGTGACCCTTCGTAAAGTAGTACCCCCAGTGTACGGTCCGACGGATCCGAGGAGTCGGTCGGGCCGAGAAGGAGGAGGAGCGATGGGTCACGGGCTCGACGCGAGCCGCCACGGGGACACGGGGTGCGGTGGCGGCGCGACCGGAGTGCGGGCCGGTGATCGCCCCGCACGTGGCCCTTTTCGGAGTCGGTCGCGCACGGTACCGAGATTGCCAGTAGGCTGGATACGGCGAGCAGCCGAATTGGTCGGCCTGCCGTCTTGAGAATTGAGTATTTGTGGCTAACGGCACAGTGAAGTTTTTTAATGCAGAGAAGGGATTCGGATTCATCTCGCGCGAGCAGGGTGATGACGTCTTCGTACACTTTTCCAACATCCAGGGCGATGGTTACAAGAGCCTGGACGAGGGTCAGAGCGTCGAGTTCGACGTGGCGCCCGGCAAGAAGGGCGAGGAAGCGCTGAACGTTCGCGCTGTCTGAGCGAGTAGCAGTCTGAGAGTCGTGGTGAGCCGTAATGGCCCCACGGCGAGGCCAGGGGAGGCGTCGCACTCGTGCGGCGCCTTTTTTGGTGTCCCGCCCCGCTGGCGATCGCGCGTTGCCGTGAGCGAACACACCGGACGACGGGACTGACGACAAGCCGTAGGCGGGCGCGCACGTGACGTGCGCGGTGGCCTGTTTGGTCGATGGAGCGCTCGGGGCCCACAGTCTGTCGAGCCGCGTCGACGGACTCCGCTTCGTGGGCTGGTCGAGCGTCGAGGGGAGACTCGAGGTCGGGAGGCGCGATGGCGGAATTGACGGTGAAGACCGATGAACTCGTCCTCACACTGACGCGAGCCGAGAGGTTGGAGAGCCTTCGCGGTGATCTTCGCGTTCCGCGATCGGCGGTCGTCGGGGTGGACGTGCTCGACGACGCCCACGGCGCCGCGGACATCATCGGCCCAAAAGGTCGGGACCCGTCTGGCCGGCGTGACCGAAGTTGCGACGGTGCACGGCGCCACCACGATCTTCGCAGCCGTGCACCGCGACACCCCGCGCGGTGTACGAGTACGGCTCGCGGGTGCGGACCAGGACGAGTGGATCGTCGGGTGCGCGGATCCCGAGGCGGTCGCCGCCGCCATCACCGCGCCGCAGTGAGAGGCGTCGGTCCCTCACTCCTCACCCCGACCCCTCGGCGCACACGTCCCGCCTGACCCGTCGGCGTTCACTTGCCGTCGAGCGCCACCTGCGCCGTGCACCGTCGACGCGAGCGCCGATCACGGTGAGAGGCGATCCGGCTCGCACTGGTTCCCTAGGAGAGCACGCGGCGACGGAAGTTGCGGATGCCCAGCGACAGGAAGCTGACGCAGAAACCGAGCAGCACCGGGTAGACGACGTAGAGGTGCATGTGCGGCACGTCGGTGAAGGCGGCCCGCATTCCTTCGTTCACGTGGAGGAGCGGGTTGACGAGCACGATGGTCTGCAGCCAGTGCCACGAGCCGACCTTCACCGGTGCTAGGCGGGTCCACTGGTAGTACGTGCCGCCGAGGAAGGTGATCGGCAGGATGACGAACCCGAACATCATGCCGATGTTTTGCGGCTTGAAGCTGGTGCCGAGTACGAGGCCGAGCGATCCCATCGCGACGCACGCGAGTGGGACGAGGGTGAGGAGCACGGCCCAGTGCAGATGGATCTGCGCCTCGACGCCGCGGGCGTGGACGACCGACGCGATGGGTAGGACGATCGCCGCGGAGATCAGTCCCTGCACGGCACCCGAGAGGACCTTCTCGACCGCGACGAGCCAGATCGGGCAGGGAGCCTGGACCCGGTCCTCGATCTCGCGCGTGTAGCCGAACTCCTGGGACATCTGCAGCGCCACTGACTGCACGCCCTGGAACATCACCGAGATGCCCACCACGCCGGCGACCAGTACTGTGGCGAAGGCCGCCTCGCCCTGCGCGCCGCCAACGGACTGTCCGATCTTGGGGAAGACGTAGAGGAAGACGAAGCAGAGCAGGAAGGGCTGAACGATCGTTCGCAGCACGAAGATCGCGAAGTCCCCCCACAGGACGCGAACATCGCGCAACATCAGCGCGCCGAGGGCGGCGCGACTCGACGACAGCGGCGAGCGTCGAGGACCCATGACGATGCTCGGTGCCGTCGTGGTGTCGGTCGCGCTCGCCTCCATCAGTCGCGCAGGTCCTTTCCAGTGAGGCTGATGAAGACCGTCTCCAGGCTGGGCTGGGCCACGGACACGTCGTTGATGGCGAAGCCGGCTCCCTCGGCGGCGGCGATGACCCGGGCGAGCAGACGATCGCCGTCGTGCACGTGCAGTTCGAGCGCGTCGGGCGTCGCACGGACCGTGGTGATTCCCGCGACGCCCGCCTCGAGCACGGCGGCGAGGGCTGCCTGGTCGCCGGCGGCGCGTACGGTGACGATCGTGTCGATCCCGACGGACTGCTTGAGCCCGGCGGGGGTGTCGAGCGCGAGTATTCTGCCGTGGTCCATGATCGCCACGCGATCGCAGAGCTGGTCGGCTTCCTTCATGTAGTGCGTGGTGAGAAGTATCGTCTGCCCGTCGGCGTTGAGCTTCTGCAGTATGTTCCACAAAGCGAGTCGGCTCTGTGGGTCGAGCCCGGCCGTTGGCTCGTCCATGAAGAGGACAGCGGGACGGTGGAAGATGGAGCGAGCGACCATGAGCCGCTGGGCCATCCCGCCCGAGAGGGCGTAGACCGACGCTTTGGTCCACTTGGCCAGTTGGAACTGCACCAGCAATTGGTCAGCGGTCGCCCGCGACTCGCGGGCGGACATCCCGAACAGCCGTCCGTGGAAGTAGAGGTTCTCCCAGACCGTGAGCTGCCGGTCGAGGGTGTTGGACTGGGACACGACACCGATGAACTGCTTGGCGAGAGTGGGGTGGGTGACGACGTCGACACCCGCGATGAGGGCGCTGCCCGAGGTTGGGATCACCCGGGTGGTGAGCATCCCCGCGGTCGTGGTCTTGCCCGCGCCGTTGGGGCCGAGCAGGCCGAAAATCTCACCGGCGGTGACCGAGAGGTTCAGCTCGTCCACGGCGCGAAAGTCCGCACCGGGATAGACCTTGGTCAGATCGTGAGTCTGAATCACCTGGTCGCCGCCGCAGGCGAGCGACCCGTACCGACTGCTTGACATCGGCTCATGCTAACGAGACCATTCGCGGGTGCGACGGGCGTGGGAGTTCCCGGATGCCCATGCCACGAGGATGCCGGCGCCTTACGATCGATCGGGCACCGCGTTCACGGCACTCTCGTGGAGGCTTCACGACGATGTCGTCCACCAGCCTCGTCGGAGGGGTGGCCAACTGATGTCACACCTCACCGCAAGACTGCGTAGCAATGAACTT
>JBMFWX010000081.1:0-345 GCA_049964855.1 Acidimicrobiales bacterium
CGCACCACCCGAGCGCACCACCCGAGCGCACCACCCGAGCGCACCACCCGAGCGCGTCGCCTGAGGGCACGGCCCTCGCCACCGACTCGCCGTCTGACTCGGCGACGGCGCTGCTAGGATGAGAACTCGTGTCACCGCACCTCGCGGTGGAGACCGATTCGACTGTGACGTTTCGAGTTGGACTCATCTCAACTCGTAGGAGTCATATGTCCCCGTCCTTTGCCGAACTCGGCGTGCCCACCAACCTCGTTGATCGCCTGCGCGCGCGCGACATCACCGAGGCCTTTCCCATCCAGGTGGCGACGCTGCCCGACGCCCTCGCCGGTCGCGACGTCGTCGGCAAGG
>JBMFWX010000081.1:355-6569 GCA_049964855.1 Acidimicrobiales bacterium
GGCGGCCACCGGCTCGGGCAAGACGCTCGCCTTCGGCCTGCCGCTCCTCGCCCGTCTGGCCACGGCGCGACCACGCAAGCCCACCGCGTTAATCCTCGTGCCGACCCGCGAGCTGGCTGCCCAGGTGCAGCGCGAGCTGGCCCAACTGACAAGTGACCGGGGCCGACGCATCATCTGCATCTACGGCGGCACCTCGTACAACGTCGCGCGCAAGGCGCTCAACTACGGCGTCGACGTCGTCGTCGCCTGCCCCGGACGCCTCGAGGACATGCTGGCCCAGGGCGCCCTCGACCTCGGCGCCACCACGACCGTGGTTGTCGACGAGGCGGATCGCATGGCCGACATGGGCTTCCTGCCCGCGGTGCGGCGCATCGTCGCCTCCACCAACCCCACGCGCCACGTGATGCTGTTCTCGGCCACCATGGGACCAGACGTCGCGTCGCTCGTGCGCGAGTTCACCGATGACGCCGCCATCCACGACGTCGTGGGCGAAGAGTCGCCCAGTGACGTCGACCACTACTTCTGGCAGGTCACCCGCGAGGAGCGCCCCCAGGTGAGCGCCGACATCGTCGAGCGCTACGAGCGCGCCCTCATCTTCACGCGTACCAAGCACGGCGCCGACCGTCTGGTACGCCAACTGGGCGAGCGCGGCATCTCCGCGGTCGCGCTGCACGGTGACCGCACCCAGGCCCAGCGCGAGCGCGCCCTACGCCAGGTCCAGGGGGGACAGGTCCGCGCCCTGGTGGCGACGGACGTCGCCGCCCGCGGGATCCACATCGAACTGCTGCCAGTAGTGGTGCACTACGACCCGCCCACCCAGACCACCGACTACCTGCACCGTTCCGGACGTACCGGCCGCGCCGGCGCGACCGGCGTGGTCATCTCGCTGGTGAGTGACGACGTGGTCGGCCCCGTGCGCCGGCTCCAGCGCACGCTCGGACTGCCCGCGTCGATCGAGCCGCCCGCGAGCGCACCCGCGCTGCGCCTCGGGGCGGTGGACGACGCCGCCGCGGCCGAGCGCCTCGACGACCGTCCCCGCACCCGCGCGACCAGCTCGCGCACGGCCCAGCCCGTCCGGGCGGCGAGCCGTCGATCGGCTCCCGCCGCCCGACCCCGCGAGGATGCGCCACGCCACGACCGCGCGGCCGGTCCGCGCGCCCCGCGTGGGGGTCGGCCCGATCGGGCCCCCCGTCCCACGAGTCCCGCTCGCGACGCCGCCGGAACCTCGGGCCACGCCGTGGTCAGCTTCTTCAACGACGCCAAGGGCTTCGGCTTCGCCACCGACGATCGGGGCGACGACCTCTTCATCCACTTCTCAAGCATCGTGGGCGACGGCTTCAAGTCCCTCACCCAGGGTCAGCGCATCAGCTTCGACGAGGCGCACGGACCCAAGGGCCGCGAGGCTCGCAACGTGCGCGCCCTCGGCGCCGGGCGGCGCTAGAGATGCCCGCATCTGACAAGCCGCTGGTCGAGCCCCACTCGGGGCCCGCTCCCGCCGACCTGCTGATCGAGGACCTCGTCGTCGGCGAGGGCGATGTCGCCGAAGCTGGACGGCAGGCGATCGTGCACTACGTCGGCGTCAGCGCGTCCAGTGGCGAGGAGTTCGACTCGTCCTGGGACCGCGGCGACACGTTCAGCTTTGCGCTGGGCGCCGGGAGCGTCATCGCCGGGTGGGACCGGGGCGTGGTGGGTATGCGCGTCGGGGGACGCCGCCGACTCGTCATCCCGCCCCACCTCGGTTACGGCGACCGGGGCGCCGGAGGCGTGATCGCCCCGCGAGAGACCCTGCTCTTCGTCGTCGACCTCGTCGACCTGCGCTGATCAGCGCGGCGCCGCGTCCAGCGCCAGCATGCGCTGGTAGTCGCCGTAGCGCTCGCAGCAGATCTCGTTGACCAGCGCCAAGCGCTCGTTGGGATAGCGCCGCGACAGCACCTTGAACTGGTCGAAGGTCGACATCGGCGTGAGCGCGCACAGCTGCCACGTGCGCACCAGCGGATCGGCGGACATCGAGCAGTTGGACTGTAGGCACTCGTCGGCGTGCACCTCGCTCTGCAGGGCGCGCAGCGCGCGGACTGCCGCGGCCGTCGAGCGCAACAGCGTCGCGTCCACCTCGCCGTCATCGCAGTGGCGCTCGCGCACCATCGCCCGAGGGTAGGGCGCGTCCTCCAGCCAGCGCGTGATCTCGAGACACTCGCGGCCCTCGACCATGAGGAGGGTCTGGCCGCGCGCGGTGCTCGAGCGACCGACGATCTGCAGCATCGTGCCGACCGAGTGACGCTGGTCACCGCCACCCACCTCGCAGCCGCGAGCGATCAGACACGTAGCGAATCGCTGCGTGTCGTCGAGGTCGTCGAGCAACTGCTGGTAGCGCTCTTCGAAGACCACGAGCCCTACAACCTGGTGCGGAAAGACCACCATCCCGAGCGGGAACATCGGCACTTCGCGGTCGCTCACGACGCCAGCCTACGGGTGGCGGCGCGCTCGCGCTACGAGTTGCTGAGAGCGGCGACCAGGTTGCGCACCGCGCGCGAGCGGTGCGAGATCGTGTTCTTCTCCTCCGGGTCCATCTGGGCCAACGTGCGTCCACCCGAGCCGCGAGGAACGAAGACGGGGTCGTAGCCGAAGCCGTGGCTGCCGCGCGGGTGGTGATCGATGACCCCCTCGAGTTCGCCGCGCACCACCGTCGAGGATCCGTCGGGGTAGGCCACGGCGATCACCGTGACGAAGCGCGCACCACGCTCGTCGAGGTGCACGTTCACCAACTCGCTCAACAAGAGCTCGACGTTGTCGGCGTCGCTCGCCCCCTCCCCCGCGTAGCGCGCGCTGCGCACGCCCGGCCGGCCCTCGAGCGCGTCGACGAACAGTCCCGTATCGTCCGCCAGCGCGGCCACTCCCGTGGCCTCGACGAGCGCTCTCGCCTTGAGCAGGGCGTTGCCCTCAAGAGTGTCGCTGGTCTCGTCCACCTCCGCCACGTCTCGCGGGCGGGCCAGCACCGCCACGCCGAGGTCCTCCAGCACCGCTCGCAACTCGACGGCCTTGTGGGGGTTGGCCGTCGCCAGGACAAACGTTCTCACCGGCGTGGTGCCGGCGCCGTCGTCAGAACGGCCCGCTGGGCGTCGTGGATGCGTGCGATGCCGGCCGCCGCGAGGTCGAGGAGCCGATCGAGCTGGGCGCGGGAGAAGGCGGCGTGCTCCGCGGTCCCCTGGACCTCGACGAAGTCCCCGCGTCCGGTCATGACCACGTTCATGTCGGTGTCGGCGCGCGAGTCCTCCTCGTAGGGCAGGTCCAGCATCGCGACGCCGTCCACCACGCCCACGGACACCGCGCCAACCAGGTCCGCCAGCACGTGCTCGGCGAGACGTCCCGCCTGCACGAGACGCGTCACGGCGTCGTGCAGCGCGACGTAGCCCCCACAGATGGCGGCCGTGCGCGTCCCCCCGTCAGCCTGCAACACGTCGCAGTCGACCGTGATCTGCAGGTCGGCCATCGCCTCGAGTCGCGTCACCGCGCGCAGGGATCGTCCGATGAGCCGCTGGATCTCCTGGGTGCGGCCGGACTGTTTGCCCCGTGCGGCCTCACGATGGGCGCGATCACTGGTCGAACCCGGCAACATCGAGTACTCGGCGGTCACCCAACCGCGGCCCGATCCTCGCAACCAGCGCGGCACGTCGCTCTCGACCGACGCCGTGCACAGGACGCGGGTGCGGCCCACGCTCACTAGCACCGATCCGTCGGCCATCTCGGTGAAGTCGCGCTCGAAGCGCAGGTCCCGAGCCTGCTCGGGCGTACGCCCGTCGGCGCGCGTGGTCGTCATGATGCTCCTTGGTCGGATCCACCGTAGCGGACGCCCGCGCGAAGACAGATGCAGAACTAGAAGTAGATGATCCGCCGGGCGCGCTCCACGACGGTGTCGACATCGTCGCTCCACGCCCCCGTCGACAGGTACTTCCACCCATCGTCGCTGGCGATGGTGACGATCGTGGCGCTCTGGTCGTCAGGGATCTCCGCCGCGCACTTGATCGCTCCGGCCATCGTCGCGCCGGCCGACAGGCCCACGAACAGTCCCACGTCGGTGAGACGCCGCGTCCACTCGATCGAGTCGCGCGGGCGCACCACTACCTTGCGGTCGAGCAGTGCCGCGCCATCCTGATCCAGGAAGATCGGGGGGATGTAGCCGTCGTCCAGGCTGCGCAGGCCGTCGACCAGCTCCCCGCTGGGGGGCTCGACCGCCCACACCTGCACCGAGGGCCGGTGCTCCTTCAGGTAGTGGCCCACCCCCATGAGAGTGCCCGACGTGCCCAGTCCGGCCACGAAGTGGGTCACCTCGGGCACGTCGGCCAGTATCTCCGGGCCAGTGGTGGCGTAGTGCGCGGCGGGATTCGCCGGGTTCGCGTACTGGTAGAGGAAGACCCATTCGGGGTGCTCGTCAGCCAGGTGGCGCGCCAGGCGCACCGCGCCGTTGGACCCCTCCTCACCCGGCGAGTCGATGATGCGCGCGCCCCAGGCCGTCAGGAGCTGGCGACGCTCGGGCGACACGTTGGTGGGCAGGACCACCGTCAACTCGTAGCCGCGCAGGCGGCAGACCATGGCCAGGGCGATGCCCGTGTTGCCCGAGGACGGCTCGATCAGGGTCTGACCGGGGCGGCCGCGCACCAGGCGGCCGTCGCGCTCCGCCGCGTCCACCAGCGACAGAGCCACTCGGTCCTTCACCGAGCCGGCGGGGTTGCGTCCCTCAAGCTTGGTGAGGATGGTGACGTTGGCCTTCGGTGACAGGGCGCTCACGTCAACGATCGGGGTCGACCCGATCAGGTCGAGCACCGAGGCGTAGCGCGTCACCCGTGGGCCCCGCCGGCCACGGCGGGCAGCAGCGTGATCTCGTCGGCGTCCCCCACGGGGGCGTCGACGCCGCCAAGGTAGCGCACGTCGTCGTCGTTCACGTAGACGTTGAGGAAGCGGTGCAGCGTTCCGTCGTCGTTGAGCAGTTGGCCGCGCATCGCGGGGTAGGACGTGGTGAGAGAGATCAGCACCTCACCGATCGTCGCGCCCTCGACGGCGAGCGTCGTCGCGCCGCCCGCGGCCGGTCGCAGAACAGTGGGTAGTCGTACGGTCGCCGCCATGAGTCTCCTTCGCGTGAAGTGATACCTGACCTACGCGGTCGAATTTAGCGCCCGCCTCCGTGAGCGTGACCGGTCCTCGCGGTCACTCGCGAGCGCGAGGCCTCACGCGGCGCGTGACGGTCGGTAGAAGGCCGCCAGCTGGGCCAGCGCACCCCCGACGCCCAGCACGAGGGTGACGACGAAGTCTGTCGTCGTCGACCAGTGCAGCGGGTGCCACAGGTCGTCCAAGGAGTAGCGGCCCGAACCCAGCGTGCCGAGCACCAGAGCCGCGACCGCGAGACCGAGCGTGTACTCGATCCCCTCGCCCTTGTTGAAGATGAAGAAGCCGTTCTTGCGGTGCACGGTCACGATCGCCACCACCATCAGCGACAGCAGTCCCGCCGCGGCCAGTGGCGTGAGCAGCCCCAGGGTAAGCAGGATCCCCGCCCCCACCTCGGTCGAGGCCGCCGCCAGCGCGTTGATGCGCCCGGGGCGCACGCCGATCGACTCGAACCAGCCCGCCGTGCCCGCGAGACGCCCGCCGACGAAGAACTTGCGGTAGCCGTGCGCCGCGATCATGAGACCGAGGTAGAGGTGCAGGGCGAGCAGGGCCACGTCGACGACTACCGGATAGGACTCGTTCACACTCGCCTCCCCTCGATGCTCACGCTAGCCGTCGCGTCGTCGCGGTCACCGGGTCGCCACCCGCGCCCTCGATGACCACCTCCTCCTCGTCCACCCGCTCCCCGACGATCCGGTAGCTGCGCACGACGGTGGTCGCGTCACGCAGCGACAGGAGCACGTAGTGCCACGCGGGGTCGGGGGCCTGGGCCACGTCGGTCGGGCTCGGGTACGCCTGGCTATGGGTGTGGGAGTGGAACACGCCCATCAGCTCCAGGTCCTCGCGCTCACAGCGCCGGTCCGTCGCCAACAGCACCCGGCTGTCGATCTCGTAGACCCGCGCCGAGGCGGCCACGTTGGGGCTGGCCACCACGTCCTCGACCCGCTCGCCGCGCCCTATCAGCAGTCCGCACCCCTCGTCGGGCAGCGCACGCACGCACGTCGCGATCATCGCCTCGCGCTGTCGCGCGCTCAGGTACAGCACTCGCACACCCTAG
>JBMFWX010000082.1:0-6485 GCA_049964855.1 Acidimicrobiales bacterium
CCCGGAGCTGACGGGAGACTCGCGCATCCATCGTCTTTTTCTTGATTCGATCTGAATTCTCGCTAGCATTGCTACGCCCTGCGGGGCAGGAGGAACTATGTCCGGCCATTCGAAGTGGGCAACGACCAAGCACCGTAAGGGCGCGAAGGATAGTGCGCGCGCCAAGGTGTTCGCCAAGCTGATTCGTCAGGTGGAGGTCGCGGCTCGCGAGGGCGGGGGCGATCCCGCGTCCAACGCGAGCCTGCGCACGATGTTCCAGAAGGCGCGCGAGGCGTCCGTTCCCATTGACACCATCGAGCGGGCGATCAAGCGTGGCACCGGGGAGCTCGAGGGGGCTCGCTACGAGGCCGTGACCTACGAGGGCTACGCGCCCGGGGGCATCGCGGTCATCGTTGAGACGCTGACCGACAACCGTAACCGCACGAGCGCTGAGATCAAGCACCTGTTCGCCAAGAACGGAGGCTCGATCGCCGAGCCGGGAGCCGTGGCGTGGCAGTTCGACCGTAAGGGTGTGGTCGAGGTGCGCGGTCCGCTGGACGAGGATCGTCTGCTGGAGTGGGTTCTCGAGGCGGGTGGGGAGAACTTCGAGGCGTCGGGCGACAACTACGTCGTCACCACCGACCCCACCGCTCTGGGCAGGGTGCGTGACGCGCTCGAGGCCTTTGGCGTGACGATCGTCAGTGCCGAGCTCACTCTGGTGGCCCAGAATGAGATCCCCGTCACCGAGGAGGGCGAGGCGAAGAAGGTCCTACGGCTCATGGACGCGCTGGACGACCACGACGACGTGCAGAACGTGTTCGTGAATGCCGACTTTCCCGACGAGGTGCTGGCAGCGTTCGAAGGATAAGCCTCCACCGGCGCGGGTGTCGCGGTAGTATCGAACGTATGTTCGTACTTGGCGTCGATCCGGGGCTGACGCGCTGCGGCTTCGGCCTGATCGAGGGATCGCTCGAGGACGCCGAACGCTTTCACGCGGTGCGCGCGGGCGTGCTCGCCACGGATCCGGCGCAGCCGGTCGAGCAGCGTCTCGCGACCCTGCTGGTTGACTTGAGTTCGCTGCTGTCCGACACGCGGCCCGATGCGGTGGTGGTCGAGCGCGTCTTCTTTCAGCGAAACGCGCGAACGGCCATCTCGGTGGCTCAGGCGAGTGGCGTGGCGGTGGCTCTGGCCGGTTCACGTGCGATGATCGTGCGCCAGTTCACCGCTCAAGAGGTGAAGCTGGCGGTGACCGGGTACGGCGCGGCCAGCAAGAGCCAGGTGCAGGGAATGGTTGCGCGGTTGTGCGGGCTAGCGGACGTGCCACGGCCCGCGGACGCCGCCGACGCGCTCGGCTTGGCAATCACCTACTTCGTCACGGCGCGCACCGAGCGACGTCTGGCGGCGGGACAGCCATCGTGATCGGGTGGTTGAGTGGGCGGGTGGTGCACCAGCGCGCCGACGGGACGGTGGTGCTCGACGTCAACGGGGTGGGCTACCAGGTGCGCGTCGCCACACCGGAGATGCCGTCACCGGGCGTCGTCACGGAACTCTTCGTCGAGACCGTGGTGCGCGACGACGCGATCACCCTCTACGGATTCGCGCGAACCGAGGAGCGCGACCTATTCACCCTGCTCATGGCTACGCCTGGCGTGGGCCCTTCAACGGCGCTGGCCGCACTGCGCACGATGACCCACGACGAGCTAACCAGCGCCATCGACGACGGTGACGTGCGGCGCCTCTCGGGGGTTCCCGGGATCGGCACGAAGACCGCGAGCCGCATCGTGCTGGAGCTACGGGGAAAGATCGCCGGGACCCCGGACGTGGCCACCCCTCCCGTCACCCGGCTCAGCGACGCCGTGGGCGAGGCGCTGCGCACGCTGGGCTACAGCACGAACGAGATCCACGCCGCACTCAACGGCGTCACGTTGCCCGAGGATGAGAGCGAGGCGCTGCGCGCCGCGTTGGCGAGGGTGCGCCACTCGTGACGCGCCGCGAGAGCGAGTTGGCGCCGAGGGGCGCCGCCGCGGACGACGCGTACGTCGCCGTCGACCCCGTCGACCTCGTCAGGCCGATCGCGGACGACGGCGAGCGCCACGTCGAGGTCTCGCTGCGCCCGTCCTCGCTGTCGTCCTTCGTCGGCCAGCGCGAGCTGGTGAGTCACCTCGACATCGTCCTGCGCTCGGCGCGCGCCCGCGGTCAGGTCTGCGACCACTTGCTCTTCGCGGGTCCACCGGGACTCGGCAAGACGTCGCTGGCCGCGATCGTGGCTCACGAGATGGATGCCGCACTGCGCGTGACGTCGGGCCCCGTTCTCGCCCGCCCCGGTGATCTCGTGGCACTGCTGAGTGACCTGCGTGACGGTGAGGTGCTCTTCATCGACGAAATCCACCGGCTCGGACGAGCCGTGGAGGAGGTCCTCTACCCGGCGATGGAGGATCGCCGCTTGGACGTGATGATCGGGCGGGGACCGTCGGCGCGCGCGATCCGCCTCGACCTGGGGGCGTTCACCCTGATCGGCGCGACGACGCGTACCGGCCTGGTGGCGGCGCCTCTGCGTGACCGATTCGGCTTCGTGGGCCAGTTGGATCTCTACGATCGTGAGGAACTGTCGGTGATCGTCACGAGGTCGGCCGCGCTCCTGGGGGTGACCGTCGTGGAGGACGGCGCTCAAGTCATCGCGGGGCGCAGTCGGGGCACGCCGCGTATCGCGAACCGCCTCCTGCGCCGGGTGCGCGACTTCGCGGCCGTACGCGGCGAGCCGGTGGTCAACGGGGCCGTGGCCGCCGCGGCGCTCAACCTGTTCGGCGTGGACGAGGTCGGTCTCGACAAGATTGATCGGCGAATCCTGGACCTGCTGTGCGGACCGTTCTCGGGTCAGCCAGTGGGACTGGTCACCCTAGCCCACGCCTGTGGGGAGGAGCCGGTGACCATCGCGGACGCCTACGAACCGTACCTGCTGCGCGAGGGGTTCCTGGTGCGCACCCCGCGGGGGCGGATGGCGACCGAGCGGGGGTACCGTCACGTCGGACGCACACCGCCCGGTGGCGGCCTGGTCTAGCCAAGCGCCGCGGACCGACTAGGGTTTCGGTGGTCTATTGACGGAGGATTCCCACATGTTCGCAGCCTCGAGCGGTAGCTCGTCGTCGATCCTGATCATCTACGTGGTGATCTTCGCAGCGCTGTACTTCCTGTACCTGCGACCGCGCTCAAGGAAGCAGAAGGCCGCGCGCAGCGCGGTACGCAAGGTCGAAGTGGGCGACCGCGCCCAGACCATTGGCGGATTCGTGGGCACCGTGATCTCCCAGAGCGACGAGTTGATCACGCTGCGCAGCGCGAGCGGGGTGGAGCTCGACTTTGTGCCCTCGGCGATCGCCCGACGATTCGATCCGGTCGTGCCGGAGTCTCGCGACGACGACGATCACCCTGGCGACGGGGCCGCCGACGGCGATGGAGCCGCCGACGGCGATCACCAGTAATGGCGACGTCAGCCGGATCGCGTCGATCACTGATCGTCAGCCTGGCACTGACGATCGTGATCTCGATTGGGGCCCTGGTGACGACGCTCTCGATGGGCTGGGGTCCGAAGTTGGGTCTCGACCTCGCGGGGGGCCTCTCGGTGGTTTACAAGCCAGCCACCACGACGAGCAACGCCAACATGCAGGAAGTGGTGACCATCCTGAGCAACCGGGTCAACGGTCTCGGCGTCTCGGGAGCCCAGGTGAACCTGCAGGGCAAGGACGTGGTCGTGAGCGTACCGGGCGTCTCGGACGCGCGCCAGGTGCTCGCGACCATCGGCCAGACGGCGCAGCTCCTCTTTCGCCCGGTGCTGTGCCAGGTGGCCCCGCCGTCCAAGTCAGCGCACGCGGTCACGAAGATCCCGCCCTGCGCCAGCCAGTACCAACTGAGCGCCGCGAACCTGAACGTGCAGCCCGCGCCTAACACGGTGGCCGGCTTCACCATGAACAACATCCCCGCGGACCCCGCCTATTCCTCGATCGCCACTACGACGCCCGCCCAGGACGCCGCCAACAGGGACGTCATCCTGCCGGTCTTGGGCAGCCGCGGCGTGCGCTACCTGCTGGGCCCGGCTCAGATGACCGGTCAGTCCATCGGTAAAGCCGTCGCCCAGCAGGACACCGCCGGTGCGTGGGTTGTCAACTACACGCTGACGTCCTCGGGCAGTCCCCTGTGGGACTCGGTGGCTCGCGCGAACTTCCACCAGTTGGTCGCGATCGAGCTCGACGGCGTGGTGCAGTCCGCGCCGGTCATCCAACCGACGAACTCCTCACCGGCGAGCTTTGGGGGATCCGGTCAGATCTCGGGCTCCTTCACCGAGACGTCGGCGAAGAACCTGGCTCTGGCGATGCAGTTCGGCGCCCTGCCCGTGCGCCTCGTCGCCCTGACCACCCAGACCGTGTCGCCGACTCTGGGCCACAGCGCGCTGGTGGCCGGTCTCGGAGCGGGCCTGGTGGGTCTGGCTCTCGTGCTGCTGTACACCATCGTCTACTACCGGTTACTGGGCCTGGTCATCGTGCTGGGCCTTGGCGTTACCGGGTCGCTGCTGTGGGCGATCATCTCGGCACTGGGCCACACGGCGCTGGCTCCGAGTTTCACCCTGGCCGGCGTGACCGGTCTGATCGTGTCGATCGGCATCACGGTGGACAGTTACGTCGTGTACTTTGAACGATTGAAAGACGAGACGCGGGCGGGACGCTCGATTCGCACGTCGGTCGATCGGGGTTTCCATTCGGCCTGGCGCACGGTGCTCGCGGCCGACACCGTGAGTCTGCTCGCGGCGGTTCTGCTGTACCTGATCGCCGTCGGCGACGTGCGCGGCTTCGCCTTCTTCTTAGGGCTGTCGACGATTATGGACATCCTGATCACGTGGTACTTCACGCGTCCGCTGGTCGTGCTGTTGGGCCGGCGCAGTACGGGAGGCACCTCCGCGCTGTCGATGGCGGCCGGTCTGGTGGCGGGAGGCGCACATGAGTGACAACGACGACGTCGTCGGTTTGGCCGAGCCGGCGCGCCATTACGGGCGGCTGGGACGGCTCTACCGCGGTCTCACCACCGTCGACTTCGTGGGCCGCAAGCGAACCTGGTTCACGATCTCTCTGGCCATCATCGTCCTCGGCATGGGGTCGCTCGCCCTGCGGGGCTTCAATCTGGGGATCGACTTTCGCGGTGGCAGCTCGTGGGAGGTGCTGGCGCCCCACTCGTCGATCACGGCGATGACCAACACGGTCGAGGCCGCTGGCCTCACTCAGCCCACCGTCGAGAAGCTGGGCAGCGAGACCTACCAGGTCACCGCCGATCTCAACTCGCTGTCGAGCGCGCGTCAGAACGCCATCACGACGCGGGTCGTCAACGCCATGGCCAAAGTGGCCGGAACGTCACCCAACCAGGTGTCGACGGCGAGCGTCGGCCCGACCTGGGGCGGGCAGATCACCCAGCGAGCGCTGGAGGCGCTGATCGTCTTCTTCATCGCGGTGATCGCCTACATCAGCTTGCGCTTCGAGCCGAAGATGGCGCTGGCCGCCTTCGTGGCCATGATCCACGACCTCCTGGTGACGGTGGGCGTCTACTCGCTCTTCGGCTTCCAGATCACGCCCGACACGGTGATCGCGGTACTGACGATCCTGGGGTACTCGCTCTACGACACGGTCGTGGTGTTCGACCGTGTGCGCGACAACACCGCGGGCGTGCTCAAGTCCGGGGAATTGAGCTACGCCGACATGGTGAACCTGTCGATGAACCAGACGCTGGCCCGCTCGATCAACACGTCCCTGGTGGCGATTCTGCCCGTTCTCTCCGTCCTCATCGTCGGCGCCTACATCCTGGGCGCCACGACGCTGCAGAACTACGGACTGGCGCTGGTGGTGGGCCTGTTGAGTGGTGCGTACTCGTCGATCTTCATCGCGAGTCCGCTGTTGTCGATACTGAAGGAGCGCGAGCCCCGGTTCCGCGAGTTGGCCCAACGGGTTAGCCAGCGCGCGCAGCGGCCCGCCCTGACGCCCCTCGCGGCGGCGATGCTCGGATCGGAGGGAGCGACCAAGTCGCGTTCCATCTCGCGCCCCACGTCGCCGGGGCGCCCGACGGGTCCCGCTATCCAGGCGCGTGCGCGCAAGCCGAAGCGCCGATAGTCACCGGTAGGCTGACCGCATGGTCAGTGTCAGCACTCGTTCGAGCGACGTGGCTCTGACGACCTCGCTCGAACGGCTGATCGCGCGCTACCACGAGCACCACGTGGAGGGCGATGAGCCCCTGATCCGCCGAGCCGGGGAGGCGGCGATCGCCGCTCACGAGGGGCAGTTGCGCCGCACGGGCGAACCCTACGTGACCCACCCGATCGCCGTGGCCGACATCGTGGCGGACCTGGGCCTGGATGCACCGACCATCGCCGCGGCCCTGCTGCACGACGCCGTCGAGGACACCGGGATGACCATCGACTGGCTGACCAAGGAGTTCGGGGAGCAGGTCGCCGCGGTGGTGGACGGGGTCACGAA
>JBMFWX010000083.1:0-6455 GCA_049964855.1 Acidimicrobiales bacterium
TCCGTGAGGAGTGCGGCATGAGTGGACTCACTAAAGATCACTCGGTCGCAACGGGTCATCGTCGTCGTTCTCGCCGCGATCGTCGCCGGGACGATCTACTCGCTGCGAACGACGGCGTCGGTCGCGTCCGCCCCGCGGTCGGTGCACGCCGTGGTCCACGATCAGTCGGCCCTCGTGAGTTGGTCCCCTCCGCTGTCCGACGGCGGTGCGGCGATCGTGAGCTACACGGTGAGCTCGCGACCCGACGCGCGAACCTGCACGACGGCGACGACCTCGTGCACCGTGCACCACCTCAGGAACGGCACCGCGTACTCGTTCACGGTGGCCGCGAGGAACTCCGTCGGGCTCGGTGCCGTCTCGACCCGCTCGAACGCGGTGACCCCGACCGGCGCCGTCGCCGCGTGCTGGTCGCTGGGCACCTCGCCGACGTCTCCCCTCGCGCCGACGGTGCGCGCGGTCGTCACCCAGTACTACGACGCCAAGCACCTCGGCCCGGTCTCCTTCGTCGGGAACCGGCAGTGGGTGCTCAACGTGGCCCAGCAGTCCCCCGGCGTCCACCGCTGCGCGAATCCGGACGGCTCCACCAGCGAATACGTGGGCTCGGTGCCCTCGAACGCGGCCGCCGCGGTGATGGTCGAGGCGACCCACAAGCCCTACCCGGTCGTGCAGGCGCCGACCAACTTCGTCACCGTGGCCCGACTGGCGACGGGCTGGACGGTCGTCGCCGAGGGGACGGGACCGTAGCGGCGATCGGCGGCGACCACGCCCGACGACGGCGCTGGCGCCTCGTCGTCACGGCGTCGGTGGGCGGGCGAGGGAGACGCGAACCAGCGCCGACTCGAGGTCGCGCTCGTCGCAGCCGGCCCGCCGGGCGATGTCGGTGATGCGCCCGAGGGCGTCCCCCTCGGGGTCGGCGTCGCGAACGAAGCCGAGGCGACGCGCGGCGTCCAGGGCTCGGGGGTCGAGCGGCAACGCGGCGCCCGGCCAGACCCCGCGCAGCTCTCGTAGGAAGAGCCTGATCGTGACGGGTCCCCAACCCGGCAGTGCGTCGAGCGCGACCACGAGCGCGTCGGGCGTGACGAAGCGCCGACCGATCTGGGCGACCTCGCCGGCGTAGCGCTCGAGCACCACGCGGGCCAGGTCTTGGAGACGCGTCGCGGTGCGATAGTCGTAGCGCGCGTAGCCACCCGCGTCGAGGAGGGCGACGAGGTCGCTCCAGGCTCGACTCGCGGCGTCCGTGATCCGGTTGATCCCGGCGCCGTACAGCTCGGCGTACGCGTGCTGCGCGACGCGAGCACCGAAACGGGTGCCGAACAGCGTCGCGGCGACGAACCATCGCTCCACCTGCGCGTCACCCGCCGCGACGTCGATGCCCATCTCCGTGGAGTAGCGACCGCCAACGTCGCCAATCAGCTCCCTTGCCGTGACCGAGAGCGACGCGGCCCTGCTCACGGGAGCCGCGCGGCGCCCGTGGGAGATGTGGACACCTCACCCGCGCATCCACGAACGCGACCTCCTCCTTCTCGCGAAGGCGCCCCGGGCGCCAGCGCGGCACGGTCGGCGCGCGGACCACGGCCGAAGGGTGACTGGCCCCCTCGAGCCGCGCGCACCCCGGGGCTGGACCTCTCGTTCCAAGTCGGAACCCGGTCGGGCGAACGCGGGCGCATCACCGCCAACCTACGATCGCGCCGGAGCGGCCGACAGGGACGTAGGTCCCACGGTCGCCGCCCCCGAGATCGGGACCATCGGCCCTGGCGCCGACGACGCCGACCGGGGATCGTGGGTAGGGCAAGGAGGTCGTCGTGATCTTTCTGGATCGGACCGACGCCGGACGTCGCCTAGCCGCGAGGTTGGCGCACCTGCGCCAGGACTCGCCGGTGGTGCTGGGCCTGCCCCGTGGCGGCGTGCCGGTGGCCTTCGAGGTCGCCGCGGCCCTCCGCGCGCCACTGGACGTCATCGTGGTGCGCAAGCTCGGTGTGCCGTCCCAACCCGAATTGGGCATGGGGGCCATCGGCGAGGACGGCGTGCGCATCATCAACGACGAGGTGGTACGTGCGGCGGGCGTATCCGTCCGCGAGCTGGCGCGCGTCGAGGGCCGCGAACGTGACGAACTCGAGCGACGCGTGCACCGATTCCGTGGATCGCGTGCGCGCATCCCCCTCGAGGACCGCACGGTGGTCGTGGTCGACGACGGCATCGCGACGGGATCGACCGCGCGCGCCGCCTGCCAGGTGGCTCGCGCCCAGGGAGCGGCTCGGGTGGTCCTCGCGGTGCCGGTGGCGCCGCGAGGCTGGGAAGCCCGCCTCGGCGGCGCCGCCGACGAGCTCGTGTGCCTGGAGACCCCGGATCCCTTCTACGCCATCGGGCAGTTCTACGAGAACTTCACCCAGACCACCGACGAGGAGGTCGTCGACTGCCTCGAACGCGCCGCGACCTCACCGGTCCCCGCCACGTCGTACGACGCGAGGGATGACCCTCCTGCGCGCGACGAGGAGGTGCGGGTGACAGCCGGTGACGTGACGCTCGCCGGCCGGTTGACCGTGCCCGCGCACGCCACCGGCCTGGTCATCTTCGCGCACGGCAGCGGCAGCAGCCGCCACAGCCCTCGCAACCGCTACGTGGCCGATGTGCTCAATCACGCGGGCCTCGCGACCCTTCTCTTCGACCTGCTGACCGTCGCCGAGGAGCGCGACCGGGCGAACGTCTTCGACATCGCACTGCTCGCGCGGCGCCTGGTGGAGGTCACCGCGTGGTGCGCGACCCAGCCCGACGTGGGGAACCTCCCAGTGGGCTACTTCGGCGCCAGCACGGGTGCGGGGGCGGCGCTCTGGGCGGCGAGCGAACCCGACGTGGCCGTCGCCGCCGTGGTGTCGCGCGGCGGGCGACCCGACCTCGCCGGTCCGCGACTGGGCGACGTCACCGCCGCGACGTTGCTGATCGTCGGCGGCGACGACGACGTGGTCCTCGAGCTGAACCGCCACGCCCAAGCCCAGCTGCGCTGCGAGAGCCGTCTGCTCGTCGTCCCGGGCGCCACGCACCTGTTCGAGGAGCCCGGCACTCTCGAGGCCGCCGCCGAGGCTGCTCGCGACTGGTTCATCGCTCACCTCCGAGCCGCGCACCGCTCATCCTCACCCGCGCCCTGACCGGCTCGCCGCCACGACGACGCCTCACTGCGACCGCGACGTCGGCCGACTTCGCTGGTCGGGTCCCGTTGGAGGGCGCCGCTCCCTTGTGGCGCGCGCGCCGGTGGCGCCACTCGCGTCGCGCCCCTCGTGATCGGCGAGCGCGCGCGGTCCGCGGCGGACGTCGCCTACATCTCCGCGAGAAAGCTCGAAGGGGCATCGGCGTCGGCCACGATCGTCAGCGACCGCACGCAGCGGGTGATCGCCACGTGGAAGACGCGGCGCTCCTCTTCGAGGTCCTCGTTGAGGCGGTGGGGAAAGACGCCGTCACTGACGTCGTGGACGATCACGTGGGGCCACTCCTGGCCCTTGACCTTGTGGACCGTGACCAACTCCACGCCGTGGGCGTCCTGGGCCGAACCCAGCGACGTCCTCAGCCAGCTCTCGAAGGTTCTCGGATCCGCGTGCTGGCGGCCCAGGGCGATGAGCGCCCGCATGTCGTCGAAGGTCGAGGCCTTGTTCTTCCCCTGTCGCGCGACGTCCAGTTTCGTCAGATCGCGGTCGAGCCCGATCTGCTGGCCGATGAACTGGATGGCTGACGCACTCGTCGCGCGGCGAAGGTGCGTCGCGAGTCGGGTGACATCGGTGACGAAGCCGGCGATCTGTCGCGACGTGCGCTCATCCAGCCTCGCGGCCAGACGGCCGAGGCCCTCCAACGTCGACTGCTCGCTCATCCACTCGAGGGCCTTGGGGCTAATACTGCGCCCTGGCCGGCGCGCGGCCGCCACGACGTCGGCGCCCGCCAAGGCGCGCGGGTCCATTGCCAGGCGTAGCCACGCGAGAGCACCGTCCACCCCGGGGCTCGACACGAACGCGTCGGTGCCGCGCAACGTCACGGGCGTTCCTGACTCGATCAGCGCCACCAGCACGGGGACGAGAAGGACGTTGACCCGCGAGAGGACCACGATTTCCTGGGGTGCCGCGCCCTGATCCACCAACTCGCGAACGCGAGCAACCACCGCCGCCACTGAGTCGTGCGTCGCACGAACGCGGAGCGAGTCATCGTCGACGACGTTGTGCACGCCCGGACGGATCGCCTTGGACACCCTCACCCGATTGTGCGCCACCAGGTGGTGCGCGGCACGGACGACTGGCGCGGGACAGCGGTAGTTGACCTCCAGCGCGTGGTGCGCGGCGTGGGGAACGTACCGCTCGAACTCGACGAGCCACTCCGGCGTGGCGCCGGAGTAGCCGTAGATGGTCTGATCATCGTCGCCGACCGCGAAGACCGAGAGCGAGGGACCGGCCAACAGCCGCACGAGGAGCGCGTCGGCGGGCCGGAGGTCCTGGAACTCGTCGACGAGGAGGACCTCGGCCATTCTCTCGGCGTGGAATCGGACCGGCCACTCTCGCAGCAGCACCTCGATGGCCAGGTAGATCTGCTCGTCGAAGTCGACCAGGCCGTGGTCCGCCAGGTACTGGCGATAGCGCGGGAAGAACTCGGCGAACCCGGCGAGGTCGCCGCCGAATGAGGCCTCGACGCGCTCGGGTGCGCGCAGTCCGAGACGCACCTCGCTGAGCGCACTCAACCAGTCCGCGAGCGGATCGGCGTTGCGCACCCGGGGGAAGCGGTGCAGACTCCTCACGATCGTCCGGACTTCCGCCTCCAGGATCGTCCGGCGCGCGACGCCGCGCGCCTTGAACCCGTTCGTACCGTTGATGAGCGAGAGACCCATCGCGTTGATCGTCTGGATCTGCAGCTCGGGGAGATCGCCCGTGCGTGCGCGCATCTCCATCTGAGCTCGCGTGTTATAGGCGAGGAGAAGTAGGGCAGTGGGGGGCACGCCCGATCGCAGAAGGTACCGGGCTCGCTCGGTCAGGACCCGGGTCTTGCCCGAACCCGCGGGGGCGATGATCCGGGCCCGCGATAAGGGCTCCGTCACGGCCTGACGCTGATCCCGAGCCAGCGATGCCTCGATCGGGCTCACCGTGAGCGGCGCCACGCGACCCCGGGCGAGCGAGAGTCGCGGCACGACGGCGACTCCCCCCAGGTCCTCGTCGACCGCCGGCCACATCGTCAACGGGCCGCCGTCGCACCAGAGCGGGGTGCCGTCAGGCAGTGTGACGTCCCCCTCGCCGCTCGATGCGAGCTGCGCCCCGCTGCTCACGGCCCGTCGCCCGAGAGGCCACGTTGGCGACGAGCCGGTGCGCGCGTCCACCGCGTTGAGGGTGGCCAGCCGCCACACCGCCTCGTCGACGAAGTCGAAGTCCGCCGCGACCTCCCACACCTCTCGGGAGTCCACGCCCGGTCGTGGTTTGGTGATCCGCTCGTCCATCTCGTAGACCACCGGGGTTCGAGTGAGGAAAGCCCGTCGGACGTCGGCGAGCGTCGCCGGCAGAGCCAGGGTCGCGTCGCTCAGCGCAATCCGTGGGCAACCCCGCCACGGCGTAGGGACCTCGGCCCCCGCGGTGATCAGTACCGACCGGCCGAGCGCCGGAGGGCCCACGAGCGCCGTCCAGCGAGAATCGTCCGTGGACGTCGGGACGTCCCCCTCGCTGTCGCCCATCGAGACATGATGTCCCAGCACTGTCACTCCTCGTGTCGTTGCCGACCCCCCGCGTCGGGCTGTCACCGCGCGACCCACCACGAGGCGACGAAGCCTCGGCAGCGTGCTCATCCACGACCCCGGCGGTGGGCCGTGCGGGGCCAGCCTCTCCTCGAACTCGTCGATGTCGCTGACGCCGAACAGTCTGAACGACCAGCCGTACCCAGGCCGAGACCCGCGTGTCCGCCGTACCCTACTCCCTCGGCGGGAACGTCCGGAACTCCAGAGGCCGTGCGGACGCTGGCGATCGACGGCGTCACACTTCTGGCCCATCCCACGGAAATCTTCGCAGCCATTCGCTGAAGTGCCGCGTCGCAGCGACCACTCCACAACGTACAGGCGGTTCGCTCCAGGCGCTTAACGAGCTCGTGGTGGAGAACCTCGGCGAGCGCGATCATCTCCTCCTGGACCAGTTCCTCCTCGAGCAGTTCAAGGAGACCGGGGTGAACGACCTCGACGTCGTCAACCAGGCCCATCACAATCTCTTCGACAGCGTCCACGTGGTCGTCGCTCGACGGCTCCTCGACACGATCATGGTCCGGATGGAGGAGAACGAGGCGATCTCCACGAGGATCCTCGATGACGACGAGTTCCGCACGGCTCTCATGAATCTCTACGCCGAGCGCCGCTACTGGCGCCCGCGCGAGGTGCA
This sequence comes from Acidimicrobiales bacterium, assembly GCA_049964855.1. Classification (GTDB taxonomy): domain Bacteria; phylum Actinomycetota; class Acidimicrobiia; order Acidimicrobiales; family RAAP-2; genus RAAP-2. Next base: position 6,381 of record JBMFWX010000083.1, read on the forward strand.
AGCGTCGGAGGTCGCCCATGGGAGCCACTAACTTTTAGTGAGTGGTCGGGGCTTCTTTTAGTAAGTCCCCACAGT
>JBMFWX010000084.1:0-6133 GCA_049964855.1 Acidimicrobiales bacterium
GGTCCTGGTCGAGGGGATCGCCACGCTGCTCACGACGGCGGGGCTGCGCGTGCGCGACCTCGACCGCGTGGCCGTGGATCGGGGCCCGGGCCTCTTCACCGGACTACGCGTCGGGGTGGCCACGGCCAACGCGCTCGCCCAGGCGGTGGGCTGTCAGCTGGTCGCGGTGTCCTCGCTCGAGCTGCTGGCCCGGGGCGCGCACGCCCGGGGCGCGCGCGGCACTCTGGTGAGCTGCGTCGACGCGCGCCGCGGCGAGGTCTTCGTGCAGACCTTCGCGCTGGCCGACGACGCCGTGCGCGCGCTCGGGGAACCGGTGGTGGCGCGTCCGCGCGCCGTAGCGATCGAGTGGGCCACCAACGGCGCGCCAGTCACCTTCACCGGCGACGGCGTCGCGCGCTACGCCGCGGACCTGGGGGCCGTGCCCCAGGGGGTGATCGTCGAGCAGCTGGTCCCGCCCCCCGCCGAGGGCGTGGTCCTGGGCGCTGGCGCGACGGTCGACGTGGTGCGCCCGCTCTACCTGCGCGACGCCGACGCGGTCGCGAACTTCACGACTCGCGACGGCGCCCCGTCGACGTGAGCGACTGGACGATCCGTGCGGCCGAGCGCCGCGACGTGCGCGAACTGCTGTCCATCGAGCAGGCGCAGTTCCCCGAGCCCTGGAGCCGCGGCATGCTCCTCGACGAGATCACCAACGTCGCCACGCGTCGCTACACCGTGGCGGTGCGCGAGGGGCGGATCCTGGGCTACCTCGGCGTGATGTTCGTGCTCGACGAGCTGCACGTCAACACGCTGGGCGTGGCGCCGGGCGAGGAGGGCCGCGGGGTGGCGACCTCGCTGCTGGACGACGCCTGGGCCGACGCCGCGGCGCGCGGTGTCACCCGCGCCACCCTCGAGGTGGCCGTCTCCAACGAGCGCGCCCAGCGCCTCTACTGGCGCTACGGCTTCGCCCCGGTGGGGGTGCGCCGGCGCTACTACGAGCGTACGGGCGAGGACGCGCTGGTGATGTGGGCCGACCTCGCGACCCGCCTCGCGGACCGGCCGCCCGAGGTGTGACCTACGCTGGCCGGGTGGGCGTGGTGCTGGGGATCGAGACGAGCTGCGACGAGACCGCCGCCGCCGTGGTGGACGAGAACTACCGCGTCGTCGCCTCGCGCATCGAGTCCTCGATCGACGAGCACCGCGACTTCGGTGGTGTCGTGCCCGAACTGGCCGGACGCGCGCACGTCACCCACCTCCCGCACGTGGTCGTCGGAGCCCTGGCCGACGCCGGACTCGACCCCCACCACCCCTCGATCGACGCCGTCGCGGTGACCAGTGGACCGGGCCTGATCGGCTCGTTGCTGGTGGGTCTGTCGGCGGCCAAGGCCTACGCACTCGCCTGGGAGGTGCCGGTGGTGGGCGTGAACCACCTGGAGGGGCACCTCTTCGCGCCCTTGCTCGAGCACCCCGATCTCGCCTGGCCGGTGGTGACCCTGCTGGTCTCGGGGGGGCACACGGCGTTGGTGGTCGTCGAGGGACCGGGCCGCTACGAGGTGCTGGGCGAGACCATCGACGACGCCGCCGGGGAGGCCTTCGACAAGGTGGCGCGCTGGCTGGGCCTCGGCTACCCCGGGGGCCCGGTGATCGACGCACTGGCCGCGACCGGTGACCCGACCGCTCTGCGGCTCCCGACGTCGATGACCGGACCGGGCTTCGACCTCTCGTTCTCCGGGTTGAAGACCGCGGTGGTGCGCGCGCGCGGCGTGACCGACGTCGCCCCCGCCGACGTCGCCGCCGCCTTTCAGGGGGCCGTGAACGAGCAGCTGGTGCGCAAGCTGCGCGCCGCGCTCGAGGCGCGACCGGCGGCGGGCGTGGCGTTGGCGGGCGGTGTGGCCGCGAACTCGGCGCTGCGCGCGCGGGTGCGCGACCTAGCCGAGGAGTTCGGCGTGGCCCTGCACCTGCCGAGTGCGCTCCTGTGCACCGACAACGCCGCGATGATCGCGGCCGCCGGGCGATACCGGCTGACCCACGACGGGGCCAGTGCGTTGTCGCTGGGGGCTCGGCCGAACTGGACGCTCCAGGAGTTGACGTGAGTGACGCCGCGCCGAGCGCGCGCCACCCACTCTGGGAGCCGCTTCACCTGTCCCAGTGCGACCCCGATCCCTTGGTGCAGTTTCGGCGCTGGTTCGACGAGGCCGCCGCGGTGATGGCCGAGCGTGAGGCGATCGCTCTGGTGAGCGCTACGCCCGACGGGCGTCCGAGCGCGCGCATGGTGCTGCTACGTCACGTGGACGAGCACACCGTCGGGTGGTACACCAACTACGAGTCGCGCAAGGGCGCCGAGTTGGCGGCCAACCCCGTCGCCGCCCTCCTCTGGTACTGCGAGGCCCGGGGGCGACAGGTGCGTATCGAGGGCGACGTCGCCCTCGCGCCGCCGGCCGCGTCGGACGCCTACTTCGCCCAGCGCCCCCGCGGGTCGCGACTCGGGGCCCTCGCGAGCCACCAGAGTGCGCCGCTGGCCTCGCGCGAGGAGCTGGAGGCCCGCGTCGCCGAGGTCACCCGGGCCTTCGAGGGTCGCGAGGTGCCGCGACCCCCGTATTGGGGCGGCTACCGGCTCACGCCGACGCGCGTCGAGTTCTGGCAGCACCGCGAGAGCCGCCTGCACGATCGGATCCTCTACGAGCACGACCCCGTAGGCGGCTGGCGGCGCACGCGTCTCGCTCCCTGACGGCGAGCTCGTCGCCCGGTCCGTCGCCGTCGGTCTCTCCGGTCATCTCTCCGGTCATCTCTCCGGTCATCTCGTGTGGTGTCCAGTCGCGTCGTTCGCGGTCTCGAGGGAGTGGGCGCGTCGGCTGGCGCGTAACGCGAACGGTCCCAGGATCAGGGCGCTCAGCGTGGCGGCCGCGCCGCCGATCTGAAAGACGGTGCGCGGGGCCACCAGGACCAGGATCGCGCCGCCGGCGGCCATCGAGAAGATCTCGGCGCCGGAGGTGGCCGCGTTGAGGGCGGCGAACATCCGTCCGCGTAGGTGCTCGGGTGTGCGCAGGGTGAACAGGGTCAGCGCCGCGACGTTGGCTACTCCGAGCGCGACCCCGGCAACGAGCAGGAGCGGATAGACGAGGTTGACGCGGGTCACCAGTCCCACCGCGCCGAGGGCGACGCCAATGGCGATGACCGCGACGCTGAGCGAGGTGGCGAGGTTCATCGGTCCCTGACGCAGCCGCCCCGCCCCCAGCGCACCGGCGACCGTGCCGAGTCCGAAGGACGTGCCGACGAGTCCGTAGGCCAGCGCCGAGGCGTGCAGGGTCCGGGTGACGAAGAAGACCTCGGCGACGTTGACCATGCCGATGGCCAGCATGAACACCACGATGTTCACCAGGAGTGGGCGTAGGACGTCGTCGCGCCATACGTGGGTGATGCCGCCCAGTAGTGCGTCCGACGTGGCACGCGCGAGGGCGCTCGTGGCCGAGGGCCGCCGATCGTGGTGCACGAGCGTCGTGAGCACGCCGGCGAACACGAAACTGGCGGCGTCGAGGTAGAGCGGCCAGGACTGGCCGGCCGTGCCCACCAGCAGCCCACCGAGTGCCGGGCCCGCGACGCTGGCCACTCCCTGGACCGCCTGCAGCAGGCCCTGGACGCGCGCGACGTTCGCGTCGCCCACCACCGAGGGCGCGAGCGCGCCGTAGCCGGGCATGGAGAAGGCGATCGCGACGCTGAGCGTCCCCATCAGTCCGATCGTGACGGCGAGGCCGTGCCAGTAGCCCAGCCCGACGCAGATCACCCCCTCGACGAAGCCCAGCGCGCTGAGCAGGGGCCGGGCGCGAACGCGGTCCACGACGTGTCCGGCCAGCGGCGCCAGGAGCACCAGGGGTAGCGACCCCGCGACGGCCAGCGTCGCGATCGCCCAGGAGTGACCGAGGGGCGCCACGCGCAGGTACAGCGCCACGAGCGCCACGCTGTCGCCCAGGAAAGAGCCCCCGCGCAGGACGGCGAGCAGGGTCACGTCGTGGCGCTGGGAGCGCGAGTAGCCGGCGCGCGGCTCGGGCGGATCGCGGGGCGCCACGACGCCGAGCCTACGAGGCGCCACCATCTCGTGTTGGCACTCGTCGGAGGTGTCTGCTAAATTGGCAGTCACAAGTTTCGAGTGCCAATCCAGGAGGCAAGACATCATGAAGCTGCACCCCCTCGAGGACCGCATCGTGGTCCGTCCCAACACCGCCGAGGCGACCACCGCCTCGGGTCTGGTGATCCCCGACACCGCCAAGGAGAAGCCCCAGCAGGGTGAGGTCCTGGCGACCGGCCCCGGCCGGCGCACCGAGACCTCGGGCGAGTTGATCCCCACCGGCGTGAGCGTCGGCGACACGGTCGTCTACTCCAAGTACGGCGGCACCGAGATCACCGTCGACGGTGAGGACCTGTTGATCCTGTCGAGTCGCGACGTGCTCGCCACGATCACCAAGTAGGAGAGTCACGATGTCGAAGCTGCTCAAGTTTGACGAGGAGGCCCGCCGCGGCCTCGAGGCCGGCGTGGACAAGCTGGCCAACGCGGTGAAGGTCACCCTCGGCCCCAAGGGCCGCAACGTGGTGATCGGCAAGAAGTTCGGCGCGCCGACGATCACCAACGACGGCGTCTCGATCGCTCGCGAGGTCGAGCTGGAGGACCCCTTCGAGAACATGGGCGCCCAGCTGGTCAAGGAGGTCGCCACCAAGACCAACGACGTCGCCGGTGACGGCACGACGACCGCCACCGTGCTCGCCCAGGCCCTCATCAAGGAGGGTCTGCGCAACGTGGCCGCCGGGGCGAACCCCGCCGGGCTGAAGCGCGGGATCGAGAAGGCCGTGGCCTCGGCCGTGGAGTCCCTGGCCAGCCAGAGTCAGCCGGTGGCCGACCGCAGCCAGATCGCCCAGGTCGCCACGATCTCGGCGGCCGACGCCTCGGTCGGCGAGGTCATCGCCGACGCCATCGACAAGGTGGGCAAGGACGGCACCGTCACGGTCGAGGAGTCCAACACCTTCGGCATCGAGCTCGAGCTCACCGAGGGCATGCAGTTCGACAAGGGCTACCTGTCGCCCTACTTCGTCACCGACGCCGAGCGCCAGGAGGCCGTGCTCGAGGACGCCTACATCCTCTTCACGAGCAACAAGATCTCGGCCGTGCACGACCTGGTCCCGGTACTGGAGAAGGTGATGCAGTCGGGTCGGGCGCTGTTGATCGTGGCCGAGGACGTGGACGGTGAGGCGCTGGCCACGCTGGTCGTGAACAAGATCCGCGGCACCTTCACCTCGGTGGCTGTCAAGGCCCCGGGCTTCGGCGAGCGGCGCAAGGCGATGCTCCAGGACATGGCGATCCTGACCGGCGCGACGGTGATCTCCGAGGAGATCGGCCTCAAGTTGGACTCGGCGACCGTCGACCTGCTCGGACGGGCGCGGCGCATCGTCGTGACCAAGGACGCGACCACGATCGTGGACGGCGCGGGCGAGGCCAGCGAGGTCGCCGGTCGCGTCGCGCAGATCAAGCGCGAGATCGAGGAGACCGACTCGGACTGGGACCGCGAGAAGCTCCAGGAGCGCTTGGCCAAGCTGGCGGGCGGCGTGGCCGTGGTCAAGGTCGGGGCCGCCACCGAGATCGAGCTCAAGGAGAAGAAGCACCGCATCGAGGACGCGCTGTCCGCGACGCGCGCGGCCATCGACGAGGGCATCGTGGCCGGCGGCGGTACGGCACTGGTGCGCGCGCGCGCCTCGGTCGACACCCTGATCGCGACGCTCAGCGGTGACGAGGCGACGGGTGCGCGCATCGTGGCCAGCGCGCTGGACGCGCCGTTGCGCCACATCGCCGCCAACGCCGGCTACGAGGGCGCCGTCAAGGTGCGCGAGGTGGCCGACGCCAAGGGATCGGTGGGGCTCAACGCCGCCACCGGCGAGCTGGTGGACCTGGTGAAGGCGGGCGTCATCGACCCGGCCAAGGTCACGCGCTCGGCGTTGCAGAACGCGGCGTCCATCGCGGCGCTGCTCCTGACCACCGAGGCGGTCGTCGCCGACAAGCCCGAGCCGCCGGCGCCCCCCGCCGGTGACGCGGGAATGGGCGGCATGGGCGGGATGATGTAGTCACCCGTTGACGAGTGTGACGGCCGGGCCCTTCGGGGCCCGGCCGTCG
>JBMFWX010000085.1:0-5863 GCA_049964855.1 Acidimicrobiales bacterium
CCTGTCGCTCAAGTAGCGACGCCCGGCGAAGGGGTGGCGGCGCGGGCCGCCACCCCTTCGCCGGGGCCACCCGCCTCGATTCCCCTTCCCCTTAACGCCACGATAGGATTTCGCAGTGCTGTCCTACATCCTTCGCCGCCTCGTCCAGGCCCTGGTGGTGGTCCTGATCGTGATGGTGTTCACGTTCTCCCTGCCCTACATGCAGCCCCACGGCATCGACGCCCCGGCCTACTCAATTCTGGGTGACCACGCGACGCCGGCTCGCGTGGCGCAATGGGCCGCTCAGAACGGCATGAACCACCCGTACCTAGTGCGTCTGTGGACCTACATCAGCCAGGTCTTCTTCCACCTCAACCTCGGCGTCTCGTACCGCGAGAACGCCTCGGTGATGTCCATCATTCGTCTCTACGTTCCGCGCACCGTCTGGCTGGCCGCCGTGTCGCTGCTGCTCACCGTGATCATCGCGATCCCGCTCGGCATCTACCAGGCGTCACACCGCAACACCGTGAGCGACTACACCGCCACCGGCGTCGCGTTCTTCCTCTACGGTGTCCCCGCCTTCCTGCTCTGCCTGCTCGCCCTCGAGGCCTTCAGCTTCCACTGGCCGCACCTGCCCAGCTCGCCGCCCTCGGGGGTCGCGCCGTGGGCCATGTTCACCAGTCCGGTCGGATTCATCCTGCCCGTCGCGTGTCTCACTCTCCTCTCCATCGCCGGCCTCAGCCGGTTCATGCGCGGCACGGTCCTCGAGGTTCTCGTCCAGGACTACGTGCGCACCGCACGGGCCAAGGGCTGCTCGAATCGCCGCGTCCTGTTCCGTCACGCGTTTCGCAACGCGCTCGGCCCCATCATCACCATCCTGGGGCTCTACATCCCGGCCCTCTTCGGCGGCGCACTCATCATCGAGAGCGTGTTCAACTACGAGGGGTTAGGTATGCAGACGGTCTTCGCGGCGACCAACCTTGACGTGCCCGTCGTTCTGGGCATCACGTTGCTCATCACGATCTTCACCCTGCTCGGCAATCTCCTCGCTGACGTCACGCTCGGTCTGGTGAATCCGCAGATTCGCATTGAGGGGACGAAGGCGTGAGCGCGACCGCGACCACCCCCGTGGCCCCGCCCGTCATCACCACCTCCGAGCCCGAGACGATCACACCGCTGTGGCGGCGGCGCCTGCGCATCTTCGCGCACAACAAGTTGGCGCTGGTCTCACTCGGCTACCTCGTGTTCATCACGCTCTTCTGCTTCTTGTGGCCACACATCCACCCGACCAACCAGACCAACCAGGCGGCGACCTTCAACGTGACGTGGAACCAGCCGCCGTCGGCGAAGCACTGGCTGGGCACCGACTCCAACGGCTTCGACGAGCTCGGGCGCATCGCCTTTGGGGGTGAGTACTCGCTGACGCTGGGCTTCCTGGCGGGCTTCATCACCATCGTGGTGGGCACGGTCTACGGCATGGTCTCCGGCTTCTTCGGCGGCGTCACCGACACGATCATGATGCGTATCCTGGACGCCTTCCTCTCGATTCCCTACCTCTTCCTGCTGATCGCCCTCATCACGATCTTCCAGCGCACCACCACCATGCTGATCATCGTCATTGGAGTGACCGGATGGTGGGGCAACGCGCGCATCATCCGCGGCGACGCCCTGCTCATACGAAATCTCGAGTACTCCCAGGCGGCGCGCTCGATGGGCGCGGGGCGCATGCGCATCATTTGGCGTCACGTGTTTCCCAACTCCATCAGCAACATCGTCACCGTCGCGACCTTCTCCATCGCCGACGCGATCCTGTTCCTCTCAGCGCTGGGATTCCTCGGTCTGGGGATCGTGGCTCCCCAGACCGACTGGGGCACCATGTTGCAGTTGGGGTCCCAGCAACTCCAGAACGGGTACTGGTGGGAGATCTACCCACTCGCGATCGTTTTCATCCTCGTGATCATCTCGATCAACTACATCGGTGACGCGTTGCGCGACGTCTTCGAAGTCCGACTGCTCGAGCGCTAGACCTGTTCTCTCGTGAGAGCCGCGCGCGCGAAGTCCCCGCGGCGCGTCCTCGCCTGGGTCCTCGCCGGACTGACTCTCACCCTCGGGGTCGTCGGCGCGGGTGACGTCGCCGCCACCGCGAGCCCCCCCGCACTCACCTTCGCCGAGACCCCCGGCGCCAGCCCGAACTTCATCTCGCCCTTCGCCCCGTGCGCCTACGACACTGTCACCAACGTCAACCAGTTCCAGTACCTGATGTACCGCCCGCTCTACTGGTTCGGGCTCGGTGGCTCACCCGCGGTCGTCCCTCGCCTCTCCCTGGCCACTCCCCCCATCCTCTCGAAGTCGCGTACGACGGTCGTACTCTCCACCAAGGGCTGGCGCTTCGCCGACGGCCAGAGCGTCGACGGGCAGTCGGTCGTCTTCTTCCTCAACCTCTGGAAGGCGGACCCGGCGGGCCTGTGCGGCACCGAGCCGGGCGTCGGCGCGCCCGACCAGATCAAGAGTGTCGGCGCACGAGGCGACCGCGTGCAGATCAACTTCACCACGCCGGTCAACGCGACGTGGGCTCTCTACAGCGTGCTCTCGCTGATCACGCCGCTGCCCGACGCCTGGGATCGCACGGCCTCGGGCCCGGCGGCCTGCGCCACGGGCCCCTACAACGCCGCCTCGACGCAGGCCATCTGTCGCAGCGTCGCCGCGTACCTCACCCAGCAGGGGGCCCAGACCGCCACCTTCACCAGCGCGTTCTGGCAGAGCGGCGTGGACGGCCCGTGGCGACTCGCGCACCTCGACGCGCTCGGCGACGCCACGTTCGTGGCCAACCCCACCTACTCGGGCCCCCAGCGCCCGAGGCTGTCGGTCTTTCGCGAACTGGCCTTTCCCACTACGGCCCGTGAGCTCGCCGCCGTCACCGCGGGCCAGGTCGACCTGGCCTACGTCGATCCGGCCACCCTCGCCACGAGCGCGTTCACGCCGCCCAGCGGCTACGGCGTCCACAAGGGGCCGCCGTGGTCGATCAACTACACGGTGATCAACTTCAGTGCCGCCGACCCCAACGCCGGCGTGATCCGCCAGCTCTACGTCCGCCAGGCGCTCCAGGACGCCCTCGATCAGAACGGTGTCATCGCGACCACCCTGGCCGGTCTGGCCTACCCCACGACGAGCCCCCTGCCGGTGAGCGCCGCCGCCGCCTTCCCCGGCGTGACGCGCGCGCCCGTCCCCTACGACCCCACGGCCGCGCGGGCGCTGCTGAGCGCCCACGGCTGGAGCGCGGCGGGCGGAGTCCTGACCTGCCAGCGACCAGGAACGTCGCCCGACGAGTGCGGACCCGGGATCGCCGCGGGCACCCCGCTCAGCCTGACGATGCTCGCCAGCGACAGCTCACCCGCGCTGGCTCGCGAGTTGGCCGCTGAGAGCGCCCAGTGGTCCGCCGTGGGGATCAAGGTCACCGACGTCTATCGCGGGTACGCCACGGTCGTGAGCGGCTGCCAGGGCGACACCGGGTACGACCTGTGCGAGTGGGGGTCGGGGTGGACCTACCAGCCCCAGCTCTTCCCGTCGGGCGACCAGATCCTCGCGACCGGCGGTCCCGCGAACCTCGGGGGCTACGCCAACGCCCACATGGACGCCCTCGTGCACGCCTCGATGTACACGCCGACGTCGCTCGGCCCCTACGCCGCCTTTGCGGCGTCCCAGGTCCCCGTCCTCTACCAGCCCGTGCTGGCCAACGTCCTCGTCACGCGATCGACGGTCACCAGCTCGATCGGTCTCGCACCCAACCCCTACGGCTCACTCACACCGGAGTACTACTCGATTCCCTGACCTACGAGCGCGCGACGGTGGTGCCGAGGGAGACGGGCGTGCGCAGCGGGAAGTGGCACGCCGCCTGCTGAGTCGCGCCAAAGGACTGCAGCACCGGCTCCTCGTTGGCGCAGATGTCCTCGGCGCGCGGGCAGCGAGTGCGGAACCGACACCCCGAGGGCGGATTGACCGCGGACGGCAACTCCCCCGTGACCTGGCGCCCGCGACGCGCTCGCGCCTCAGTCGGCTCGGGCACCGGCACCGCGTCGAGCAGGCCCTGGGTGTAGGGGTGCGCCGGAGTGCGGAACACCGACTCCGCGTCACCGATCTCCACGATCTTGCCGAGGTACATGACGCCGATGGTGTCGGCCATGTAGTACACCACGGCGAGGTCGTGGGAGACCATCACGTACGAGAGATGGCGTTCGCGCTGCAGGTCCTTCATCAGGTTCAGAATCTGCGCCTGGATCGAGACGTCCAGCGCCGAGACCGGCTCGTCGGCGACGATCAGGCGCGGGTTGAGGGCGAGCGCGCGGGCGAGGCCGATGCGCTGGCGCTGGCCGCCCGAGAACTCGTGGGGGTAGCGCTCCGCAGCCATGGGCTCCAGGCCCACCGACAGCAGCAGCTCGCTGACGCGCTCACGGCGCTCGCGGCGCGTGCCCTCGTGCTGGATCTGCAGGGGCTCCTCGAGGATGTCCGCCACGGTCATCCGGGGGTTCAGGGACGCGTAGGGGTCCTGGAACATCATCTGGCGATCACGTCGCTCCTCACGGCTGGGCGCGTGGCGCGGGTCGGAGACCATCTTGCCGTCGAAGTAGATCTTGCCACTCGTGGGAACCTCGAGACCCACGATCATGCGGCCGATGGTGGTCTTGCCACAGCCCGACTCGCCCACCAGGCCGAAGGTCTCGCCGGCGCGGATCGTCAGACTGGCGTCCGCCACGGCGCTGATCGCCCCCACCTTGTGACGAACGAATCCCGCCTTGATGGGGAACTCCTTCACCAGGTTCTCGATGCGCAACAGCTCCTCACCGTGGCCGGCGGGCGTCGCGGCGGACGCGGCGGAGCGTACGACCACCGGGCGGGGCCCGTCCACCGGGTGAAAGCACGCGTACTCGTGCGTCGACGCTCCCGTGAGCGGCGGATCCTCGGTGCGGCACTGATCGGTCGCAAAACTGCAGCGTGGTGCGAAGCGGCACCCGACAATGGCCTTGCTCAAGTCGGGGGGAAGCCCCGCGATCGATGCCAACTCGTGCTTGGAGGCGTTCTCCAGGTTCGGCATCGACGCCAGCAGGGCCTGGGAGTAGGGGTGGCGCATGGCGTGGAAGAGCTCGTCGGTGGGAGCCTGTTCCGCCTTGCGCCCGCCGTACATGACGACCACGCGATCGCTGCGCCCGGCGATGACACCCATGTCGTGCGTGATGAGCAGAACGGCCATGTTGAGCTGCGTGCGCAAGCTGTCGATGATGTCCAGGATCTGCGCCTGGATCGTCACGTCCAGCGCCGTGGTCGGCTCATCGGCGATGAGCAGCTTGGGCGAGCACACGAGTCCCATCGCGATGATCACTCGCTGGCGCAGACCGCCGGACAGTTCGAAGGGGTACTGATCGAGACGCTCGGCCGGCCGCGGCATCTCCACCATCTCGAGCACCTCGAGCGCCCGCTTGCGCGCCTCGGCGTCCGACGCTCCATCATGGATGCGCAACCCCTCCCCGATCTGACGGCCGATCTTCATGACGGGGTTCAGCGAACTCATGGGATCCTGGGGGATCAGCGCCACGTTCTTGCCGCGCTGGTGGCGCATCTCCTTCTCCGAGAGGGTGGCGAGGTCCACGTCCTCCAGCACCACCGACCCGGCCGCGATGTGGCCATTGCCCGGGAGCAGACGCATGATCGCCAGCCCCGTCGTGGTCTTACCACAGCCCGACTCGCCCACCAGGCCGACGCACTCGCCCGGCTCGATCGTCAGCGAGAAGTCGTCGACGGCCGTCACGAACGACGTGCGCGTCGAGAACTGTACCTTCAAATTGTTGACCGAGAGCAGGGCGGACATAGTTACACAATCCTACTCTCCGGG
>JBMFWX010000086.1:0-5810 GCA_049964855.1 Acidimicrobiales bacterium
AATCGTTGCCCGCGGTACCGGCTGACGAGGTGGTGTTCGCCGCGCTACGCACGCCCACGGTGGTGCGTCCCCGGTCGCCTATGCCCCCCGCTGGCCGGTGACGCCTGGGGCGCGAACGCGTGATCGCGCCGGGAGGCGCGACTGGGTTACGCGCAGTGAGCGGACGGTCGATCATGGTGTGATGTCGACGACTACCTTGCCGCGTGGGGCATCGGGGTCGTTGCGGCGCAGTGCGGCGACGGCCGCCGCCGCACTGGCTAGTGGGTAGCGGTGGGTGAGAAGAAACGACGGCTGCCACTGCTGCGCGTTCAGGTGTTGCACGACGTCCGCGAAGGCGTCGCGGGTGTAGGAGAAGCTGGCCTGGACGATGACGTCGTTGTTCACGAGGTCGGCGGGGGACACCTCGACGCGGCTCCCGTGGGGAGGCAGGCCGAGGAGGATCACCGAGCCGCCGCGAGCACAGCACTCGAGGGCAGTGCGAACTGACGCGACGGTGCCCGCGGCCTCGATGACGAGATCGAAGTGTGTCGTTGGCGTCTCGAGAACGAAGTTGGTCGCTCCCGTTCGCTGTGCCAGTGGTCGTTGCGCCTCGCGCCGGCCGACGATTGTCACGTCGGCCGGGGAGAGGGTGGTCGCGAGGTACGCCGCGAGCAGCGCGATCGTCCCGTCGCCGATGACCGCCACACTCAGACCATCGCGAAGGGGGAGACGCTGGAGGGCTCGCCAGACCACGGCCATCGGCTCCGCGAGGACGGCGTCTTCCAGAGTTACTGCATCGTCGAGTGGATGGATGAGCGCGCGGGGTGCGGTGATGAGTTCGGCGATCGCGCCGGGACGCGTGAACCCGATCTCGTCGTAGGTCGCGCACAGATTCGTGGCGCCCCGGCGACACGCGGCGCACTCGCCGCATGGAATGATGCCCTCGACGACGACGCGACGACCGGCCATACCAGTGCCTTCGACGTCGCTGACCAGTTGACCGACCCATTCGTGGCCGAGCACCAGGGGGTACTGGACGTAGGCGGGGTCGATCGAGCCGTCGATGAGTTCCAGGTCCGTGCCGCACATCCCCGCCAAGAGTGGTCGCACGGCGATCTCGTCAGCGTGCGGCGTCGGGGCCGCCCAGTCTCGCACGACGGCGTCGCCGCGGCCGGTAGTGACGAGCGCGTTCATCGCGTGCCGCTCGGTCGTGTGCCGCTCGGTCGTGTGCCGCTCAGCGCAGACGTCATCTGGTCGGCAAAGCGCCGTACGGTCAGGCCAAGTTGACGGACGTCGCGCAGGGAGACGTCGACCTTGAGTCCCGTCACACTCATCGCTCCGGCGCAACGGGCGTGGTGGTCGAAGAACGCGGATCCCACGCAGAAGACCCCCTCGGCCTCTTCCTCATCATCGACGGCGTACCCCTCGGTGCGCACTCGTTCGAGATCACTCAGCAGGGACTCCACGTCGGTCAGTGTCCGCGGCGTGTAGCGGGTCATGCCCGCGTCCGCGAGAAGACTGCGTACGTGGTTCTCGTCGAGGTGGGCGAGGATGGCCTTTCCTGCGGCGGTGGCGTGGGGTTCCTCACGCTGGCCGAGCGGCGCGTGAAAGCGGATCGATCCCTCACCGTCGATTCGCTCGACGAAGACGGGAAAGCCCGACTCGTTGATCGCGAGGCGGGCGGTCATCCCGGTGACGCGCGAGAGCTCACGCAGCGAGGGCAGTCCGAGCTCGCCAATGGATGTCTGTTGCCCCACGAGGTCACCGAGGCGCAACAGGTTCAGTCCCAACACGTAGCGGGGGCCCGGCTCGACGCTGCGCAGCAGCCCCGAGGTCGTGAGCGTGCGCGCGAGGGCGAGCGCCGTGCTCTTGGCGACGCCGAGAGACTCGGCGATCTCGGTCACGCCTAGGCCCTGGGACCCGTGATTTCCAATCTCATTGAGGAGGCGCGCCGCGCGAGCCACGGACTGAACCTGGTAGCGGCTGTCGTCTGCCGTCGTTGGACTGTTCGGCATGCCAAAACTCTATACGGGAATTTTCGAACAAGTCGACGAATGCACTTGACTCGTTGACTCCGATCTGCTTGGATACCCCCTATCAATTCCGAAAGCCGTTCTGTAATGCCGAACAGACTATCTCGTATCGGCCGGAGGGAGCAGATCGCTCGCGCCACGGCGCGAGCCCTGCGCGAGAGCCACGACGCTCGCCCGCTGCTCCTGACCTCGAGTGCGGCGGTGGGCTGGCGCACGGGCGGACTCTCGGACCCGATTGACCTGACGGCCAGCACCGACCCCGTGTGGGTGGTGGATACCGATCACGGTTGCGCCCTCATCACTAGTGAGATCGAGGGTCCCCGTCTGGCGTACGACTATCGGGTCACGGATCTGGGGTGGCAGCTCGTCCTCGTTCCCTGGTACCAGAGTGATGCCGCGTTGGCGGCCGCGTGCACCTTCGCCGCCCGGCCGCCCGAGGATTTCCTGAGCGACGCGCCGGGAGTCGGGACGAGCGTGCGTGCCGACCTCGTCGCCGCTCGACTCACCCTGAGTGAGCCGGAACGCGAGGACCTACGCGAACTCGGTGCGCTCGTGGGACGGGCCGTTGGGCGCGGCGTCGCGGCGTGGCGTCCGGGTGTAAGTACGGACCTCGAGGTGGCGGCGCTCACGAGCGGCGTCCTCGAGGAAGAGGGCGCGAGGGCGGTGTGCCTGATCGTTGGTGGCGACGATCGCCTTCGACGCTTTCGCCACCCGCTGGCGGTGGGCGACGTGTGCCACGACGCGATCATGGTGGTGGTTGTCGCGCGTCGACGGGGTCTGCACGCCGCCGCGACGCGCATCGCCGTGCGCCGTGCGGATGACGAGATCGTCGCCCTGGCGCGCGAGCTCGCGACGGTGGACGACGCGGTGCTCGCGGCGTCGCTCCCCGGGGGGACGTGGGGCGAGGCCGTCGAGGCGCTGGCGCGCGGCTATGCCGCCATTGGACGGGCCAACGAGTGGCGTGATCACTTCCAAGGAGGTCCGATCGGCTTCGAGCAGCGCGAGTTCGAGCTCGCGCCGGGGCAGTCGACGTCGCCCTACTGGACGCTGACGCGCGAGACCCACACGGCGGTCGCGTGGAATCCCAGCGTCCGCGGTGGCGCCAAGATCGAGGACACCTATCTAGTCGGTGCGGGTGGGCTCGAGCCCCTGACCGTCACGCCATCGTGGCCGACGACGGAGGGTGTGAGTGGTGTGACACGTAGTGCCGTGAGAGTGGTGTGACGACGAAAGTGAGGGGCTGACGATGGCAGACGGACGAGGGAGCCCGGGGGGCACGGCCGCGGTGGAGCGATTCGCCGGACAACTGGACGACGTGGGATCGGCCAGCTCCGCGCGCTTCCCCGACGGCGCGCACTTTCGGATCGAGATCCCGAGCGTCGAGAACCCGACGGCCCTGCGAGCGGTGGTTGAGGAGGCGCGACTCCGTCACGTGCCCGTGCACCGTGCGTCGCAGGGGAGCGGCGCCATGCTCCTCACCCGCGCGGACCTCGAGGAGATGGCGCGTATCGGTGCGGACGAGGGGCTCGAGGTGAGCCTGTTCGTGGGTCCGCGAGAGGAGTTCGGCGTCGGTGGTGCGGTGCGTAGCCCCGACGGCCTGTTGCTGTCGGGTCGTCTGCGGGGGTGGCACCAGTTGCGTTACGCCGTGGAGGACATCCTGCGGGCGGTCGACGCGGGCATTCGAGGCTTCCTGATCGCCGATCCGGGTCTCATGGAGATACTGCACGCGATGGTGGTGTCGGGAGATCTGCCGTCGTCGATCGTCTGGAAGGTCTCGGCGGTGCTCGCTCCCTCCAATCCCGTGTCGTTCCGTCAGCTGGTCGATCTTGGAGGGTCGACGGTGAACGTCCCGAGTGACATCACGCGACGCGAACTGGCGGAGTTCCGCTCTCTGTGCGACGCCCCGATCGACCTCTACCTCGAGTCGCCTGACTCCATGGGCGGCGTGGTGCGGGGGCACGAACTCGGCGAGATCGCCGTCGTCGCGGCGCCGCTGTACGCGAAGTTTGGTCTGCGTAACGCCCGCCCCGTCTACCCGGCCGGGGAGCACCTGATGGGCGACGTCGTGGGCAATGTGCGCGAGAAGGTCCGTCGCGCGCAGATTGCCCTGGAGTGGCTCGACCGCGGCGACCTCGATCTCACGATGTCCAAGACGGGGGCCGAGGGACTCGGGGTGCCCCAGGTATGAGTTTGCGCAGCGACCACTGGGTGCGAGGCGACGATGAGGTGGCACTCGACAGCCGCGTGGCCCTGCGCATGGGGGGCGCCGCCGTCAACGCCGCGGGCGGGCGGCCGCTCATCGGTCTCGCGAACTCGTCGAGTGATCTGAACCCCTGCAATCAGCCGTTGGACGATCTCGTCGGTCCCCTTCGCGAGGGCATCACCCAAGCGGGTGGGATCCCCGTTGAGTTCCCGGTGATGAGTCTCGGGGAGGATCTGATCAAGCCCTCCGCCATGCTGTACCGGAATCTGCTCTCCATGGAGATCGAGGAGTCGTTGCGTAGCCAGCCGGTCGACGGCGTCGTCGTCTTGGCGGGCTGTGACAAGTCAGTCCCCGGAGCGTTGATGGGGGTCTTCAGCACGGATCTTCCGACCCTGCTCGTCGTCGCGGGTCCGCGCCCGGTGGCGGTCTTCGAGGGTCGACGCATCGGCACCGGGACCGATCTGTGGCGGATGTGGGACGAGCGCCGCGCGGGGCGGATGTCGGACGAGCGGTGGCGCGACCTCGAGGACGCACTGGCGCGAGGACGTGGCACGTGCAACACGATGGGTACGGCATCGTCGATGGGGGCGATCGGTGAGGCGCTCGGCCTCGCGTGGCCCGGCTCGACGTCTATCCCGTCCGGCGATCCCCGCCATCGGGAGATCGCGCGTCAGGTTGGCCACCGAATCGTGGCGCTCGTGCGCGCGGGGTCGCGGGCGTCGAACCAGGTGACGAGTGAGGCCCTGGAGAACGCACTGGTGGTCCTAAGCGCAGTGGGAGGGTCCACGAACGCCGTCGTGCACCTCACGGCGATGGCGCGACGTCTCGGTCACGACCTCACCCTCGAGGACGTCGATCGAGTGAGCCGTCGTACCCCGGTGCTGGTGGACGTGGAGCCGAGTGGCCGGGCGCTGATGGAAGATTTTGACGCCGACGGCGGCGTCCCGACCGTGCTGCGCGCCCTCGGCGGTCGCCTCCACGTCGACGCCGTCATGGCCGATGGGTCCACCGTGGCGCAGGTACAGGCGCGCGCCACGGCGCCCGGTGGCGTCGTGCGACGCCTCGATGATCCCCTTGATCCCGAGGGTGCCTTTCGGGTGGTGCGCGGCAACCTCGCGCCCGACGGGGCGCTGGTCAAGCGGTCGGCCGCGTCACCGTCACTCCTGCGTCACCGGGGTCCCGCGTACGTGATTCGCGGCTATGACGAGCTGGCCGCCCGCACCGGCCCGGAGTCGAACTGCCCCGAGGACGCGGTGCTGGTGTTCGCGGGAGCGGGTCCCGTCGGGGGACCAGGGATGCCCGAGTGGGGAATGGTTCCCATCCCCGAGCCCCTGCTCGCCCGGGGAGTACGCGACATGGTGCGCGTCACCGACGCGCGGATGAGTGGGACGAGCTTCGGCACGGTCTTCCTGCACGCTGCTCCCGAGGCCGCGGTCGGCGGCGCCATTGGCTGCGTGCGTGACGGCGACGTCATCACGGTCGACGCCGACGCCGGGGTGCTGCGCGTTGAGCTGTCCGACGAGGAGCTGGCTGGCCGGCGTGCGCAGTGGCCGGTGACTGACCAGGGGGAGCGTGGCTACGTCACGCTGTACCGG
>JBMFWX010000087.1:0-5782 GCA_049964855.1 Acidimicrobiales bacterium
AGTTAATCAAACCGCGGCTTGACAAACATAGGAGCATCATCAGTTGGCCACCCCTGGTTGGTGTTCCACACGACGTTGTCGCGGATCCATAGGCGGGTCGCCCCGTCGTCGTAGATGCCCCCGGCGTTCTCGCCGAGCGAGACGCAGCGCCGGCTGGCCGGGTCCCAGCGCGCGTACGCGCCGTTGACCAGGGTGTCGACGTTGGCCACGCGGTTGTTCGTGATCAGGCCCTCGCGCGGCTGGACCGGGCCGGTCTCCCAGCCGACGGCGTCGATACCGATGTTGTCGAGGTCCTCCAGCACGTTGCACGCGACGAGGTAGTCGGTCACGGCCCCGTCGACGCTGAGCGACTCGCTCTGACCCGTGCGCAGGTCCGTGACGGTGTTGCCCTCGACGACGACGTGCTGGAGCGCCGGTGCACCGGCCCGGGCGGCGGCGAGCACCACGATGCCGTAGGCGCCGACGTTGGGATTGCCACAGGTGGCGCGCGTGGGGTGAGCGTCGGCGAGGTTGGCCACGTCGGTCACGACGTTGCCGAGCAGGAAGATGTTGTCGCAGGCGCCACCGTGGGCGAAGCAGGCGGAACGGTGGGGCGTCACGCCCGGGTTGGTGGCCGTCACGTCGGCGCGCACCGCGACGGCGATGCCCGCGGGGGTCTGACCGGGCCCGTCGACGAGCACGTGGCGCACCGTCAGTCCGACGATTGCCACGTCGCGCGAGTCGATCACGCTGATCGCCGCCGCCACCGGCCAGTACTGGTTGGGGGCGACGTCGCTAGCCGTGACGTACCCGAGATCGACGACGGCGGAGTGCCCCGGCGCGTGGGTGATCTCCAGTAGCGCCGTCGTCGTCTTGGCGACGACGCGCAGGGGAGCGTGGAAGGTGCCCGCGAGACAGATCGTCGCGGGAGCGTGGAGAGCGTTCCGGTGCGTCGCGATCCACTGGTTGACCGCGCTGGCCGTGGCGCCGGTGGCGGTGTCGAAGGTGATGGCGCAGTGCGGGCGCGGCGGGAGGAGACGACCCGCCGGCGTCGCCGGGTTGGGGATGCGTCCGTCACCGGGCCGGGGGGCGCGTCCGATCGGCTCGATCGGGAACAGCGACGCGCGGAGACGAGTGGCGCGCGACGTCGTCGAGGCCCCGACCCGGCTCACCCCGACGGCGAAGACCACGACCGTGGCGAGGAGGATGGTGAGGGTGGTGAGGGCGCGGCGGCGGTGTCGCGACCGGGACCAGCGCCACGTCACGTTACGCGCGGCGCGACGCCGGGTCACCGTCGTCACGCGGGGCGCGTGGGCGCAGCACGACGAGCGAGGCTGCCGTCCACGCTCCGATCAGCAGTAGCCAGATCACCGCGCGCACCCAGGGGCGCAGGCTCGTGACGCCGAGCGGTCCGCTCGTCAACGGTGCGTAGCCGGTCCAGCCGGTGAGGGGCGCCGGCGCGGTGATCCACCACCCCACGACCGCCAGGGTCGCCGCGAGCGCGACCACGAGTACGACGCGTTGCGCGCGGCTCGGGTGCCAGGTCCTCACGTTCGTAGTCTTACACGGTCGCTCACTCGCGCACCGCGGGGTGCGTCGGCGCCGTGCGGGCAGCGAGCGTCGCCGGTTCAGCCGGCGGGCGGGTAGGGGGCGGCGTCGAAGGGGCCGGCCGCGAAGAGGTGCGTGTTGTCACCGTCGACGCGGGTGTAGTGACCACCCACTACGCGGTACGCCCAGGCGGTGGTCGCCTCCTCGCGCCAGGTCCCCGCGGCGCACGAGGGAGTGCAGTCGTTCCAGCGTGCCGTGCCGGTGGCGAAGGCGGTGGACTGGCCCCAGTTGGACCACGAGACATCGGTGATCTCGGTGTTGGCGTCGGCGCACGAGAGCACCAGCGTGCGGGGCTTGACGCTCAGGGTGCTCGAGCAGTCGTAGAGCCCGGCCGCCGTGGTCTCGTGCGCCTGGTGCCAGGAGAGCAGGGCGAAGAGGCCCGCGAGGACGACGAGGACGAGGAGCAGGATGGCGGGAATGAAGCGGCGCATGAGCCAAGTGTAGAACGGCGCGTCGTGCGCGGTCAGGTGACGAAGGTCCCTTCGCTCGTGCCGTATCGACGGTGGCGTTGCTCGCTAGCGTCGGCTCGCGGTCGCGCGCCCCCGCGGCGCGCTCGCGGCGGGTTCGTCGAGGCGCGCGCGGTGGCGCGCGATGCGCTGGTCGAGCTCGTCGAGGAAGTCGGTCAGGCGCGTGACCTTGGCCACCACCACCTCACGCATGTCGGTGAGCTCGTGGTAGGCGGACTCGATCAGGCGACGCTGGCGACTCTGGTCGGTGACGGCACGGTACTCGTCGCGCAGCGCGTTCAGGCGATCCTCCGCGCCCATGATGGCGCGGATGTCGTCGAGGTTGAAGCCGAGCAGTTCCTGCATCTCGCGCACCCGCGCGATGCGCGCGATGTCGGACTCGCAGTAGCGCCGACTGGCGCCGGGCTGGTGCTGGGCCGGGCTAATCAGACCGACTTCTTCGTAGTAGCGCAGGGTGCGTTCGGAGAGGCCGAGGCGCCGCGCCACCGTGCCGATGCGCACCAGCTCGCTGGCGTCACCCTCGGTCGCGTGGGAGCACGCGACGTGGGCCGCATTCGCGGGTGACGCGCGTCGGGGTGTCGTCGCGGCACTCATCGGCTCGACCTCGACGAGTCGGGCCCGCCGACGGACGTCGCCGCGTCGGCGGAGGTGGCCGCGGCCGCGTCGTCGTCGGACACGGTGAGCAGCTCGCGGTCGCTCGCGCTCAGCTCGGCGCCCTCGACGTAGTGGTACTTGCCCCCGCGCATCCACGAGGCCGCCGCGGCGATCAGCGAGACGATCACCGCGAAGTCGAAGGCCTCACGCAGGCCCTGCATGAAGGGTGCCGTCACGAGGTGGGGGAAGAAGCTGCGACCGGTCAGGTAGGCAGCGTGCGCCGGGGACAGCGCGTGCAGCGCGGGGCCCAGCAGCGTGGCCATCGGGTTGTAGCCGAGGAACGCCGCGAAGAGCGCTCCCGTCGGCGGCAGGTGCGACACCTTGGCGGCGGCCGCCGGGGGGATGCCCTGGGCGACGAGGCCGTGGTAGAGGGTGTCGGGCAGGTGGCTGGCGAGCCCCGCGATGATGAGCGAGAAGAAGACGCCAATGGAGAGCACCATGGCGGCGTTCTGGAACGTGGCGGTCATGCCGGCCCCGGCTCCGCGCTGGTTGGGGGGCAGGCTGTTCATGATGCCGGCCCAGTTGGGCGAGGCGAACATGCCCATCGCCAGCCCGTTCAGCAGCAGCAGCAGCGCGAACCAGAGGTAGCCGAAGTTGCCCGGCAGCAGCTCGAGCAGCCCGAAGCTCACCGCCGCGGCGATCATGCCGCCGGTGGCGAAGGGCCGCGAGCCGAAGTGGTCGGAGAAGATCCCCGACAGCGGGCCGGCGATCAGGAAGCCCAGCGTCAGGGGCAGCATGAAGATGCCCGCCCACAGCGGCGTGGCGGCGAAGCTGTAGCCGTGCTGGGGCAGCCAGATGCCCTGCAGCCAGATGATGAGGATGAACATCAGCCCGCCCCGGCCGAGGTTCGCGAGCAGGTTGGCGACGTTGCCCGCGGAGAAGGCCCGGATGCGAAACAGCGGGAGCCGGAACATCGGGTTGGCGACTCTGGTCTCGATCCAGGCGAAGATCCCGAGCACGACGACGCCGCCACCCATCGCGGCCAGCACCATCGGGTTGGTCCAGCCCATCGACTGGCTGCGGTAGGGCTCGATGCCGTAGGTGATGCCGACGAGCAGGGAGATGAGCCCGATGGCGAAGGTGAGGTTGCCCCACCAGTCGATCGACGAGGGCGTGCGCACTCCCTTCTCCACCAGCTTCGTGTACGACCAGTAGGTGCCGAAGAGCCCGAAGGGAACCGACACGAGGAAGACCAGGTGCCACTCGACGGGCGCGAGCACGCCGCCGAGGATGAGCCCGATGAAGGACCCGCCGATCGCCGCCACCTGGTTCACGCCGAGCGCGAGGCCGCGCTGGTGCGGGGGGAAGGCGTCGGTGAGAATGGCGCTCGAGTTGGCGAAGAGCAGGGCCCCGCCGATCCCCTGGCCGACGCGCATCGCGATCAGCCACATCGCGCCCGACGGGCCGTGCATCCAGGTGACCGCGAGCAGGATCGAGAAGAGGGTGAAGACCGCGAAGCCGAGGTTGAACATGCGCACGCGTCCGTACATGTCACCGAGGCGCCCGAAGCTCACGACGAGCACCGCGGTCACCACCGTGAAGCCCATCAGCAGCCAGAGGAAGTAGCCCGAGTTCGAGGGGGTCAGGGGGTTGAGCCGGATGCCCTTGAAGATGTCGGGCAGTGAGATGAGGATGATCGACTGGTTGATCACCACGAGGAACATGCCCAGTGTGGTGTTGGACAGCGTCAGCCACTTGCCGCGGTAGGGGTCGGTGGCGGGGGGTACGTGGGACTGATCGATCGTCGTGGCCATGACGTCTCCATACTCGGGTGCGGTGTGACTCGCGACATATCTTACGCGAACGTGAGGAAACGTCGCGCGTCGATGGAGCCGAGGAGGCGTCGCGTAACGGCGAGAGCGAGGGTGTGCGTCATCGATGCCGGCGACGACGACGTCTCCGTGGCTCCCGGTCGCGCCTACATGGAGAGTGAGGTCGTCGCGCCGGGTCGTTGGGGTCGTGGTGGCGTTAGAGGATCCACAACGCGCGCACGACAGGTGGTCATGCTGTAGATGAAACACGTCAAATTCGGTTCGTAACCTGAAGACTTACTCAGCATTCGCACTGATCTACAGAGAAACAACGGAACGTCTCGGACTTGACAAAATTTTGTTGGACGATCAGACTGGGTAGTCGCAGGGGCGGAAGGGAAGTTGCCATGAAGAGGATCTGGTCCGAAAATGGCGGTGTCGGCTCGCGTACTGGAGGAGCCCGGTCGGGCCCGGCGCGACTTCGCACCTCACTGGTCGCGACGATCGTGGTGTTCGCGTCGGTGCTGATGACTAGCGCCCAGGCCGGGGCAACTGGCAACAATGGCAACTCGGGACCTTCTCTCAACGACACTCGCGCCGTGTTAGGTATCGGCACCGGTAACCTTGGTTCAAGTCTCTGTCCATCTGGTGATGCTGTGGTGTCGCAGTCGGCGCCGGTCACTGGTGGCAGCCAGGACGGGATTTCGTGGTCGGTGGGTACCGAGCCCGTGTTTCCATACCCACCAAGTGGGTTGAGTTACAGCGGCGGTAACATTCCGTACGTAGAGGTTACCGATACGACTGGCGTTACGATAGGCGGCGTCATCGTGCACGGTGGTGGTGGTGGTGGCTCCGCGTACCAGTTCTATAACGACAGTTCGAACAGTCTGCCACCTACTGGCTCGCTGACAAGCACCGACCAGGGTGTCGCCACTAGTGGAAGCGCGGGCGGCTACTTCTATACCCCGCCCATCAACAATGGAGGGAGAGCACCGGTCCTAAGTGGGGTGTACATCTGTGTGGCTAGCACTGGTCAGTCCGCGAATCTGTCGACTACTCCGCACGTTGTGGGCACCTCGGCTTACGACACGGCTACGGTGAGCGGTACCCCCGGCGGGGGCACGCCCACCGGCACGGTGACCTTCACCCTCTACTCGGGCAACCCGGGCAGCGGCTCGGTGGTGACGAGTTACGGCACTGATAGTCCTGTGGATGGATCAGCTACCGTGGGTTTGTCGAACGGTACCGCCGTCTCGCCCACGGCCACGGGCCTCACGGCGGGTCACTACTACTTCATGGTCTCCTACAGCGGCGACACGAACT
>JBMFWX010000088.1:0-5709 GCA_049964855.1 Acidimicrobiales bacterium
GCCTTTTTGGCCGGAGCCTTCTTGACCGCGGCCTTCTTCGCCGGCGCCTTCTTGGCCACCTTCTTGACCGCGGCCTTCTTCGCCGGAGCCTTCTTCGCCGGTGCCTTGGTGGCTACCTTCTTGACGGCGGCCTTTTTGGCCGGAGCCTTTTTGGCCGGAGCCTTCTTCTTCGCGGCTAGTGCCACTTTCCCTCCTTGGGACTCAACGTTGAATCAAGTTGGAGCCCGAGACCACCACTCTGGTGATCCCTGATTCGGAAACCGCCTTGACAGTCGAGCACTCGCTCGTGTGTCCTCCCACCTCCCGGCAGTACGACGACCAAACGCAGTACACGGTCCCTCGCGTACGAGCCGAGTGCGAATGGTGACGAGCAACTCGTTCGTACTGCATCGATCTCCTACGCGGAGGAACAACAAAAGTTCACTCGGTTTGAACATCGATGTCAAGCATTTCGCAAGAGACTCGACCGTTGCGGTGCGTGACCTTCGACGACGGCATCTACCTCGGTCGTGGCGTCGACGGCGACGCGACCAGTGGTGCACAACGATCAGCTCTCGTACTCGGCCCGAGTCGCAGCGGCAAGACGTCATCACTCATCGTGCCCAACCTCTTGATGACCACACGATCGTGCGTCGTCACGTCGACCAAGGACGACGTCGTCTCGTTGATGGCGCGTTCACGTCGCGACGGTGCGACCCTGCTCTACGATCCGTCGGGCACGATCACCACACCACCAGGCGTGCATCGCATCGGCTACTCGCCCGTGCGCCAGTCCGAGACGTGGGACGGTGCCGTGCTCGCCACTCGCAGTCTGCTCGACGTGGCGCGGCGCGCGCGCGTCGAGCGCGGCGACGACCACTGGAGCGAGCGCGCCGGTGCGCTGGTCGCCCCTCTGCTGCACGCGGCCGCCCTCGACGGCGACTCGCTGGGAGTTCTGGCCACCCGGGTCGACGCCCGGCGCGCCGAGGACGCGCTCGCCGCCCTCACCGAGCGCTACGGCGCAGCGCACCCCTCGACGGCCCTGCTGAGCGGCGTACTGTCGACCGAGGAGCGCGAACGATCGGGGATCTGGTCCACGGCGTCGGGCCTCTTCGCCGGCATGCGCACCGACGCGGCGCGCGCGGCCGCGCGCGGAGCCCCCCTCGACGTGGACGCCTTCCTGGCGGGCCCCCACCAACTCCACGTTGTGGCGCCGAGCCGCCACCAGGCACTCACGACGCCTCTCGTGGTGGGGTTGGTCGAGCAGGTCGTGCACGCCACCTACGACCGCGCCGGGACCGGCGCCCGCCTGCTGCTCGCGCTCGACGAACTCGCCAACGTGGCCCCTCTGCCCCGGCTCGCGGGAATCGTGTCCGAGGGCGGCGGCCAGGGCGTCGTGACCCTCGCCTGCCTCCAGGACCTCAGCCAGGCCCGCGCGCGGTGGGGCCCCGCCGCCGACGGGTTCCTCTCGCTCTTCCCGACCACGGTCGTGCTGCCGGGCATCGCCGACCGGGCAACGCTCGAACTCCTGCACCACCTCGCCGGGCGGACCCTCGTTCCCGCGGCGTCGGTGCAGCGCGGTGCGCGGGGACGAGCCGTGGGCTCGTCCACCACCTGGGTCGAGCGCGACCGCGCCTCCCTGGCCGAGCTCGCCCAGGGACGGCCGGGCTACGCCCTGGGCCTTGGTGCCGACAAGACCCTCCACTGGATCGCGCTCACTCCGGCGTGGCGTGACGAGCGCTTTCGCGGCTACCTCGAGCGCTCCGCACCGTCGCGCGAGCGCTCACGCGAGCGATAGCGCCACCGCTCCAGATCGTCGTACTCGAGGGGACGGGGCCCGTGGTCACGCACGACACCGGTCAGGCGCGCGTCGGCGACGCCGAGTCCCGGCGCCTGGAGTCCGCGAGAGTCACGCAGCGTCGGGTAGAGCAGATCCACGCCGCGCGACAGCGCCACTGCGTCCTGACCGAACACCGTGGCGTCCGACCACGCCGCCACGACGTCGCGGCGCGTCACGTTCGCGCGCCCCTCGAACGCGGCGGCGTAGGCGTGCTCGTCGAAGCGCCGCGTAAGCGGTGGTGCCAACACGGTCCCGTGCGCGGCGAAGCGCGCCAGGTCGTCGCGCCAGGCTCGTCGCGCGTCCTCGCTCGACCAGTGCAGCTTCGCGCCACGATCGTGGTGGTGCCCACCCCACAGCGCCCGGTAACCCTCGTCGAGGCCCATCACGTGCTCGACGCCGCCGAACGAGCGCCAGGCCGTCCAGGGGGTGCGCACGGCCACCTCGTGACGCAGTGACGCCCGATACAGCGCGTCGGCGGCGACCGCGTGCGCGAAGAGCGATCGACTGTCGAGCACGACGGACGAACCACTTGGTCGGGCGCCGACGAGGACGTGGTCGTGCAGGTGAGGCTCGCCGTGGCGGTTGACGCCGTGGGTGTAGCTCACGATGTCCGACCAGTGCGCGCCCTCCTCGCGTCGCTCGCCCGCGCGCTGGCGACGCACGACCACCGCGTGATCGTCGAGGTAGTCCATCGCCGCGCGAGCGGCGCGCTGGTGGGCCGCGACCACGCCCGCACCGCTGGTTCGGTCCACGGCCATCAGGATCGAGATCGGCCGCGGTGCGGCGATGACCACGTCGTAGCCGACGACGCCCGCGCGATCCGTCGAGGTCAGGGCGCGCGCCGCGTCGCGCGGATCGTGAGGATCACCACGTCCCCGCCACCACCGGCCGGGCGGGCCCTCGCGCCACTCGTCCAGCTCGCCCGCGCGATCCGTCGCGAGGTACTCGACGTCGCGAGTACGACGAACGTAGATGCGTATCACGGGCGCCCTCCGGCACCCAACGGTCGTCACCTACTGACGAGCGATCCTCATCTACTGACGTGCGATCCTCGCCGCGAGATCCCGGCCGGCGTCGGCGAAGGCGGTCGTGGCCACCACCGCCCCCTCGCCGGCGCGCACCATGAGGTGATCCAGGAAGGAGCGGTCGCGCACCCGGAAGCGCACGGCGTGGCGCCCGTCGCCCAGCGCGCTCCACTGCGCGTGCGGGAGGGGCTCGAAGAGCCACCGCAGCGACGGGTCGATCACGACGACGACCTCCTCACCGCCTTCGCCCACCTCGGTCAGCCACTGCGGGTGATCGTCGACCGGGCGCGCCAACGTGGCGGGCGAGCGCGCCAGGACCGAACCGATCCGGTCCACACGAAACGTTCGCCAACCCTCGCGCGAGGTGCAGTAGGCCCGCACGTAGGTGTGTCCGTTCAGGACTCGCACCTCGCGGGGCTCGATGGTGCGCGTCTCGCTCTCGGAGGCGTCGGCCGTGCTGTACTCGATCTTCAACTGCTCGTGGTTCTCCGCCGCCGCCACGATCTCGCCGAGCATCGCCTCGTCGGCGGTCGTGACGCGCACCCGTGCACCAACCACCGCCTCAATCGTGGCGATAGCCGACTCGATCGCCGGATCGGCGTAGATCCGCGACGCCTCGCGCAGGGCCACGTTGAGCTCGACGAGGTCGCGCCACAGCAGCGGCGCCAACTCGTGGAACCCGTCGCGGTCGTAGTACTCCGCCCGGTAGAGCGAGTCGTCAGTGGCCTCGTGGTCCCAGTCGTCGCACTCCTTGACCACGTGGGCCGGGAAGCCGTACGCGCCCCGCATGGGCTCGAAGGTCACCAGGCGGTCCATGATCCGGCGCACCAGGTCCCCGTCGAGCGAGAAGCGCGCCGCGAGATCGCTCACTCGCAGCCCGTCCGGCGAGAGATGCACGGCCCGCAGCAGCTGCAGGGTCTGTCCGAGCACGTCGTTGACCGTGGGCCCGGCGAAGGTCACGCCGGTGAGGTCTGGCACGTCGCCCCGGTTCACGCCGCGCAGCCAGCTCGCCAGATCGCGGCGCAGGGACTTGGGCTGCTCCACGCGCACGCGCTCGGCGGCCTCCAGCACGAAGCGCAGGGCGGCGCGGGGGCTATCGAAGCGGATCGTCACCTCGACGCGACCGTCGGGCCGCGTCGAGCGGCGCGCGCTGGGGTACTGTCGCTCGATCAGGCGCGCGTAGTCGGCGTTGGTCGTGACCACGGCGTCCAGCGGCGCCGGCGCCTTGGCGTACTGGGGACGCCAGGCACCGGCGGCGGCGCGCGTGGCCTCGTCAGCGACGAAGGCGTCGGTCGTGACGACCGGCATCGAGACCATGCGCGACAGCCGGTACCCCTTGACCTCCTCGGTCCCGCGCGGGCGGGCGATGAGGTACAGCGCCCCCTCGAAGACTCGCAACTCCAGCGGCTCGACAACCCGGGTCTTGCGGGTCGCCGACTGGTAGTCGAAACTGAGGACGCGTTGGGCGTGCAGCGCGCGGATCACCGGCGTCACGAAGTTGGTGAACTCCAGACCCCCGTCCACCGCCGGGCCGTCGTTGAAGAGGCTGAACGCGCCCGCCGCGCCGAAGCCGCACACGCGCAGGGCGAGTCGCACCACTCGCTCCTCGTCCTCACTGAGGTCGAGGGGTGGGGCCGTGGCGCTCGACGGGTCGATCCAGTAGCCCACCGAGCCGTCGGCCAGGGCCACCGTCTCGATCTGCCAGCCGAGATCACGCACGCGCGCCTTGTCACGCTCGAACTTCTGTCGCACGGCGCCGGGTGATCCCGTGTACGCGCGAACCTTGCGCGGCCCCTTGGACGACGCCGGGAACGCGTCGACCATCAGCTCGCCCACGATGGTCTCCTGAGTGAGCGGGCGGCTGGCCGAGGCGTTCTGCAACAGGAGGGTCAGCGCGACCAGACGCTCACGACTCTCCTCCGCCGCCTGGTTAGCCACGCCACCCTCCTCCCGTCGAAGGGTAGCGTGCGGCGCGGGTGGCGGCGTCAGTCACCACCGTGGGGGGGCAGCGCGTCCTCCCGGCGCCACGCGCCCGAGCGTCCCCCGGACTTCTCCCACAGGGCCACCCGTTCGATGGTCATCGTCCGGTCGATGGACTTGCACATGTCGTAGATGGTGAGCGCGGCGACCGTCACCGCGGTCAGTGCCTCCATCTCCACACCGGTGCGGTCCACGGTGTCGACACTGGCCTCGACGTCGATATGGGCGTCGGCTAGGGCGAAGTTCACGTACACCGTGCCCACCAGCACCGGGTGCGCCATCGGCAGCAGCAGGGCCGCCTGCTTGGCGGCCTGGATGCCCGCGATCCGCGCCGTGGCGAGGACGTCGCCCTTGTTGATGGTGTTCGCCGCCACACTGGCCGTCGTCGCCGGCAGCATGGTGACCCGGCAGCGCGCCAGCGCTCGACGGGCGCTGATCTCGGGTGAGCCGAGATCGCGAGACAGCCCGCCCGAACGCGGCACCCGGCGCAGTTGGTGGAAGTCGTCCACCGCGCCATGCTAGTGAACCGTGAGCAGTGGGCCCGAGCCGTGGCCCGCGGCCCGTGACCGAGTGCGCGCACTGCCCGGTACACTGGCCACGACGTTGTTGCGGGAGTACACATGCCAACCTACGAGTACGAGTGTCAGTCGTGTCACCAGCGAATTGAGGCGGTGCAGCACTTCAGCGACCCCCCGCTGACGACCTGCCCCCACTGTGGCGGAGCGCTGCGCAAGGTGTTCTCGGCGGTGGGCATCGTCTTCAAGGGCAGCGGCTTCTACAAGACCGACAGCCGGTCGACGAGCGTGAGCGCCACGCCCCCCGGTGCCGCACCCTCCGCGCCGACCCCCTCGACCAGCGCCGCCCCGAGCACGCCAGCCCCCTCGC
>JBMFWX010000089.1:0-4973 GCA_049964855.1 Acidimicrobiales bacterium
CCCGCGCCGAGGCCGAGGCGCACGTCGAGTGGATCGACGGCAACATCGGCTCGCGTCTGACGATGAAGTACCCCTCGGTGTACCTGATGGGACCCAAGGCCTCCGGCGAGGTCTTGTCCGTCGCCTACGCCGGCCCCGGCCAGGTGCAGGACGCGGGCGCCAAGATGGTCCACGTGGCCCCCGAGACCACGTCCACGATCATCTCCAAGTCGATCTCCAAGGACGGTGGGGTCACGGCGTACCGGGGCCTGGTCAAGGTGGAGGAGGGTGCCACCGGCGCCAAGAGCTTCGTGCGCTGCGACGCGCTGATCCTCGACGAGCAGTCGGTCTCCGAGACGCGCCCCTACATGGAGGTCGGCGAGCGGGACGCGTCCATCGGCCACGAGGCCACCGTCTCGAAGATCGGCGACGATCAGCTCTTCTACCTGATGAGTCGGGGGCTGACCGAGAGCCAGGCCATGGGCATGATCGTCAACGGGTTCATCGAGCCGGTGACGCGGACCCTGCCCATGGAGTACGCGGTCGAGTGGTCGCGGCTGATCGAGCTGCAGATGGAGGGGTCCGTCGGCTAGGTGTCACGGACCGCAGGACGCGTGCGAGACTAGAACGATGGCCATGCGCGAGGAGTGCAAGCACTTCCAAAGCCGTACGTACTCCACGGGAGACGTCGCGCGTTTCTGCGTGCTGGGCAACGCGCCCGACCAGCCCTGGTCGTGTCCCGCCGACTGTCCCACCTACGAGCGTCGCTTCGCGGACGTCGGGTGGTCGCACGGCTCGCTGGTCGAGCCGCCGTCGGAGGACGTGCCCGCGACGACGGTGCCGATCGAGGAGCGCCGCGACCTGCTCGAGGCCGCGGACGAGATCGTGAATGCCGTGGCTCCCGATCTGATCCGTGAGCGCCGACGTGAGCTCGGCGAGTCGGAGCCGCGTGCGGCGCGCAACTGGAAGTTCTGGCGTCGCGAGCCGCGTCGGGACGTCTAGTCGCCGCGAAAGACCGGTTCGCGGTGCTCGAGGAACGCGGTGATCGCCTCGCCCAGGTCGTTCGTGCGCAGGTACATCGTGTTCCAGCGCGCCACGAAGTCGAGTTCGTCGGCGATGCGTCGCTCGTCGCGGTGGCGAAGGATCGCCTTGGTGCCGCGCACCGCCCACGGGGAGTTGGCCGCCACGGCGCTCGCGAGTCGGCGCGCGGCGTCGAGCACGTCGGATCCGCTGGCGCCGTGCACGTCGTTCACCAGGCCGATGCGTCGCGCGCGGGCGGCGTCGATGTCCTCTCCGGTCAACGCCAACTGCGCCAGGTGCCCCGCACCGATGATCGCCGGCAGGCGCTGCAGCGAGCCGACGTCGGCCACGATCGCCACCTTGACCTCGCGCAGGGAGAACGTGGCGTCGCCGGCGGCCAGACGGATGTCGCAGGCGCTGATCAGGTCGACGCCGCCGCCGATGCACCAGCCGTGCACCGCGGCGATGACCGGCACGCGCAGATCCGCGAGGGCCTGCAGGGCGCCCTGCATGGCCCGTACGGCGCCGTAGGTCCTCTCGTTGGCCCGGGCGGGCGACGTCGCCACGTCACCGCCCACGAGGTCACCCCCCATCTCCTTGAGATCGAGGCCGACGCTGAAGTCGGTGCCACGCGCCGCCACCACCACGACCCGCACCTCCTCGTCGTCCTGGAGGGCGGCGCAGGCGAGCGGGAGGTCACGCCAGAAGGCGCGCCCCATCGCGTTGCGCGCGTCGGGGCGGTTCAGCCAGAGGGTGGCGACGTGATCGTCGCGTTCGAGGGACAAGACGTCAGAGTGCAGTTCCACGGTCGCTCCTTGGCTCGTGCGCAGCCTACGGGACATTCGCGCGAGGCTCACGGACCGTGGCGCCGTGTCGATCGTGCGTTCGCCGACGCCGCGCCGCAGGATCGTCGGCGCCCGTTACACTGACGGAGCCCCTGCCTATGACCACCTTCGCCGACGCCGCCACCTCCTTCATCGCGCTCCAGCCCGACGCCGAGAATCGCGCACGGGCGTGGGCGGCGTTCGAGGCTCTGGGCCTGCCGACGACCACCGACGAGGTGTGGCGCTACGCCCCGCTGGGTGAGTTCTCGCTCGACCGCTTCGCGCCGTCAGCGACGACCGCCTCTCGGGTGGATGGCGCCATCGTCGATGATCTGGCGCGTCACGCCGGACTGGTGGTGCGGGTGGTCGACGGTGTCGTCACCTCGACCGGTACCGCGATCGAGGGCGTCAGCGTGAGTGCCGAGGCCACCAGTCGTGACGACACGCTGTCCGCGCGTTACGCCGACGACGCCTTCGCGCAGCTGAACGCGGCGCTGTCGCCCGCCACGATCACGGTGCGCGTCGCCCGGGGCGCACGGGTGGCGCGTCCCGTGGTGATCGTGCATCGCACGGACGCGCACGCGTCGTTCCCGCGCACCATCGTGACGCTCGAGGAGGGCGCCGACGCGACCGTCGTCGAGTACTACGACGGTGGCGAGGATGCGCTGGTCGTGCCGATCAGCGAGTACCGCGTGGGCGAGAACGCGGTGCTGCGACTGGTGACCTACCAGCGTCTGGCGCCGAGTGCGTGGCACGTGGCGCGCTCGACGGGCGTCGTGGCGCGCGACGGCCGCCTCCTGCAGGCGGTCGTGGGCCTGGGCGGCTACTACGACCGGTCGCGCAACGACGCGGTACTGGCCGGCGCGGGCTCGCACAACGAGCTGCGTACCACCTTCCTGGGCGCGGGTCGTCAGGTCCACGACTTTCGCACCCACCAGCTGCACGTCGGGGCGCACAGCTCCTCGTTGCTGCTCTCCAAGGGGGCGGTGGCCGACGAGTCCCGGTCGATCTACACCGGGTTGATCGAGATCGAGCACGGCGCTCGGCGCACCGACGCGCGCCAGACCAACCACAACCTCCTGCTCTCGCCCCACGCGCACGCCGACAGCGTCCCCAACCTCGACATCCGAGAGAACGACGTGCGCTGCGCGCACGCGTCGTCGGTCGGCCCCCTCGACGAGATGCAGCGTTGGTACCTCGAGTCGCGCGGCGTGACGCCCGCGGACGCCCAGCGTCTGATGATTCGCGGCTTCTACAACGAGATGCTGGTGGCGCTGCCGGCGCAACTGGCCCAGGTGGTGGAGCGCGACGTCACCTCGGTACTGGAGTCGGTCACGGCGGTCGCGTCGTGACGACTCTCGGCCACGTCGTCGACCTGGGGCCGCTGGACGACTTCGGCTCGGGCGAGGCGCGTCAGGTGCGTGTGGCGGATCGAGTGCTGGTGGTCGTGCGCATCGATCAGGACGTCTACGTGCTCGACGATCGCTGCAGCCACGAGGACTACAGCCTGGCCGAGGGCGACGTCGACGTCGACGTCCGCGAGATCGAGTGTGCGCGCCACGGTGCGATGTTCGCGCTGGAGGACGGCGCGCCGACCTCACTGCCCGCCACTCGCCCGGTCGCGCGCTACGAGGCGCGAGTTCGCGATGGCCGAGTGGAGGTGGTGCTCTCGTGATCTCGGAGCTGGTGATCGAGGGGCTGCGCGTCGAGGTGGGTGGCGTGCTGGTGCTGAAGGGCCTCGACCTGTCGATGCGCTCGGGTGAGGTGCACGTCATCATGGGACCCAACGGGTCGGGCAAGTCGACCCTGGCCCACGCCCTGGCCGGTCGCCCCGGGTACCGCGTGGTGTCGGGGACGGTGAGCCTGGACGGCGTGGACCTGCTGGCGCTGTCACCGACCGAGCGCGCGCGCGCCGGACTCCTGTTGGCCCTGCAGCAGCCCCTGGAGGTGCCCGGCGTGCGCCCCTACGATCTCCTGGTCGCGGCCGGCGCCGACCCGTCGGGACTGCGCGAGCGCATGATCGACGAGGCGCGACGCGTCGAGCTGGCCCCCGACGTGCTGGAACGCTTCGTGAACGTCGACCTGTCGGGCGGCGAGCGCAAGCGCGCCGAGATGGTCCAGGTCGGTGTGCTGCGACCTCGCTTCGCCGTGCTGGACGAGATCGACTCGGGTCTCGACGTCGACGCCCTCGGCGCCGTGGCGCGCCGGCTCTCGGCCGCGGCGGACGAGTGGGGGTGCGGCATCCTGGCGATCACCCATTTCCGCCGCCTGCTCAGCGAGCTCGTGCCCACGCGCATTCACGTGGTGAGCGACGGACGCGTCGTGGCGACGGGCGGACCGGAGCTGGCCGAGGTGCTCGAGCGCGACGGCTACGAGCCCTTCCGCGCGGGCGCCGCCGAATCCTCCTGATCGGGGTCGCGGTGCCGCGACGGCACGGACGCTAGGACGTCGCGCCGAGCGCTTGCTCGAGCGTGTTCCAGGCGAGGGTGGCGCACTTGATGCGCACGGGGAACTTCACCACGCCCGCGAGAGCGTTGATCTCCTTCATCGACCGCAGGTCATCGACGTCGTCCGCGGGCTGCCCTTCACTCAGGGAGGCCTCACGAAGGCCCATCATCGTCTTGAACGATTCGATGGTCGCGCGCACCTCGTCGAGCGGTTGGCCCTTGACCGCGGCGCTCATCAGGGAGGACGACGCCTGGGAGATCGAGCAGCCGTGGCCGGTCATCTTGATGTCGACCAGCACGCCGTCGCGCACGTCGACGTAGAGCACCAGCTCGTCGCCGCACAGGGGGTTGAACCCCTCGACCCGTCGCGCGGGGGGAGTGGGCAACTCACCACGGTTACGCGGTGAGCGGTAGTGGTCCAGGATGATGTCGCGGTAGAGGTCGTCGAGGTTGGCCATGGCTAGGAGAAGAGGGTCAGGGCGTGGCCGAGCGCGTCGACCAGCGCGTCGGTGTCGCGGGTGAGTGAGTAGGGGCCGAAGGAGGCGCGGGCCGTGGCGGCCAGCCCGAAGCGGCGCATGAGGGGCTTCGCGCAGTGGTGGCCGGGCCGCACGCACACGCCGTACTGGTCCAGCACCTGGGCGACGTCGTGGGGGTGCACGCCCTCCACGTCCAGGCTTATGACGCCCCCTCGATCGACCCCGTC
>JBMFWX010000090.1:0-4725 GCA_049964855.1 Acidimicrobiales bacterium
TGCGACGTTTGATCTCCGCGTTGAGCCGTTCGAGCGAATGGGTCGACCAGGTCTTTGCCCAGTGCCTCGTCGGGAAGTGGCGAAAGACCGTGATGTCCCCGCGGCGTCCTCGAGCATCTCGGTGACGACGCTGAGCTGGCGCTGCCGCGCGGCCGCAACCTCCTCGAGTTGACGCTCGACGTGGGCGGCGACGAGTTGGGCGACAATCGTGCGAACGTTCGCGGCAACCATCAGCTGGTAGACCTTCGGGACCTTCACGAGGGCGTTGCGAATGAAGACGAGTACGCGAGGGCTGCCGCCACGGCCTTCAATGCCGAGTTCCGACCAAAGTGGCCTAAGGGTCGCGCTCGTGCGGGCTGGGGCGACGTTTCGAAAGTGGGTGTTGGTCGAAATCGAGATGTAGAACGAGGTCGCCGCGTTATCAGCGGGCCGGGCTAATCAACAACTCTTGACTATTTCCTCCCATCTAGCGCCGCCGCTGTTCTACCAGTCAGCGTTCGGTTGCGCGAAAGTTCACGAAGGTTTAGTCTTAGCATTGGTAATGCGTACGAGATCCGTGGGTGTCGGCGAATGGGTTCGATGTGGACTTTACATTGCAGTCGGTTCTTCCCGCGTGCGGGGCCATCGATGCGACGGCGATGGGCTGGATTCTCTTCGACGCGGACGTGGTCGTGCGCGACGTCAACGCGACGGCGTCGGTGTTGCTCGGCCTGACGCGCGAGGCGATGCTCGGTCGTTCGTTAGGTGAACTCCCGTACGTCGCGTACTCCGAGGCCGGCCTTCAACTCAGTGTCGACGAAGGACCGGTCGGACAGTCCTTGCGTACTGGCGTGCCCGTATTCGTGGCCTCACTCAGGCTGCGCGTCGAAGGTGGCGCGTCTAGGTGGCTCTCGGTGAGTGCCTTCCCCTACGTGGTTGATGGTGCGGTCCGCGCCGTCGCCGTGTCCTACAGTGACGTGACCCGGCTGGTCGTTGCGCGCAATAGTTGGGAGGTGCTGCTCGACGTCGCCCGGCTGTCGCGCACCACCCACACGCGTGAGGAGTACTTGTCCCAACTCTGTGACGCGCTCGTCACGTCGGGCGGCTACGCCCTAGCGGTCGTGACGGCTGGCATCGGTGAGCAGACCGGCTTCGTCGACGGCGCCGGACTGGACGAGGAGTTCCAGCGGATCCTTGCCAAGACCGATTCGACCGCGATGCGCGGGGACGGGTTGACCGGCATGGCGATACGCACCGGGACGGTCCAGATCGTAAACGACCTGTCGGCGGACCCCGCGGCGACGTACTGGCGCCACCACATCGAGCGACTGCACCTACGCTCGGCCGCGGCCTTCCCGATCTCGCTGGGCGGCGAGGTGCTCACGCTCACCGTCTTCTCCTACCTCGACCACCACTTCGACCAACTCGTGACCGAGGGTATCGCGATGATGCTCGACGAAGTCGCCGCCGGGCTGGCGCGAGTCGACGCCGTCGAGCAGATTGAGCGCGCCCTCAGCGGAACGCTCGCCGCACTGGCCGAGATGAGCGAGCTTCGCGACCCCTACACCGCGGGCCACCAGCGCAACGTCGGACGTCTCGGCGCCGCCATCGCCGCGCGGCTCGGTGTTGACGCTGCGCTGGTCGCGCTGATTGACCAGGCGGGGACCGTGCACGACATTGGCAAGATCTCCATTCCGGCAGAGATACTGACTCGTCCCGGACGTCTCAGTGCGCTCGAGTTCGAGATCATGCGCACCCACGCCGACGTCGGGTACGCCATCTTGACCAAGGCCCGCCTCCCGTGGCCGATACCCGAGGTCGCGCGCCAACACCACGAGCGCTTGGACGGTTCAGGGTATCCGCTGGGCCTCACCGGCGACGACATCGACCTGCCGGCTCGGATCATCGCCGTCGCCGACGTCGTCGAAGCGATGGCGCACCACCGTCCCTACCGGGCAGCGCCCGGTCTGGAGGCTGCCCTCGCCGAGATCGCCCGCGGTGCGGGCACGATCTACGACGCCCGAGTCGCCCAGGCCTGTCGCGACGCCTTCGACGAAGGGTTCACCTTCACCGCCCCCACACCCCTCGGGGGCGCGGTCCGAGAAGCCCGTGCGACGCCCTAGTTCGAGTTACCGCGTCGCGGCGCACGAGCACCCCAGTCCGTCGCCGACGACGACGTCGCGATGACGCCACGCTCCTCGCTCGACGACCCGCTCGAGCTAGGCCGCTCCGATCCGTCACCGTCGGCGCTGTGGGGTGGGCTGTTCCACGTGCCGCTCGCGGATCGGCGTTTTCGACGGATCGTCCTGCTTACGCTCGTGATGCTTCTCGCGCACTTCGCGCTCGACTACCTGCAGAACTCGGGGGTACTGCCGATCGAGGGCTTCGCGTCCGACGCGCTGCTCCTGTTCCCGGTGATCTACGCCAGTGTCGACTTTGGTATCGTCGGCGCGCTCGGGACCGCGCTCTCGGGATCGGTCGTCATCCTCGCGAGCGAGTTCGTTGTGCGCGACACGTCCCACGAGCTCTCGGCCGAGTGGACCATCCTCGCGATCATCGTGGCGACGGCCCTGGTGCTCGGACTCATCGAGGATCGCCTGCGCGACCAGCGCCAGTTCCTCGAGCTCGCGACGCGTGACGCTGGCACCGCCGTGTGGGAGTACGACGTCGAGCGCGGTGCGATGCGCCGTTCGGCGAATCACGACGGACTCTACGGCCTCGCCTGGCAGCGCCCGTGGCGCCTCGAGGCCTTTCTCGAGGCGACCCACCCCGACGACCGCAATGTGAGCGCGGCCGCCATCGAAGGTTCGGTGGCGCCCGGGGGTCCTAACGAGTACGCCTTCGACTTTCGAGTCGTGTTGCCCGACGGGAGCGTCCGCTGGCTAGCGGTGCGCGGCGCGGTCACCGCGCGCGACGAGTCGGGCCGTGGTCGCCTCGTGCGAGGCGTGCTGTTTGACGTCACCGCGCGCCAGGAACAGCAACGACAACTCGAGCGCCTGAACGTGCTCTACGCCGCGCTGAGCGAGTGCAACCAGGCGGTCGTCCGCGCCCGCGATGAGTCCGACCTCTTTGCGCGCATCGTCAACGGCGTCGTGAACGTCGGCGTGGCCGACATGGCCTGGGTCGGGCTCTTCGACGACGCGCGCGCCACTGCGCGACCCGTCGCGAGCGCCGGGCGACTGGCCGGTGAGTTCCTCGCCGAACGCGAGGTGATTCGGGCCCACTCGACGGCGACGTGGCCGGCGACCGAGGCCGCGCAGTCGGGGGAACTCGTCACGCGCGACGTCAGTCTCGAGGACCCCGACGAGTTGAGTCGCGCCACCGCCGCTCGGGGGTGGCGATCGGTCGTCGCACTGCCAATCCGTCGGCGCGGTAGCGTGGTCGCCGCGCTGTCGCTGTACTTTAACGAGGGGGGCTTCTCCGACCAGGCGCTGCGGCCCCTGCTCGCGGAGATGATGATGGACCTCAGCTTCGCGCTCGACCTGTTCGAAGACGGACGGGAGCGCGAAGTCGTACAGCTCGAACTGCGTGACTCCGAGGAGCGCTTCCGGGCCGTCGTCGAACAGTCGGTGGTCGGGATCTACCTCGTTCGTGACGGCCGCTTCGTTCTCGCCAACGCCAAGGCCGCCTCGCTGCTCGGCTACGAGTCCGCGTCGGCGATGCTCGGCGAGTCGGCGTCGATCATCGAGACCGTTGATGGCGACGTCTCGTCGAACGACCGGTCATTTCTCCTCGAGTCAGACCGCGAGCGCGTGATCGACGTCCCACGACCCAGCGGTGGCGTCGCGCACCTCTGGGTCTCGTCAGCGCCCATCGTCGAGCGTACCGGTCCGACGTTACTCGGCGTGCTCGACGACGTGAGCGCCCTCGTCGAGCACGACGCCCTCGTCGCCGCGCACCTGGGCGAGGTCGTAAACCTGGTGCACGCGACGGTGGGCGTTGCCACCTCGATCAGCGAGCTGCGAGATCCCTACACCGCTGGCCACCAGAGCCGCGTTGGCGCGGTTGCCGCGGCGATCGGCGACGCGCTGGGTCTGGACGCCGACCACGTCGAAGGTCTGCGCATGGCGGGCCAGCTCCACGACCTGGGCAAGATCGCAGTTCCGGCCGAAATCTTGACCCGGCCTGGCCGCCTCAACGACATGGAACGACGACTAATCGAGCAGCACCCCCAGGTCGGCTACGACATCCTGCGCGACGTGCCCTTTACGTCACCCGTGGCGCTCGTGGCGCTGCAACACCACGAGCGACTCGACGGAAGCGGCTACCCCCAGGGCCTGCGCGACGACGAGATCGTGCTCGACGCACGCATCGTGGCGGTCGCGGACGTCATCGAAGCGATGTCGTCGCACCGCCCCTACCGCCCGAGCCTCGGGCTCGACGCGGCGATCGCCGAGGTCGAGCGGGGATCGGGTACGCGCTACGACGCCGCCGTGGTGACCGCGGCGCTGCGCTTGGCCCGCTCGGGCGAACTACCGCTCTGAGGCCACGCCGCGAAGTTGGCCGGCGATTGAACCAGCGGCTGGATGGTCATCGTCGGCGTTCCCACCCGCTGCGTGCAGCGACACCAGTCGCTGACTAGTGCGAGTAGGGGTCTCGCCGTTCCCATCGAGGATCCGCCAGAAGGACCGGGTAGGGCCGGTGCGTGGACGGCGCTGTCCCGTCGACGGGGGCGGCACGTGGGTTGGGTAACGGCGATTCCCCTGCCCGCTAGAAACAGAAGAGCCGTAGATCGCGTCGCGAAAT
>JBMFWX010000091.1:0-2649 GCA_049964855.1 Acidimicrobiales bacterium
TGGGATCTAAGGCCGCCGACAGTCGCCCCGGGCAGGCCGTGCGCCACGCGGGCGAGGACGTGGTGGTGGGCCAGACGCTGGTCGAGCCCGGCGACGTGATCGGACCGGCGCTCGTGGGGGCACTCGCCAGCCAGGGCGTCCAGTCGCTAACGGTGCACCCCGCGCCGCGAGTAGGGGTGCTTTCAACGGGCGACGAGATCGTCGACGGGTCCTCGCCGCTCGCGCCGGGTCATATCCGCGACGCCAATCGGCCCGCACTCGTCGCATCTCTGCGCCAGTCGGGCTTCTCCCCCGTCGACCTCGGTCACGTCGGTGACTCGAAGCAGGCGCTGCGCGAGGCCTTCGAGCACGCCGCGCGCGAGTGCGACGCGGTGATCTCCACGGGCGGCGTGAGCGCAGGCGACGCCGACTTCGTCAAGGTCGTCCTCGCCGAGCTCTTCGGCGACGCGGCGCGGTCCATGCAGGTTGCGATGCGGCCCGGCAAGCCCTTCACCTACGCCTACGACGAGACGACGGCAACGCCCTACTTCGCCCTCGCGGGCAATCCTGTCTCAACGCTCGTGGGCTTTGAGTTCTTCGTGCGGCCCGCGTTGCGTCGACTCGCGGGTCACCGCGATCTGGAGAGGACAACGTGGCCCATGATCCTCGACCGCGACATCGCTCGCGCACGCGACGGCAAGGTACACCTCATCCACGCGATCTGCTACCTCCACGAGGACGGGCGACTCCACGTGCGACTGGTCGCTCGAACCGGCTCGCACCTCCTCTTCGCCGTGGCTGATGCGAACTGCCTGCTGGTGTCGCCCGACAGCGACGGTCTGGTGGCCGGCGACGTCGTGTCAGGGATCATCCTCGACGAGTCGAGGGTGACCTCGACATCGGGGCAGTAGGCCCGGGATCGCGGCGCGTACGCATCGTCACCGCTCGCGCGATCCGACGACCACTCGGGAGCGGTGCCTCGCGGACGTCACTCCCCGGTCACCGTCTCGGACGAGTCGCCGATCTCCTCACGCCACCACCGTGGCGCGTTCGTCGCGGCCCACTGCTCACTCACCCGGCCGCGCACCATCGACGCCAGGGCCTCACGGTGGCGCAGCGCCATGACGACGTGCCCGACAACCAATCCGGTCACCAGCCACGCGACGAGGTCGTGGACGAACGTCGAGCCCACCCGCCACGAGACGGGGAAGTACGCGAAACACTTGAGGACGACCCCGGTGCCCAGCATGACCGCGCTGAAGGCTCCGACGACGATGGCGTTCAGCTTCTGGGCCGGGTTGAACTTGTCCGCCGACAGCGGCGCGCGGCCCCGCGACGCCAGCCACTCGACCTCCTCGCGACGCCAGACATTGATGCGGCGAAGATCGCGGCGCATCCGCGCGCCCCACGGATCGGGCAGAGAAAGGGCGAGGGGAACGGGCAGGCCCAGCCCCGCCCACAGGTGGATCTGTTCCACGGTGAAGCGAGGCAGGACCAGCCCGACGAGGGACCCGAAGTAGAGCGGGATCGCCGTCACGACGAGCACGGTGAAGAGCAGGGCGCTGATCCAGTGCGCGGCACGCTGGACGGCGTCGAAGCGCACGAGGCCGCGCGACCCCGGCGCGTACGTCCGCGAACTCGCCGTCATCACGCCGGGGAGCCGGGATCGGTCGCCCCCGTCGAGCCGTCCAGCCAGCCATTCACCGGGTAACCATTCCTCTCCCAGAACCCGGGCTGGACGTCACGCACGACCCGAATCGCCGACAGCCACTTGAGCGACTTGTACCCGTACATCGGCGCCACGTAGAGCCGCACTGGACCACCGTGCTCGGTCGTCACACGTGCCCCCAGCATCCGGTACGCCACGATGACGTCAGGGCGGCGCGCTTGATCGATGGTGAGGCTTTCCGTGTCGACCCCGTCGTAGGACTCGAAGGTCAACGCCCGTGCCTCACCCCGCACGCCCACGACGTCGAGAAGATGGGCGAGGCGCACGCCCTCCCAGTGGACGTCCGGGACGCGCCAGCCCGTCACGCACTGAAAAGCCCGCACCAGCGATGTCGGCGGCATAGCCTCGAGGTCGGCCAGAGTGAACGTGGTGGGCCGGCCCACGTGACCGGTGACTGCCAGCCGGTAGCGGGTGTCGCTGATGACGGGATACTGCCCGCTGATCGAGTACAGGCGGAAGTGATCGCCGCCGGGGAGCAGGCCCCCGAGTCCCGAGCCCAGCACGTTGGCGAGTCCTCGCTGCGCGCTGGCGCCGACCGTCGCGCCCAGCGCGCCCAAGACGGCGAGGGCGACAAAGACCCGCCGTCCCACGCGAATCCCCTCGCTAGGTGGTCCGCTCGTCACGCGTCCTGTATCCACCGCGGCGTGAGCCCGCCCGCGGACCTCTCTCGGTTGTGCCCACCGTCCACGAGTCCCCCCTCCGTCGGCGCCGGGTGCTCCCTTGACGCGGCATCGCGACACCTACTCCCGTGTGCGGACCCGCCATCGAGCACCCTCGAGGCTCAGTGTACGGGTGAGACCGCCACTCGGCTCCGCAACGACCACGACGGCGGGACGGGTCGGCGACCGGAACAGCCCTACGCACGCGCCTCGGGGACGAGTCGCCCCCAGTCCGCGGACTTTCCCCCCGTCTTTCGCAGGAGGACCAGGTCCTCCACACGC
>JBMFWX010000091.1:2659-4487 GCA_049964855.1 Acidimicrobiales bacterium
AGGAGGCTGAGGGCCGCGAACGAACACGCCGTAAGCGCCTCCATCTCGACTCCCGTGCGGTTGACGGTCACCGCGGTCGCGCGCACCGTCACGCCGTCCTCACGCCGCTCCACCTCGACGTGGACGTCGTCCAGGTCAACGGGGTGGCACAGCGGAATCAGTCGGGAGGTCCGCTTGGCCGCTTGGATGCCCGCGAGGCGGGCGGCCAACCCCGGGTCGAGCCCCCCCGGAGATGACGCCAGCGCGAGGACGTCAACGTGAGAGCGAACGACACAACTGGCTTCGGCGGTGCGCCGCGTGGGCTCCTTGCCCGACACGTCGACCATGCGCGCCCGGCCCTCGCCGTCGAGATGCGTGAATCCCTGTTCCTCCACCGCGCCTCCGTCGAACCGGTCTCGCGGGAGACCCCTGTGCCGATGCTACTTACGACCACGACCCCACGACCCCACGACACGTTTCTCCGGTCGCGACATCGACGCGAACCGACCTCACTAGGCTCACGCCATGAGTCCCGACGGCGCGCGAACGGACGCCACCGACCTCTCGAGCGGACGGGTTCGGTCGTCGGTAGCCGCCGCGCCCGAGGCGACCGCGGTCACTCTCTCCGTACGACCCCACCGCGCGCCGAGCAGCACGGGCGTCCCCCCGGTCGCCACGTCCATGCCCGTCACGGGCGCGCTCGTCGACAGCTACGGCCGCGTCCACTCGGACCTTCGCCTCTCGATCACCGACCGCTGCAA
Organism: Acidimicrobiales bacterium; assembly: GCA_049964855.1. GTDB lineage: Bacteria > Actinomycetota > Acidimicrobiia > Acidimicrobiales > RAAP-2 > RAAP-2. Next base: position 3,400 of record JBMFWX010000091.1, read on the forward strand.
CCTGCGCTGCGTTTACTGCATGTCCGAGGACATGACCTTCCAATCCCGCCAGGACCTGCTCACCTTCGACGAGATCGAACGAGTGGCGGCGGTGGCGCGAGCTCTCGGCGTGACCTCAGTGCGACTCACGGGAGGCGAGCCGCTCGTTCGCCGCGGCGTCGAGGACCTCGTCGCACGACTGCGCGTACTGGGCTACGACGACATCGCGATGACAACCAACGCCGTGCGGCTTGGCCCGCTCGCCCGACGCCTACGCGCCGCGGGCCTCACGCGGGTCAACGTCAGTTGCGACTCCCTGCGATCCGAGCGCTACGCGTCGATCCGGCGCCGTGGCGACCTCGCGACCGTGCTCGCCGCCATGAACGTGGCCGAGGCGGAGGGCCTCACGCCACTCAAGGTGAACGTGGTTCTGCTGCGCGGCGTCAACGACGACGAGGTGCTCGACTTCGCCTCGTTCGCCCGCGAGACCGGTCGGGTCGTACGCTTCATCGAGTTCATGCCGCTGGACGCCCCGGGGCAGTGGGACCGTGGCCAGCTGGTCGCGGGCCGCGAGGTCGTCGAGAGAATCCACGCGGCCTGGCCGATCGAGCCTCTCGACGACTCCGACCACGTGGCCCCGGCGGAGCGGTTCCGCTTCCGCGACGGGCGTGGCGAGATCGGCGTGATCTCGAGCGTCACCGAGCCGTTCTGCGGCACCTGCAATCGGCTCCGCCTCACCGCGGACGGATCGCTGCGCAACTGCCTGTTCGCCAACGAGGAGAGCTCGGTGCGCGACGCCCTGCGCTGCGGCGCCAGTGATCACGAGATCGAGCAGATGATGCGGCGCGCGGTATGGGCGAAACACCCCGGACACGCCATCAACGAGCCCGCGTTCCTCCGACCTCATCGCTCGATGTCGATGATCGGCGGCTAGCCCCTTTCGCGGCGCGCGACCTGGCGCTACTGTACGTGCTCGGTGCTCGAGCAGTTCGTGACTGGGGGGAGTTATGAGCAGCGTGCGGGTACTCGTGGGCACTCGTAAGGGGGCCTTCGTTGGCTCCTCGCTGTTTCGTGTGGGTGGGCCCCGCCTGACTTCTGGCAACCTATGA
>JBMFWX010000092.1:0-4432 GCA_049964855.1 Acidimicrobiales bacterium
TGCCGCCTGAACGCCTTCGTCGCTCACGACATCGACTGCCGTCATATCCCTGGGAAGAATGACTCCGATCAGCTCGTACGCGTCAACTCGTAAATCGGACACCGAGTAGAACCAGCCATCCGTCATCTCCTCCACCTGCATCCGGGCCGTTCGGAGATCACGCGATACGTATAATGCGTCCCAACTTTCGGGTGGATTCCAGCGACCACCCCTCGCTTTCGCATAACTCGTGTCCACGGGGTCTACCCACGACGACTTGCATACCCGAAGCCACACGTGCTCCTCTGGAGTGATCCCCCGTGTCCGAAGTGTCAAGGCTGCACTCGACGAAGGTCAAACGCTCGCGACACTGCGCTGCGGAGTTCTACGAACTCACCCGATTCGAGAAGGTCAACGAGTGACTTCCCGCCCAGACTCTTGGCGGGCCGGCGCACGACTTCGGCGATCTTCTCGGTCTTGATGTTTGCCAGCAGTTCTGAAGTCGTCTCGTCGAGCAGGCCCACGTCCCCAACTCGATCAGCTGGCACTCCGCTCGTCAGCCACTTGGAGTACGCCTGTCGACTGACCCCGAAGGCGTTGGCCACGTCTGTGCCGCTCAGCTTCCACAGACGCTCCAGCCTCTTGAGTGGCTGTGATCGCATACCCTCTTCTAGGCCTTCGGCGATACGAGCTGCTCGTTCGAGGGAGTCGGCCAGTAGAGCCGACACGAATGCGGCCGGGTGCTCACGCGCTGCTTCCACGGCTTGCTCAATCGTGCTGGATGTCTTTCGCATCACGCCTCCTCTTCCATGACTGTACCGCAACCATGTGTCAACCGCAACCATGTGTCAACCGCAACCATGTGTCAACCGCAACCATGTGTCAACCGCAACCATTTGTCAACCGCTCCTTTGCCACACGACGTGGGCGAAGGGCCACTCGTTACGCCCCGCACCCAGGCGGACCAGGATCGCCACCGCCATTCGCGCGACGGCCTTTTCTACCGCCTACCGGTGGCGGGGGTCTTTATCCGGGTTCGGGCGGGCCAAGGGGCCGCACAACCTGAACTCGTCGCGCACGTCAACCAGCTCGGACGGCTACTGCCAGGACCTCATCGCCCACCCGCCGGTGTGCCACTCGCCGAGATCCCCCGTAGGGGTTCCCGGCGCCCACGTCACGGTTTCGTCGGGGCTCACGCAGCCTCCATCAGGCCGGCTCCAGGCGTCGACCACCACGTGTTGACCCCGCTGAAACCGCGGGCCCCCGTCGGGGTTCTCGGCCATCACGCCACGGATGGTGGCGTGTCCATCCACGACAAAGCCTCCTTCACCCTCGTCACCACCGCAACGGTCGCGGCGTCACCCGACGAATGACACCGGTGCGACGTCAGGACCACGACTGCGACGGCATCGGGCCTTTCGTCACTACCAGCGACCCCACGATGCGGCAACAATGAGAGGGGCTGGCGATGGGGCTCACTGCCCGCCGGAGGTGAGTTGTGAGTGAGAGAGTGGCCTCATCGTCGGACACGAGACCGCCCGCGGCCAATCGAAGGTGAGTCGCACACGACTATGACCAACGTGATCGAGGTCGAGGGCCTCACCAAGCGCTTCGGGCGACTAACCGCCGTGGACGACGTGAGCTTCACGGTGGGCCAGGGCGAGATCTTCGGACTCTTGGGTGAGAACGGCGCCGGCAAGACGACGACCCTGGAGATCCTCGAGGGATTCCAGCGCGCCGACCACGGGTCCGTGCGGGTACTCGGCATCGATCCCCACAGCGCTCACCGCGACTGGCGTGACCGCATCGGTCTCGTGCTCCAGGAGTCCGACTTCGACCCGGTGCACACCGTCACCGAGACGGTACGGCTGTTCGCGAGCTTCTTCTCCCACCCGCGGGGCGTCGGCGAGACGCTGGCCCTGGTGGGGCTATCCGACAAGGCTCGCGAGCGAGTGGGTCGCCTGTCCGGCGGCCAGAAGCGCCGGGTCGACGTGGCGCTGGGAATCATCGGCCGGCCGGACCTGCTCTTCCTCGACGAGCCGACCACCGGCTTCGATCCGGTGGCGCGCAGCGAGTTCTGGTCCGTCATCGAGGGACTGCGCGACACTGGCACGTCCATCGTCCTGACGACGCACTACATGGAGGAGGCCGAGCGCCTCTGCGGCCGGCTCGCGATCATGGCCAAGGGTCGCCTCGTGGCGGAGGGAACCTCGTCCACTCTGATCAGCTCGCTGGGCTCGACGACGGTGCGCTTCGTCCTGCCCCCCGACCTCGACGTGGCCACGCTGTGCTCGATCACGGGTGCGACCTTCGTCGTGCGCGACACCATGGCCGTGGCCCTCCTCGACGAACGAGTGCCCGAGGTGCTGCTGCGCCTTCTGACGTGGTCACAGGCCAACGGCGTCACCCTGGAGCAGTTCGAGGTCGTGCGCCCCACGCTCAACGACGTGTTCCTGGGCGCCACCGGGAGCGACTCGTGAGATTCCTTCGTCTCACCGCCGCCCAGGCCCGCTACAACCTCCAGGCCTACGTGCGCAGCGTGCGAACCGTTCTGCTCGGCCTCGTCATGCCCGTCGGGCTGCTGGTGATCCTTAGCTGGGTCTTCGCCCACCAGGGGCAGATCGCCGCCGCCGCGGGCTACCAGATCAGCGCCATCGCCTTCTACGCGGGCGGCCTCACCGCCTACGGGCTGATGCTCGGCACCTTCACCGGCGTCATGACCGCCGTGGTCGGCGCCCGCGAGGCGGGCTGGCTCAAGCGCTTTCGCGCGTCGCCGATGCCACCGGGCACCTACCTCGCCGGCCAGATCCTGTTCAACGTGTTGATCTCCCTCGCCCTGGTCGTGGTCATGATGGCCACCGCGTCGCTCGTCTACGGACTGCACCTACGCGCGATCGCGCTGTTCGCGATGCTCTGCTACACGCTGCTCGGCGTCTTCGGCTTCACCGCGATCGCGCTGGCGATCACCCGGGTCATCACCACGCCGGAGATGGCCTCCTCGGTGGGCCCCTTCGTCACCATCACCCTGAGCTTCACCAGCGGAGTCTTCCTGCCACCGGACCTCATGCCGAAGTGGCTCGTCACCTTCTCCAACTACCTTCCCCTGGAACCCCTCGCCCAGTCGATGCAGAGCGCGCTGGCCGCGCGAACTGGCACCGGCTTCGAGGGCCGGTCCTTCGTCGTGCTCGGCGTGTGGGGCGTTCTCTCCTTCGTCGTGGCGCTGTGGACCTTCACCTGGCAACCCCTGCGCCGTTAGGCGCGACGCGAGCCGCGCGGGCGCACCGTGAGCAGCTGCTCGGCTCGCCCGACCGCACCGTGCTCGTCGAACAACGCGGCCGAGGTCAGCCCCTGACCACTCGCCCCGAAGATCACCGTCGAGTCGAGTCCGACCCACCGGCCCCGCGGACCGCGGTAGAGGTGGATCGTCAGGTCCACGTTGGCGTAGAGCCACTGCGCGGGGTCCTCGCGCACCGCGATCCCATTGGCGGTATCCACCAGCGCGACGAAGCGCGCGAGATCGCTCGCCGGTTCGCCCTCCACCAGCGAGGCCGCCGTAGTGAGCCAGGCACGCCCGCGCCCGGGCACGATCCGACCGATGGGTCGCGCCTCGAGTGAGGTGATGTACCCACCGGGCCAGAGCGACGACAACGGCCAGGGCGCGACGGTGTCCGGTACAGGCAGGGGCTCGGGTGCGCCGCCGGCGACCGCCGACGAGTCGTAGCGCGCCAGGCGCCAGACCCGCGCGCGCGCCGCCGGGCGCCCGGCGCTGCTCACCACCGCCTCGACGAGCTCGATGGTGCGTCCGGGGCGCACCGTCGACACCGTGACCTCGACGTCGTCGATGGGCAGCACCCCCAGGATGTCGACGCCGATCCGACTGACCACCATCGCGTCGTCGCGCGCCGCGCGCTCGACCGCGTGGACCAGCAGTCCCGCCATCGGGCTGATGTGCTGCTCGTGGACCGACCACGCTCCCCCGGTGTACGGCGTCGGTCGGAAGTGGGTCTCGTCGAGTCGCAGGAAGTAGGCGAAGGGGGACGGGGTCATGTTTCGCCTCCCACCTTACGGCGAGCGCCGCGACCGTCGGTACGGACACCATACCCGACTCGTTGGCGATGACGGTCGTTCACCACCGGATCACGTCGACCACCGGATCACGTCGACCACCGGATCACGTCGACCACCGGATCACGTCGACCACTGGCTCGAGTGCGACCCACGGCCTTGCCGCCACGACCGTGCGGCCCCTCAGCGTGGCCACCACCACGTGACGCCCTGGCGTGCGACCACGAAGCACTCGCGCCACCATCGCGCGCGACGGCCACCCCCGCACCCCGAGGCCGACGCGTCGGCGACGGTCTCGCCAACCGGTACCGGCACGGTCCGCCGGACGGCTCCAGCCGTTGCGACCGAGTGATCTTTAGTGAGTCCACTCATGCCGCACTCCTCACGG
>JBMFWX010000093.1:0-4393 GCA_049964855.1 Acidimicrobiales bacterium
ACCCCCGACCCTCGGTTCCGTAGACCGATGCTCTAATCCGCTGAGCTACAGCCGCAGTGCTACTCGGCCCCCCATCGTAGTGCCTGACGGCCGGGGCGCCGTCAGGGGCGATCCACCCCCGCGACGAAAGCGAATCGCTACCATTCGGTGATGGACGACACGTTCGCCGACTCGCTGCCCGACCTGTGGCGTCGCGCGCGCGATCCGATGATGGATCTGCGCCACGACCTGCACGCGCATCCCGAGCTCTCCTTCGACGAGCACCGCACGACCGCGGTGATCCGTGATCGCCTGTCCACGCTGGGGTGGGATCTCGCCCCCTGCCCCACTGAGACCGGCGCGGTCGCCCGCCTGCGCGGCGCCCGGCCCGGCCGACGGATCATGCTGCGCGCCGACATCGACGCGCTGCCCGTGCACGAGGAGCGGTCGTGGGCCCACGCCTCGCACCACGACGGCGTCATGCACGCGTGCGGTCACGACGTGCACACAGCGGCGCTGCTCGCCGTGGCCGACCTCCTGGCTCAACGCCGTGACGCGCTGGCCGGCGAGTACACCCTGGTCTTCCAGCCAGCCGAGGAGGCCCTCGGCGGCGCCCGGGCGATGATCGACGGCGGGCTCCTGGTCGATCACCCGGTCGACGTCGTCCTCGGCGCCCACGTCACGTCGCTGGCGCCGGTGGGCCTGGTGGCCACGCGACCCGGCACCCTCATGAGTGCCGCCAACGCGCTCACGGTGCACCTCGCCGGACGGGGCGGGCACGGCGCCATGGCTCAGGTCGACGGCAACGTCGTGCTCGCGCTCAGCCACCTCGTCCCGCGCCTCGGGGAGGTCGTGGCGGGCCTCTCCTTCGAGGGAACCGACTGCGCCTGCTCAGCGGGCGTGCTACGAGCGGGCTCGGCGAACAACGTCGTCCCGCGCGCCGCGACCGCGCTCGGCACGTTGCGCACCTTCACCCCTGGTCAGCTCGAGGTGGCGCTGGAGCGGCTGAACCTCCTCGTCGCCGAGGTGGCGGCCGCCTTCGGCGTCACCGCCACCGTAGAGCTCGGCGAGAGCGCCCCCGCGGTCGTCAACGACGCCGCCATCACTGCCCGCGTCCTCGAGGCGGCCGCGCGGGTCGTCGGCGACGCCGCCACGCTGGTCACGCCCCCCGTCTCGCCGAGTGACGACGTGGCCGAGCTGCTGGGGCACGTCGCGGGCTGCTACCTGTTCATCGGTGGCGCGCTGGCCGACGGCAGCAGCGGAATGCACCACGGGCCGGACTTCGCCGTCGACGACGAGGCGTGCCGCGTCGCGGCCGAGGTGCTCGCGACGAGCGCCGTGGACCTGGCGGAGCAGCCTCCGCTCAGGGGCCAGGAGGGGTGACGAGGGGATAGAAGAGCCGCGCCGCGCCGGTCATCGAGGACTCGTTGCCGTTGACGATGACCGGACAGGGCAGATCGGCGAACATCTCGGACGTGACGCGCCGGGCGTTGCCGCCAGCCAGATGGACCGTGTCGGCCCCGAACTCCTCGATGAACCCCGCGAGGGCCCGTTCGAGCAGTTGGCGCCACGCCCCCTCGTCCTGCGCGCGTGACTGCTCGCCGAGCGCCTGGTCGTAGGTGCACCCGTCGAGGAACTCCTCCTGACCCACGTCGCGCACGCGCACGGGCTGACCGCCGTCCAACTTGGCCAGCCCGAAGCCGGTACCCAGGGTGAACACGAGCTCCACGCCGCGACCGAGGCTCGCCCCGATCGCGGCCAACGTCGCGTCGTTGACCACCCGCACATCACGACTGGTCTGCGCGCGCAACGTCCCCTGCAGGTCGAAGCCGCGCCAGCGTCGGTCGAGGTCGGGGTCTACCGGGGTGCCCGGGCCGCCCGGTCGCGAGAGGTTGCCTGGTCGCACCACGTGGCCGTCGGCGAACTCACCGGGGAAGCCCACGCCCACCCGACTGGTGCCGCAGCGACGGATCCGCCCAATCAGTGTCGCGACGAGGCGCTCGGGCGTGCACGGATAGGGCGTCGCGCGCCGGCGCAACGTTTCGAGCAGCGTGCCGTCGGGGCCGACGTGGCAGTACTTGATGTTGGTCGCGCCGATGTCCACGCCGTAGACCACCTCGGGCGGGAAGAGTTGCGACGAGGCCACCCGGGAATCGTACCTAGGTTCGCTCACCGCGCACGCGCAGGCGACGATCGCGCCACCACGGTCGCAGACGCAGCGTGACCAGGGGGTGGTGGCGGGCCACGAGGACCGCGGTGCCCGGAGGGCGCACCCGCAGCGGCGACGCGGGACGATTCCCGTGCGGGGCCACAATCTCGGGCAGATAGCGACCCACGCTGGGATCGGCGAGGCCGGCCATGACGAGACGGGTGGTGTGATTGTTCACGATGGTCGAGGCGCGGGGTCCCCAGCGCCCCACCAGCTGGGCGAAGTCCTGGACCACCGTGACCAGGGTCACCCCCAGCCCGCTGACCGTCGCCGCCAGCTCGTCCAGATCGTCGAGGGGAGCCACGGACGCCGCCTCGTCCAGGACCACCAGCAGGCGCCGACCACGACCCTCGTCCACCCGGCGCTGCTGCTCCTCGAGCACCATGCGCAGCGCCCCGCGAAAGAGCGCCTCGTAGTGTCGCTGCTCGCCGCGGGGACTGCACAGGTAGAGCGTGTTGGGACCCTCCACCACCCGGCGCACCCGCGCCGTGGGCTGCGCGAAGCGCCAGGGCACCACCATCGCCTCCACCGTGGTCACCACCGCGTCGAGCGTCTTGGCGTCGTGATCGAGGAAGTCGCGCACCGAGCGCGACGCCGCGCTGGCGTCATCGCCCCACGCCGCGAAGTCGCGTCGCTCGATCGCGCCCGCCACGTCGAAGATGCTCCGCGAGCGCTCGCGCGCCACCACCAGCATCGCCGCGAGCAGCTTGGCGGCCAGGGTGTTCCAGAACTCCGAGTCGGCGTGCGCCGGCGCGCGCCCCGTGAGGTCACCGGCGACGCGCAGCGCGTGGCGCATCGTCTCGACGCCCTCGAGAGGGTCCCAGGTGAGGCCGTCGTCGCGTCCGGGCTCGAGGACCTGGACCTCGCCCAGGGACGAGCGCCACCGCGACGTGGTGGCCACGACGTCGCGCTTGACGCTGGTCACGACCAGCGCGTCGGTCCAGCTCAGCAGCGCGGGCACGACCACCGACGAGGTCTTGCCCACCTGCGTCGGACCGACGACCAGGAGCGAGCTGGCCGGCGTCAGGCGCGTCGTCGGCCCCCACGGCACGCCCCGCCACGTCCGCCGGCCCAGGGGTGGGCGATCCGAGATCACGACGGCGCGGGCGAGCGCATGGCCGCGTCGCTGTCCACGAAGCCGGCGTCGCGCGCGTCGGGCCGCACCCGCACGACCGACCGATGTGCGCCGTAGCGAACGAGGGCCGATCCCCGACCGAGCGACGTGACGAGACGCGTCTCCGCGTCGGCCAACCCCAGGGCTCGGGCCATCTCGCCGGCCTCGTCGGGGGGCTGACGGAACAGCCACGACGACTCGCACTCGCGCAGCAGGCCCTGGGCCGCGGCCCGCCCCGCGCTGCCCTCATCGCCCACGGCCGCCACGTCGCTCCACCGGTGCAACACCAGCAGGTGCGCGAGTCCCCGTGCGCGCGCCAGCTTCCACGAGCCGCGCAGCCAGCCCAGTGCCCCCGGATCGCTCAACAGGGCCCACGCCTCGTCGAGCACCAGGTACCCCAGGGCCGAGCGTGTCGACGCCACCCGCTGCGCCGCGGCCGTGGCGCTCAGCGCCACGATCGGCAGCGATCCACTCGACCACGAGGTCGACAGGTCCAGCACGACCAGGCGGTCGGCGAAGGAGAGCGGCTCGCCGGCGCCGTCCACCAGGCCGGCGAGGTCACCGTGGACGAAGCGGTGCAAAGCCACCGCCAGATCCCGCGACGGCGAGGGGTTGCGCTCGTCGAGGTGACCGCGCGCGCGCTCGAGGAGTGCGGCCAGCAGCCGTGGCGGGCGCGGCGTGGGGAGCGTCTCCCACAGGACGTCGAGGGCGAAGTGGTGCTCACTGCTCAGGGCGGCGCCGCGCGCGCTGACGAGAAGCGCGATCGTGAGCGCCCGCGCCTCGCGATCATCATCGGGGAACGGTGTACACCAGCCGTCGCGACCCGGGGCGAAGGAGCGCTGACCGTGGCGCGCCGCCAGCTCGCCGTACTCGCCCTTTGGATCGACCACCACGACGTGACGTCCGCGCTCGAGCGCCCGATCGACCATCATCTTGACCACGGTGCTCTTGCCCGTGCCGATGGCCCCGGCGACCACCACGTTAGGGTTCGAGACGAGCCCCGACGCGTAGGCGTCGAAGGGGTCGAACACGAAGTCGCCGCCGCGCACCGCACGGCCGAGCGGTCGCCCGACCAGCCCGGTGCCGGCGTC
>JBMFWX010000094.1:0-4257 GCA_049964855.1 Acidimicrobiales bacterium
CGCGTAGGTCAGGTCCACACGTCACCGTGACGAGGTTGCGCCCCGATGAGCTAGCGCGGGCCTGCGTGCGGCCGTAACGTCGCCGCTTTAGCCAGTTCGCGACCAACCGTGGCGAAGTCGCGCTCGACCAAGCCCGCAGTGACGCGGATATACGACGCACTCTCTCGCTTCGTCAAGAATGGCGACCCTGCTGCCGCACCGATGCCACGGCTCGCGAGCGCGATCAGTGCCGAGGTCTCGTCACGAACGGGTAGCCAAATATTGAGACCGTCATCTCCCATTATGGAGACGCCCTCGCGTTCAAGCGCTGCCCGCAACTTGCGCCGGCGTGAAGCGTAGGCGCCACGAGCTCGTGCGACCTGGCGACGAGTCGCGGGCCGCGTCAAGAGATCGATCAGTACCGCCTGAAGAAGACGACTGGTCCAGCCCTGGCCCAGGAGGCGGCGCTCGCGCAACGCATCCACGAGGTCACGGGGCCCGCTCATCGCCGCCAGGCGAAGGTCTGGCCCGTACGACTTTGAGAAGCTCCGCACGTGCACCGTTCGCGAAGGAATCCATCGACCGAGACTGACGGGACCGGCCGCGGCCACACTGCCGGCTGAGTCGTCCTCGATCACGAAGATCGGATGCGGCGCCACGAGCCGTGCGAGATCCTGAGCGCGATCGACACTCATCGACACCCCCGTAGGATTATGAGCACGAGGCTGGAGGAACACTGCGCGCGGGTGCTGATCCAGTGCCTCGGCGAACTGAGAAGGCATCATCCCTTCCTCGTCCACGTCGACCCCAGCGTGACGTACTCCGAGTGCGTCGAGAAGGTCCAGGAGCGGAGGGAAGCTCGGATTCTCGACGATCACCCCATCGCCGTAGCGGAGGAGGTGGGATGACACTTGATCGAGGGCGTCCATTGCTCCATCGACAATCATGAACTCATCGGTCTCGTAGGGCCAGTCCTGCGCGAGGGTCTCCACGAGTCCCGGAACGATCGGGTCGTCGAGGTAGTTGCCTGACACGTCGGCCCGGTGAAGTCTGCTGAGCGCTGCTCCCAGATCCGGCAACAGGGCCGCGTCGGGCATGCCCGTGGAGAGGTCCAGATTGAATGCCGAGCTGTGCTCCAGCGCTCGGCGATAGCGAACCGGTCCGGGGTGCGCGTGGGCGGTGATCACGGTGCCGCGGCGCCCGTCCGCACGAATCACTCGAGCGGTCGCCAGCAGGCGCCAGGCAGCGCTCACCGTACTCGGCGACAGCTCGAGGTCGCTCGCGAGACGTCGGATCGGCGGCAGCCGCGCGCCGTCGGCGAGCGACCCGTCGCCCACGGCCGCGCTCACCGCGGCCGCGAGCCCCCGGCTGGTGCGCTCGAGAAGGTGGTCGGTGATCACGTCGCTGTTTGTAACCATACAAAGATACTATTGTGTGTCGCTCTGGCCGTATGTACTATCGACCGAATGGAAACACACATCGGTCACTGGATAGGTGGACGGTCGGTCGCCGGCTCGTCCGAGCGGACGTCGCCGGTCTTCAACCCGGCGACGGGCGAGCGCACCGCACTGGTCAACCTGGCCTCGTCGGCTGAGGTCGACGCCGCGGTCGCGACCGCCGCGGTCGCGGCCGCGCAGTGGCGCCGCTCGTCACTCTCGCGGCGCAGTGCCGTCCTCTTCGCGTTTCGCGAGCTCGCGCAGTCCCGCCGCGACGAGTTGGCCAGGATCGTCACGGCGGAGCACGGCAAGGTCCTCGCCGATGCCGCGGGCGAGGTGGCCCGCGGCATCGAGAACATCGAGTTCGCCACCGGCGTGCCCCAGCTACTGAAGGGCGGCTACTCCGAGCAAGTCTCCACGGGCGTCGACGTCTACTCAATCCGCCAAGCCCTCGGCGTGGTCGCCGGCATCACGCCGTTTAACTTCCCCGCGATGGTGCCACTGTGGATGTGCGCCAACGCGATCGCCTGCGGCAACGCCTTCATCTTGAAGCCGAGTGAAAAGGATCCCTCGGCGTCGCTGTTCCTGGCCGAGCTCTGGCAGAAGGCCGGACTGCCCGACGGCGTCTTTTCGGTCGTCCAGGGCGACAAGGTCGCGGTCGACGCCCTCATCGACCATCCCCGCGTCGCCGCACTGAGCTTCGTGGGGTCCACGCCCACCGCCAAGTACATCTACGAGCGCGCCACGGCCGCTGGCAAGCGCGTCCAGGCACTGGGCGGCGCGAAGAATCACATGGTGGTTCTGCCCGACGCCGACGTCGACATGGCGGCCGACGCCGCCATCTCCGCCGGCTACGGCGCGGCGGGTGAGCGGTGCATGGCCATCTCGGTGGTGGTGGCGGTCGGCTCCGTCGCCGACCCGCTCGTCGACGCCATCGCGGCGCGAATCACGAAGCTCGTGGTCGGCGACGGAGCCCAGCCGGGCACCGAGATGGGACCCCTGATCACCGCCGAGCACCGTGACCGGGTGGCCGGCTACGTCGAAAGCGCGACGCGCGAGGGCGCACGCGTCATCGCCGACGGGCGGGAGGCGCCCGTCCCCGGCGGTGGCTTCTTCCTCGGCGCCACACTGATCGACGAGGTGCGTCCCGAGATGGCGGTCTACCGCGACGAGATCTTCGGACCGGTGCTCTCGGTCGTACGTCGTGACACCTTCGACGAGGCGATCGAGCTGATCAACCAGAACCAGTTCGCCAACGGCACCGCGATCTTCACCCGCGACGGCGGTGCCGCACGCACCTTCCAGAGCGAGGTCGAAGTCGGCATGATCGGGATCAACGTACCGATTCCCGTACCCGTCGCCTACTACTCCTTCGGCGGATGGAAGGCCTCTCTCTTCGGCGACAGTCACATGTACGGCCCGGAAGGCGTGCACTTCTACACCAAGGGCAAAGTGGTGACGTCGCGCTGGCCGGACCCCGCCACCTCCACGATCGACCTCGGCTTCCCCCAGACACGGTAGGTAACCATGACCAACGTCACCACAGACTCCCCAACCCACCAGGGCCTCGCACACCTCGACGAGCAGCGAGTACGCCAGCTCGACCGCGATCACGTGTTCCACTCGTGGTCGGCCCAGGAGCTCATCAGTCCACTGCCGATCGCCTCGGCGCAAGGCTCGTACTTCACCGACTACGCGGGACGGCGCTACCTGGACTTCTCCTCCCAACTGGTCAACGTCAACATCGGTCACCAGCACCCCGCACTCGTCGCGGCGATCGTGGAGCAGGCGCAGCAACTCTGCACCATCGCCCCATCCTTCGCCAACGACGCACGCAGCGAAGCCGCCCGCCTCATCACCGAGCTCGCCCCCGGGAGCCTCAACAAAGTCTTCTTCACTAACGGCGGCGCCGACGCGATCGAGAACGCGGTGCGCCTCGCCCGGCTTCACACCGGGCGACTCAAGGTTCTCTCGACCTACCGCAGCTACCACGGCGCCACCGCCGGGGCGATCACCGTCACCGGCGATCCGCGGCGCTGGCCCTCGGATCCCGGCATGCCGGGCGTCGTTCACTTCTGGGGTCCCTACCTCTACCGCTCCGCGTTTCACTCGCGTCACGCCGAGGAGGAGCGCGAGCGCGCCCTCCAGCACCTGCGCGACACCATCGTCTTCGAGGGGCCCCAGACCATCGCCGCGATCATCCTCGAAACGGTGGTCGGCACCAACGGCATTCTGGTCCCGCCCGACGGCTACCTGGCCGGCGTGCGCCGACTCTGCGACGAGTTCGGCATCGTCATGATCGCCGACGAGGTCATGGCCGGGTTCGGCCGCTGCGGCGAATGGTTCGCAATCGATCACTGGGGCGTGACGCCAGACCTCATCACCTTCGCCAAGGGTGTGAACTCCGGGTACGTGCCGCTGGGTGGCGTGATCATCGCCGACGAGATCGCGGCGACGTTCGCGACCCGTCCCTACCCGGGCGGCCTCACCTACTCGGGCCACCCGCTGGCGTGCGCCTCGGCGGTGGCGTCGATCGGCATCTTCAAGGAGGAGGGCATCATCGAGAACGCCCGGATGCTCGGCGAGGACGTCATCGGCCCCGGCTTGGACGACCTGGCCCAACGCCACCCGTCAATCGGTGACGTGCGGGGTCTCGGCGTCTTCTGGGCGCTCGAGCTGGTACGCGACCGCGCCACGCGAGAGCCTCTCGTACCCTTCAACGCCACCGGCGCGGACGCCGCTCCCATGAACGAGTTCGCCGCCGCGTGCAAGGAGCGCGGCCTGTGGCCGTTCACTCACTTCAACCGGACTCACGTGGTACCCCCCTGCACCGCCACGCCCG
>JBMFWX010000095.1:0-4235 GCA_049964855.1 Acidimicrobiales bacterium
ATGGCCGACTCGTCGTTGGACACACCGGTCGCCACCACCGAACCAACGGCCACCTGCCGGGCGAGGTTCCACTGACGCTCGGACAGGCCCCGTGGGCAGTAGCGAAGTAGGCGACCGATGTCTTCGTTGGGGGGCAGCATGCCTGGACCGGTGAGGACACCTCGCCACAATGCAATCGGACAACTTTACGAGCACCGCCTGAGGGCGGCGGCCCTCTTTCCACTGATGCCTCGTTGAGGATCGGGATTGAAAGTAAGATCGAGTGACTGCTATGTTTCCTGATGAGGCTGTTGGTGATGCCAGCCAGCCAGAGGCGGGTGCCGAATGGAGTTGACCCTGGAGTCGGTGTTGCCGGTCTGCGGCGCGATCGGTGCGATATCCATGGGCTGGATGCTCGTGGACCCAGACCGTATCGTGCGCGACGCGAACCCGTCGGTGTCGAACCTGCTAGGGCTGACGCGCGACAAACTTATCGGGTGCTCGCTGGATGAGTTGTCGTGGGCGACCTACAGCGAGGCGGGCGAGCGGCTCGCAGTCGATGAGGGACCGATCGGGCGAGCCGCGCGATCACGTGAGCCCGTGCTCGACGAGACCATCGGACTGCGCGTCGAAGGAGGTACGTCTCGGTGGGTGACGGTGAGCGCCTTTCCCTACGTCATTGATGGTGTGGTGGTAGCCGTGGCCGTCGCGTACAGCGACGTGACCGGCTCGGTGGTGGCTCGACGGAGTTGGGACGCGCTGCTCGACCTCGTACACAGATCACACCACGTGCACACCCGCGGCGAGTATTTCGCGGAACTGTGCGCGTCACTCGTGGATCGGGCCGGGTACGCCCTCGTGGTCGTGACCGGTGGCGTGGGCAGCGAGACCTCCTACGTTTACGGCGCCGGTCTCAGTGGCGAGTTTCAGCGGGTCCTCGCCGAAACCGATCCGGCGGCGATGCGCGGCGAGGGGCTCATAGGACAAGCCATGCGCACCGGACGAGTCCAGGTAGCCAATAATTTGGCTGCGGAGCCGACTGTGACGTACTGGCAAGAACACATCGAACGGCTGCACGTGCGTTCGGCGGCGGCGTTCCCGTTTACTCTCGGCAGTGAGACGCTCACCCTCACGGTCTTTTCCTACCTAGACCACCACTTCGACGACCGCGTCGTTGACGGCATTGCGATGATGGTCGACGAGGTGGCTGCCGGAGTAACTCAGATTGACGCCAGCGAACAGGTTCAGCGAGCCTTGGCCGGAACCCTGTTGGCGTTATCAGAGATGAGCGAACTGCGCGACCCGTATACGGCCGGTCATCAGCGCAACGTTGGTCGTCTGGCCGCGGCCATCGCGGCCACGATGGGCGTCGAGGCCGGCCTCGTCAGGCTCATCGACCAGGCCGGCACGGTGCACGACATCGGCAAGATCGTGATACCCGCGGAGATTCTGACGCGTCCCGGTCGCCTGAGCGTGATCGAGTTCGAGATCATGCGATCACACCCCGACGTGGGGTACAACTTGTTGACCAAGGCCCATCTGCCCTGGCCGATACCCGAGGTCGCGCGCCAGCACCACGAACGTCTGGACGGCTCGGGTTACCCACTCGGACTAGGCGGCGACGACATCGAACTGCCGTCGCGGATCGTGGCGGTGGCCGACGTCGTCGAAGCCATGGCGCACCACCGACCCTACCGAGCGGCACCCGGTCTGGACGCGGCCCTCGCCGAGATCGCGCGTGGCGCGGGTTTGGTCTACGACCACGACGCCGCTGACGCCTGTCGCGCCGTCTTCGATGACGGCTTCGACTTTCTCGCCGCATCGTCTCCCAACGTTGATGTGCCAGAGCCGGTCCGTGCCAGCTCGTAGGGGCTCAGTACGCGCAGGCGAACCCTCATGGGGGTCGTGCTAGTGGATCGGCGTCACCCCTTCATCGATCCACTGGAGCACCGTCAGACGACACGGCGGTGGTTGGCTCGGTGGCGCGAGGCGCGCGCCGAGCCCGGGGCCAATCGGCGACTGTGGCGAGTGACCGGGCTGCTCGTCGCGATGCTCCTCGCCCACTTCGTCCTGGACTATCTCCAAAACTCAGGCATCGTGCCAATCGAGGGCTTCGCCTCGGACGCCCTGCTCGTCTTCCCCGTCATCTACGCGAGCCTGGACTTCGGCGTTTTCGCCTCCCTGGGAACGGCGCTCGCGGGAACGATCGTCATACTGGGAAGCGAGCTCGTCGTGCACGACACGTCCCACGAGCTCTCCGCCGAGTGGACGATACTCGCCATCATCGTGGGAATCGCGATCGTGCTCGGACTGGTCCAGGAACGGATGCAGGACCAACGCGAGTTCCTCGAACTCGCAACGCGTGAGGCGAGCATCGCCGTGTGGGAGTACGACGTCGATGGCAACTCAACGCGCCGATCGGCCAACCACGACCAGCTCTTTGGACTCACGTGGCAGCGTCGGTGGCGACTCGAGACCTTCTTTGCGACTACGCACCCCGACGATCGGGACCGAAGCGCCGCGGCGATCGAACGCGCGATGGCCCCCGGGGGACCCGACGAGTACGTCTTTGACGTCCGAGCGGTGCACCCTGACGGCACCGTGCGTTGGATGATGGTGCAGGGGCGGGTCACCGTGCGTGACGAGACGGGTCGCGGCCAGTTCGCGCGTGGCGTGCTGGTCGACATCACCGCGCGCAAGGATCAGGAACGAGAGATCGAGAACCTGAGCATGCTGTACGCCGCGCTGAGCGAGTGCAACCAAGCGGTGGTCTACGCGCGCGACGAGACCGACCTATTCGGGCGCATCGTCGACGGGGTCGTGAAAGTCGGCGTGGTCGACGCGGCCTGGGTCGGACTCTTCGATACATTGGACACTCCTCCACGGCCCGTCGCGCACGCGGGACCGGGAGTCGCCGAGTTTCTCGCCGAGCGCGATGAAATCCTCGCCGGTTCAACGGCGCGGTGGCCGTCGGTCGAGGCCGCGCAGTCTGGGAGAATCGTCGCGCTCGACGTCGATCCCGACAGCCCAGACGAGCTGAGTCGCGTCAGCACCGCGCACGGGTGGCGATCGGTCGTGGCGTTGCCGATTCGTCGCCGCGGCGCCGTCGTCGCGACGATGCTCTTGTACTTGACCGAGGCGGGCTTCTCCCACGAGTCACTTCGACCCCTGCTCGAGGAGATGGCGCTGGACATGAGTTTCGCCCTCGACCTCATCGAGGACAACCGGTTGCGCGAGCTCGCGCAGCTCGAACTGCGCGACTCCGAGGAGCGCTTCCGGGCCGTCGTGGAACAGTCGGTCGTCGGGATCTACCTGATGCGAGACAACCACGTCGTGATCGCCAACGCCAGGGCCGCCACGCTGCTCGGCTACGAGTCCGTGGCCGCGATGCTCGCAACACCGGCGCCGCGTTTGGACGAGTTCGAAGACGTTTCGCGACGCGACGATGACGGATCTTTCCTCGTCGAGTCAGACCAGGAGCGAGTGATCGCGGTGCGACGACCCGGCGGCGAGGTGGCGCACCTGTGGCTCTCCTTGGTTCCCATTGTGGAGAGTGAGGGACTCGCGTCGCTCGTCGTACTGGACGACGTGACCGCCATCTTCGACCGAGATGAAACGATGTCCGAGCACCTGCGCGAGATTGAGACGGTGCTCACGTCGACGGTGCAGATGGCCACGTCGATCAGTGAGCTCCGTGATCCCTACACTGCGGGCCACCAGGGTCGCGTCGCCGCGATCGCTGTCGCCATCGGCGAGGAGATGGGACTGGACGCGGCCCGCATCGAGGGACTCCGCATGGCTGGTCAGCTCCACGACATTGGCAAGATCGCCATCCCGGCCGAGATACTGACGCGCCCCGGTCGCCTCAGCGACATGGAACGACGGCTCATTGAGCAGCACCCCCGCGCTGGATTCGAGATTCTGCAGAACGTACCCTTCACGACTCCGGTGGCGCTGGTGGCCCTTCAACACCACGAGCGACTCGACGGAAGCGGCTACCCCGACGGCCTGCGCGGTGACGACATCTCGCTCGAGGCACGCATCGTGGCCGTCGCGGACGTGCTCGAGGCGATGTCCTCGCACCGCCCCTATCGACCGAGCTTGGGCGTGGCGGCGGCGGTCGACGAGATCGAGCGCGGGGCGGGATCGAGTTACGACCCGGTCGTCGCGGATGCGGCGCTGCGCCTCGCTCAATCGGGCGCACTGCCACTCTGAGGCGACGCCAGTCACGTAATCCTCGTCCGAGGAGGACCTAG
>JBMFWX010000096.1:0-1705 GCA_049964855.1 Acidimicrobiales bacterium
CGGGACGCGGGCGTTCTTCGCGCGTACGAACTCGTGGAGCGTCTCGGGGGCGTACGCCCGTATCCGCTGCCCCTTACGCCCCCGAAGGGCGAGCCGATGAACGTGCGCCGGGTGTGGTTGTGACGAACACCATGCCCACTTCGAGCCGTTCGGCCAGGCGGTTCGCGCGGACTTCGTCGCGGGTCGCGGCGATCAACTCATTGCCGGCATTGAGGATGGTCGCCGCGCAGGATCCCGCTGCGAAGGCGTCCGCGCGCTGCGGCGTCGAGCCCAGGGTCACGATCTCGTAGTCGCCTGGATGGAAGCCGCGCCGTTCGAGGAGAGCGTAGGCGACGAACGCGAATCCCGACTGCGCGACGCCGACGCCCAGTCCGCTGTCGCGCACCACGTCCAGTGTCACCGCAGGCCCGCTCCACAGCGACAGCCCGAGACCCTGGTCCACGGCGCCGAGGATCTCGACCGGCAGGTTTTCGCCCAGCGGGTTGTCGACCAGGAAGCGGTAGGCGAGAACGCGACGGGCGAGTCGACGACGTCGCGTCCCGCGTCGCCGAGCGCGCCTCAGTCGCGGGCGAGGTAGAGCCGGACCGAGGGCGTGAAGTACCCGACGCGAAGAGTGCTGGACGTGGCCCCATGTCCCCGCAGCGCGGTCGTTCGCAGCACGGTCGTTCATGGTCCTTCACGCTCCGATGGCTCCGCGAGGTGGCCCCGCCGCTCGTGGACTGGACCGCTGACGAGGCTTCGCGACGGATCCCCCGGGTACAATCAACCGGTGAGCGACGTGAGGGCCGACGGAGGTGGACCGCCCGTGCCGCCACTGCGTGACGAGCGCGATCTCGCGACGTTGCTGGAGGAGTTCCCCGAGATCGTGCTGGTGCTCAGCGCGTCCGGGGCCGTGCGCTGGGCCAATCACCGAGCCGAGGAGGTATTCGGCATCTCGCTCGCCGACGTGGCGGGGGCGTCGGTCCTGGACTTCGTACACCCCGACGACCTGGAACTGGTGGGTCGGTCCTTCGAGAGCGTCCAGCGCAAGGAGGTGGGCCACCCCCTCGAGGTCCGAGTGCGCGTGCGGGGCCAGTGGCGCCTGATCGAGCTGATCGGGCGGCCCGTCGGGCTGGTCGAGGAGGGGGCGATCCTCTTCGCGCTGCGCGATTTGACCCAGCGACGCCGATTCGAGGTCGCTCACGACGACGTTGCGCGCTTCCGGGCTCTGGTGCACAATGTCGACGCGATCGTCGCGCTGGCGTCGCGCGAGGGGATCGTGCGGTCCGTGTCGGGGGCGTTGACGCGCCGACTCGGTCACGACCCCGAGGACCTCGAGGGCGTGACCCTGGGGGCCATCGTGGCCGACGAGGATCGCGGCCTGTTCGACGACGCCGTCGCCGCCGCGGCGCGGGCCACCGATCGCACGCCCGTCGTCCGATCGCTGCGCCTGGTGGATCGCGCGCGCGCGGTGGCCGGTACCTACGAGCTCTCCCTGGTCAACGTGGACGACGACCCCGTTCTCGAGGGGCTCGTCGTCACCGCGCACGATGTGTCATCGCGAGTAGCCGCCGAGCAGCGGCTCCACGAGACGCTGGACCAGCTGCACGCGACGCTGTCGCTACTGCACGCGACCCTGGAGTCGACCGCGGACGGTCTCGTCGTCGTCGATCGCGAGCGTCGCGTGGTGAGCCACAACCAGACGTTCGTGACGATGTGGGGGATC
>JBMFWX010000096.1:1805-4115 GCA_049964855.1 Acidimicrobiales bacterium
CGGTTGGTGGCCCTGCTCTACCTGGACGTGGACGACTTCAAGTCGGTCAACGACGCCCTCGGTCATGGCGCCGGTGACGCACTGCTGCGCGCGGTCGCGGACGGCTTGGTCCGCTGCGTGCGTCGGTCGGACTCGGCCGCCCGCCTGGGCGGTGACGAGTTCGCGGTGCTCGTCGAGGACGTCAACGACCAGCGCGAGGTCGAGGCGCTGGCCGAGAGGATCCGCGCGACGCTCGCCGATCCGGTGACGCTCGACGGACGCGTCGTCGGCGCGACCGTCAGCATCGGCGTCGCCTTCGCCGATCACCGGCGCACGAGCGAGCAGGTCCTGCACGACGCGGACCTGGCGATGTACGAGGCCAAGTCGCACGGCAAGAACCGCTACGAGGTCTCGGGCGCCGATCGAGTCGCCGAGGGAGGTGAGCGATCGTGAGCGTCGGCGTCGGAGGCTCTCGGCTGAGCCGCGAGGCGGCTTCGCTGGTAGGGCTCTTTCCCCGAGGGACCACGGTGGACGAGCGCGGCCTGCTGATCGCCGGGTGTGCGGCCACCGACCTGGCCCGTGCGTACGCGACGCCGGCGCTGGTGATCGACGAGTCGGCGTTGCGACAGCGGGCTCGCGCGTACGCGGAGGGCTTGGCGCAGCGCTGGACGAACTCGCGAGTGGTGTGGGCGTCCAAGTCCCTGCCTTGCACCGCGGTGTACCGGGTGATGGCCGAGGAGGGACTCGGCGTGGACGTGGCCGGCGGCGGCGAGCTGGTGATGGCGCTGGCCGCGGGGGTGGAGCCGTCGCGACTCGTGCTGCACGGCAACGCGAAGACGGACGCGGAGATCGCGATGGCCGTGGCGGCGGGGGTCGGCACCGTCGTCGTCGACAACGCGGACGACGTCGAGCGCCTCGAGCGCCTGGCGACGCGAGAGCAGGGCGTTCTCGTGAGGGTGACCCCGGGGGTGCGACCGGTGACCCACGCGGCGATCTCGACCGGACAGGCCGTTTCCAAGTTCGGCTTCGGATTGACGGATGCACCGCGGGTGATCGAGCGCCTTCGTGCGAGCCGGCGGCTGCGCCTCGACGGGCTGCACGTTCACATCGGCTCGCAGATCCTGGAGACCGAGCCCTTCGAGCGCGCGGTCGAGGCGCTGGCACCGCTCGGCGAGTTCGCGACCTACGACCTGGGTGGTGGCCTCGGGGCGCGCTACACCTACGACGATCATCCCCCGACGATCGAGGAGTACCTCGACGCGCTGGTGGGCGCGGCGCGGCGCGTGCTGCCCCCCACGGCGCGACTGCTGATCGAGCCCGGCCGCTCGATGATCGCCGAGACCGGGGTGACCCTCTACACCGTGGTGTCGGTGAAGGAGAACGGCGGGACGACCTTCGTGGCGGTGGACGGCGGCATGGGCGACAACCTCGAGGTCTCGCTCTACGGCCAGCGCTTCGAGGCGACCGTGGCCACGCGGATCGGCGGGGGGGCGGTCTGCACCGTGGTCGGCCGCCACTGCGAGTCGGGCGACCAGCTGATCGACGGGGTGGCCCTACGCGATCCGGCGGTGGGCGACGTTCTCGCAGTGCCGGTCACCGGCGCCTACTGCCTGACGATGGCCAACAACTACAACGGCGCGCTGCGCCCGCCGATCGTCTTCGCGGCGGACGGTGCGTCGCGCGCGGTGCTGCGCCGCGAGACCTACGACGATCTCCTGGCTCGCGATCTCTGACCGGTGGCCGATGAGCGGCCGGGGTCCCCTACGCGAGGCGTGTGGCCCACGAGAGCGAGCAGCCCGTCACTCGCGCGCCGAGTGCGTCGTTGAGCGCGATCATCGGCCGGTTGGTGGCGAGATTGAAGGTGGTGATCGTCGACGTGGCGTCACCTCCGCGCTCGAGGAGACGCATCGTCGCGATCTTCATCAAGCCGCCCAGACGGTGCCCCCGGTGGGGCGCGGCGACCAGCGTGTCCCACTGGTAGGCCACCTCGGGGTGATTGCGCGAGACGGTGAGGTCGCTGAAGCCCACGACGTGACCGGTGGATCGGTGGACGGCGACCGCGGTGAGCAGATCGCGGCCCATCTCGTCGATGGTGTGCTCGTACTCGCGTAGCCGGGCGACGTCCCAGCGCTCGCGCTGCGCGCCGAGTGCGCCGTGCGGCGCCTCGACGGGCATGATCGCGGCCAGGCGGGCGCGAGCCTCGGCCAGCGCCTCGGGCGAGGGACCACGCCAACTGCGGATCTCGTAGGCCGTCGCCGAGGGCTGCCACCGCGACGTGAGGTCGTCGAGTTCGCCGGCCGGTCGCGGCCAGTCGATGTCGCGCCGGAGGTT
>JBMFWX010000097.1:0-1718 GCA_049964855.1 Acidimicrobiales bacterium
GCCCACCCGCGACCGTCGCGCCGCTCGCCCAGAGAGACGTGGCCGCTCAATGAGTACGTCACACCAAGGAGACGCTCGACGTGCCGTCGTCGACGACCTCGCCCGAGCCCCGACGGACGTCGTCAACGCCGCACCATCCAGACGAACGTGACGAGACTGCGTGTCGCAATCACGCCGACGTCGGCCCGCTCGTGGTGAGCGCACTGCCGAGCGACTATCTCGATGACGTCCCCACACCGGGCGACCAGACGACACGTTCGATGACGGGTCACCACTCTCGGCACCACTTCCAGCGACCACCGTGGTCAGTGGCGACCGGCACCACCCGGGGTCACTCTCCACAATGCGTCTCGCCGATGTCGTCGAGGGCAGCCCGAGGTGTCAGCACCGAGACGCCTTCGCGTCGCACCGTCGTGAGATGCGGATCACCCGATACGAGTGCGTCGGCGCCCACCGGGTCAGCCAGCGCCACCAGAAAGTCGTCGTCCGGGTCATCGGTGATTGGCGTGCCGTCCCTCAGAGGGTCATCCATGACCCGCGCCACCGTTCGAACTGCCGTGACGAATTCGGACGCATCCGCAGCGCTGCGGCAACGCCGAAACGTGTGCCGGTGAAACCGACGACAACTCGTCCCAGCAACATCGGCGAGACAACTACACGACAGCGTCCGGCTCTCGCGGCGAGCGGGAGTCTCGCAGATGCACGACCTCGTGAGGAGACCGCCGCCACGAACACGTTGGTGTCAACAACGAACGTCAGTCGTTCACCCACTGCGCGCCGATCGGGGATGACGCTCGTGACGGACGGCACCGATCTGCTCGGTCGCTTCGGCCTCGATGAGCCCTTGGAGCATACCGTCGACCAGCCGGCGCACGAAGTCCGGGTCGGGTCGATCGCGTAGCGCATCAAGGCGCTCGGATGCATCACTATCGAGGTGGGTCATCGGCGTTTTCCTTTCGTGCCATTGGCGGACACGTCAGAACTACTCCGGTGGCCCGCCCTCGTGACGGACCCTCTTCGTTACACCACCCGACGGGACGTGATCCGGCGTCGGCGTACTCTCACCACCGGTCGTGCCCCATCACAGCGATCCTTCCGACAGCCACGACGCTGTGGCGCGCTCCAGTGACCCTCGCCGTCGGGTCCCGGTTCCTCGGACGCCTGTTCCTCGGTTCTCACGACCTCCTTCGTCGCGCGACCACCGTGCTCGCGGGACCCGTCCTCGGCGAGCGAGCAGGCGGCAGCGGACACCAGATCAGCCAACGAGTTAGCCTGCTGGCGCGATCAGTCATCGCCCCCTACAGGTACGGGGCGACGTCCTGGGCCCAGGTGAAGGTCATCGCCGGCGGCGCGCCCGCGGGCTGCTCCACTAGATCCACGAAGGAGCCCGAGCGACCCAGCACCGCGAAGCCAGTCCCCATCTCGCAGTCGGTGCACGACAGCCCCACGCCCGGGTTGTAGCTCGGGTCGTAGCCGAGCAGCTCGTCTCGGTGCGCCCAGCACGCGGCGGCGCCGGCCGAGGTGCAGGCCACGTTGGAGGTGTCCGCGGCACTCCCGCCCCAGCCGTCGGCGTACATCCAGAGGTAGTCGGCCGCGAGGACCGAGAAGCCGGCCGACCAGGCGCCGCCCATCCCCGGGTAGCCCTGCGCGTCGGTGCCGGTCGCGAAGCCGGGGGCCAGACCCGGGTCGGAGTTGGTGGCGGCGGCGTGCTGGGCCTC
>JBMFWX010000097.1:1818-3961 GCA_049964855.1 Acidimicrobiales bacterium
CACGGCCCGGATTGGAGGAAGTCGGGGTTCGGCGCGATGTTCGACGCCGGGTTGAGGGCCGTGAGCAGCTTCGCGCGCACCGGAGTGGGGCGGCGGGTCGGGCTCGGACGCCGGGTGGTGGGCCGCGCGGTCGTGGTACGGCTCACCGTACGCGTCACGGTCCGGGTGATGGTGCGCGTCACCGCCGGCGTGGGGCGACGCGCCACGGTCGTGGTCGTGACCGGAGCGGGATGGCGGATCACCGTGGGGGTGACCGTCGTGGTCGTTACCGGTACGGGGCGGCGGGTCGAGACCACCACGTGCGCCGTCGGTGTGGCCCCGGGCGCGGGACGATGGCTCACGACACGAGCCGTTCTCGTCGACGCGTCACGCGCGGACGTCGCTCTCGCGGACGTCGTCGTGGTAGTGGTGCTCGGCGCGACCGCGTCGCGACGCAATGACGCGAGGTGGGCGCGTGCGCCACTGTTACGCGCCGTTGAACCGATCGATGGGAGGTGGTGCGATGAGGCGGGAACGGTCGCGACAACCGGCGTCGCGGACGTCGGCGCACCCGCGAGGTGCCCGCTCACCACGTAGCTACCCCCACCCATGGTCACGACGGAGAGAACGACCACCTCGACGCGCCGTCGCACCACGTGGCGCGACGCGCGAGGCGAGGTCGAGCCGCCGTCGCCGGTGGAGGAGAGATCCGAGTGCCCTTGCGTATGAAACTTCATGGTCTCGATTGTCGAGAACCAGAGTCACCTCACTCTCTCGACGACCACAACACTCACCCAACCTTCATCGCACCAAACACGCGCGTGGTTACCAGTAATTCTTCCCAATCAACGACGTCGTACGGCCACAACTTCCAATGACGTCGGTGCAGTACGTGAACGATTTCGCGTCGATGCCGACGCGTGCGCACGAGTGATTCCCGAGATAGAGTCCACGACGATCGAAGAAATCGTCTACATCACAACGACGTCACTACACGAAACCGATGACAACGGTACCGCACGAATCCACTCAGACGCACGCCACAGCCACCAGGCACCGCTCACTCGACTCGGTCGGCTCACGTCGTTGCCCATTCGAACGGAGCAGAGAACATCCTCGGAGTCGCGTCGGGACGTGGCCCACTACGCAAGGGCATGCTGGTGGACCACCTCAGTCACTACTGAGATCGAACCTCGTAGAAAACGAGGTGGCTCGACAATGCCACGCGATCGCGCGGATTTCGTCGTCTTGTTCGAACTTTGCTCAGAACTAGTTACTCCGTGGTGGCGTGTCGTCGCCGACAGGATCACTCGGCACGCCACGAGCCGCCCGACGAGGTCAGCGCACGACGCGCTTGGTGTACACGACGATGTTCGACAGGTAGTGACCCGTGGCGTGATCGAAGACCCCACCGCACGTCACCAACTGCAATCCCGCGTACGAGCGATACCCGTAGACGACCTTCTCGGGAAACTGGCCCTTGGTGTACTCGCGTAGCCCAATCACCGAGAAGTTCACGATCTGGCGATCCGCGAGCTCCACGCGCACCAGGTTGCCGGGGCGAAGGTTGCGCAGGTAGAAGAAGACGCCGATCCCCCGGTAGGAGTCCACGTGGCCGAGGATCACCGACGAGCCCCGCTGGCCCGGAGTCGGCCCGTACTTGTACCACCCGGTCTCCACGGTGTTGGGTGGCACCTGCACACTCCCGTCGGGGTTCAATCCCAACACGATGACTGACGCCGACACGTTGAGGGTCGGGATCCAGATGTGGACCGGCCGGGAGCGCGCCAGGAACGCTGGACCCCGAGGGGGACGACGGGTGGGGACCCTGGTCGCGTGCGCCGCGCGCGTCGCCGGTGCCACGAGACGCTCGGTCTCCGGGCGCGGCGTGCTGGTCGACCAGCTCACCGACACCAGCCGCGCCGCCGGGGCGGGTGAGCGCAGCGACTGGGGACTGACGGTGGTCGGGGTGACCCCCGTGCTGCCGATGGGCCTCGGGATCCCCGGGCCGACGTCCTGGCCCCGCGCCCCCATCACCAGGAGCGTGACACCAACGACGATCAGCACCAGGGACCCCACGGCCCACGGCCACCACCGACGACTCGTACGACGTTTCATCGCGACTGACTGTACTGGCGAACCACCCGAACTAGAACCGGCGCCG
>JBMFWX010000098.1:0-3895 GCA_049964855.1 Acidimicrobiales bacterium
GTCGGGTGTTCGATCCGGGTGGCTCTCGTGGTCGGTCAGGAAGCTATGTGTTGCCGTCTTGAGGCTGACTCGTTGAGGTAGCGGACGCGTGGTGCGTGAACTCGCCGCCGACTTCTCGGTGGGTGACCTGACGATTCGTCAGGCGGCGCAGCAGGAGAGCTCGGCCACGTCGCGCGTGAACGACTGGGCCGTCAGTTTGATTGCCTCGCCCATCGTCAGGTAGGGCGTCCACACTGTGGCTAGTTGGTCGACAGTGAAGTTGGCCTCCAGGGCGTACACGCCGGCCAGGATGACGTCGCCGGCCCCCTCCGCCAGGAGATGAATCCCCAGCACTCGACCCGTGGTGCGCTCGGCGACGATCTTGGCGATACCGCGCGTGTCGCGGTTGACGATGGCTCGTGGGACGTTCTCGAGCGACAGGACACGGCACTCGCAGTCGATGCCGGCGTCCTCGGCCTGGGCGTCGGTCAGACCGACCGAGGCGATCTGGGGACTCGTGAACGTGACGCGCGGAAGGGCTCGGTAGTCCACCGTTCGCTGGGCGCCCGTCAGGGCGTTCTCGGCGACGACCGCGCCGTGCGCCCCCGCGACGTAGACGAACTGGGGGAGTCCGGTGACGTCGCCCGCGGCGAAGATACGAGGGTTGGTCGTACGCAGGTGTTCGTCGACGACCACCTCACCGCGGGGTCCGGTCGCTACTTTGACGGCCTCCAGACCGAGCTCGCTGGTGACCGGTCGCCGACCGGTCGCGACGAGAATATCGTCGGCGCGTAGCTGACGTGGTCCCTCGGGCGTATCGAGGGTGATGACGACGCCTTCGGCGTTACGAGATACTGACGTC
Source organism: Acidimicrobiales bacterium (assembly GCA_049964855.1). GTDB lineage: Bacteria > Actinomycetota > Acidimicrobiia > Acidimicrobiales > RAAP-2 > RAAP-2. The sequence continues at coordinate 842 of JBMFWX010000098.1, forward strand.
ACCGTCGAGCTGACGTACACGCTGACACCCTCCGAGGTCAGTATCGCGCTGAGGGCCGCGGACACCTCGGGTTCCTCGAAGGGGGCGATTCGGGGGAGGGCCTCGACGACGGTGACCGTCGAACCGAGGCGGGCGAACAGTTGGCTCTGCTCCAGACCTACCGCGTTGGCACCCACCACGACGAGTGACGCCGGGACGTGGTCGAGGTCCATGGCACTGGTGGAGGTGAGAAAGCCGGCCTCCTCGAGACCGGGCAGCGGGGGAGCCCACGGTGCGGCGCCGGTGGCGATCACGTAGTTCTCAGCGACGATGGTACGGCCATCGACGTCGAGACTGCCGTCGGCCCGGAAGCGGGCGTGACCCCGGGCCACCTCGAAGCCGTAGAGTGTGGCGAGGTCCTCGTACTTTTCTCGTCGCAGCGTGTCCACCAGGGCGTCTTTCCCCGCGATCAGCGCGGGCATGTCGACGGGGTCGGCGTGGGCCGTCACACCGGGGAAGCGCGTGGCGAGGGACCCGTGACGGGCGTCGGCCGCGGCGAGCAGCGCCTTGGAGGGTACGCACCCCACGTTGACGCAGGTTCCCCCCACGCGGCCGTGCTCCACCAGTACGACGGACGCGCGGAGACGGGTCGCGGCGATCGCCGTGGCGAACGCGGCGCTCCCCGAGCCGATGATGGCGAGATCAACCTGCTTGACGGCCGCGTCGTTGTCCAGAGTGTGGGTGGTGTTGCTCACGGGTCTCTCTCCTTGCGCACCGTCCAAGTCGGGCGGCGCGACTGTCGCTCTCCAGCGTAAACCTTCCAGTACAGTGGAGAGTCAAGAGCAGAGGGGTGAGACGAGGCGTGAAGATCGGCGAACTGGCTAGCCGGACGGGGGTCCCCGTGAAGACTCTGCGTTACTACGAGCAGATTGGCGTGATCGACCACCCCGCGCGCACTTCCTCGGGCTACCGTGAGTACGACGATGAGGTGATCGATCGGCTTGCGTTTATTCGTGCGAGCCAGTCGGTTGGTTTCACGCTCGGCGAGATACGAGAGGTTTTGGCCTTTCGCGATCGAGGAGACGTGCCCTGCGGGCACGTGCTGGAACTCTTGCGTCAGCACCGCGAGGAGAGCGAGAGGCGCATTGCTGCACTAGAACTGGTGCGCAAGTCATTGGATGACCTGGTGGATCGCGCGGCGGGGCTGCGCGTCGAGGACTGCTCTGCCGATGACGTCTGTCATCTCATCCCGCGGCTGACCGAGACGGTGGTGCGCCGCGCGAGTGACGTGACAGCCCCGGCGCGGCCGTCAGGAGTCGGCTCGCGTAAAGCGCACCGTGACGGTGATGCCGTGACCGGGCGTGTCGTCTAGGTTCACGGTCGCCTGGTGATCGTGAAGGAGGAATCGCGCGATCTCGAGTGGGAGCAGGTCGCACTCGTCCTCGTCGGAATCAAGGGAGCCGTGCATGAATTGGGCGCGTTGAGTGGGCGTCGCCCGGGGGCCTTGATCGACGATCACCACGTCGACGGTCGATGGCGTCGACCCCGCACTCACGTGGACGGGGGCCGATCCGGCGGCGCAGCGCAGGGCGCGGCGCAGGATGAGTCCGAGCGCCCGCGCCGCGAGGTCGCGGTCGACGAGGATTCGGGGAAGGGCAGTCGGCACGTCCACGACGAGAGCACCACCGTCGATGGCGTCGTGCAGGGACGCCGTGTCGAGCACGTCGCTGAGGGCAATCATCCTGGTTGTCGGCTCCGTGAGGCCGCTGGCGACGCGGGTGAGTAGGAGCAGGTCATCGAGTTCTTCAGCGAGCGTGGAGACGAAGCCACTGGTCTCTTCCGGGTCAGATGGTGCAGGAGAGTCACGTCGTAACGATGTTGTCGACGGGGCGCGTCGGCGTAGTCGGTCGCTGAGACGTGAGAGGGCGGCACCCGTGAGGCGTACAGTCGTGGCCAGGCGCCGGTAGGCGATCGCCAGATCCTGCAGGTCCTCGGCGTCGCGGCGAGAGTGGCGGCGTCGCAGCTCGTGAGCGAGGCGCGCGGCGAACGCGGCGATGAGAGTTCGATCACCAGCGTCGCGTGGCTCCTCGCTCAGGACCAGACGAAAGTCGGAGTCGACGTCGAGAGTCGATGAGTCGGCGACGCCGACCGGCGACTCGCCACTCACGACGGCGACCTCCCAGTCGTCGTCGCGACGAGTGAGCAGGGCGACGCCGACGAACGAGAACACTGCCCGCATCGCGTCCAGGAGAGGTTGCACGTCGCCGTACGACGTGGCGAGGGCGTCGGCGGCCCGTGACAGGATGGCGACCTCGGCGCGGGTCCGCTCGGCGTTCGCCGAGCGTCGGGTCAATCTCGTGACGAGGGTGCTGGCGGCACCCGCGAAGACCAGGAAGCCGATGAGCGCCACCACGTTGTCGGGGCGGGCCACTTCGAGAGTGTGCAGTGGCGCCACGAAGAAGAAGTTCTCGAGCCCGGCTGCCGCCACGGCCGCCAGTACGCCCAGGACGGCGCCGCCCTCGGCCGCGACGGCCAGCACCACGATGAGGTAGGCCAGAAAGATGGTGGACTGCGAGATGCTGGCTCGTCCTGCCGCCATCAGCGCGGTGATGGTTGGAAGCAGAACAATGGCCGCCACGGCCGCCGTCGCCCGCCTCCTCCAGGAGATCGACGTTGATCGGGACCAGCGTCGGCCGACGGTTGGTGCGCTCGCACCCGTCGCGATGACGTGGACGTCGAGGTCGCGTACGTCGCGCAACACGTGCTCGACGATGCCACTCGTCGAGCGCTTCCCTCGCCGGGGGCGGCTGGCCCCGAGGATGATCTGAGTGGCGCGCTCGGACCGGGCGAAGGCCACGAGGGCGGCGCCGACGTCGTCGTTGACGATCTCCTCCAGTCGGCCACCGACTTCGTCGAGGAGGGCGCGGGTGGCCGCGAGGTGCTCGGCGCCGAGGCGCGGCGAATCCGTGGCGTGGACGTAGACCGCGACGAGGTCACCACCCGTGCGTGAGGCCATGCGTGCGGCGCGGCGCACTACGACCTCGTCGGCGCCGGTACCCGTGACGCCGACGATCA
>JBMFWX010000099.1:0-3571 GCA_049964855.1 Acidimicrobiales bacterium
AGCCCGATGTTGTCCGACGGGCAGGACTTGTAGCACTCGGTGCACAGCCCGCAGGTCAAGTTGGAGTCGGCGCTGCCCGGCCACGTGTACCACGGGCACCCGTAGCCGTCCTCGCTGCCACGCATGCAGTCCTTGGTCGTGCAGTTGAAGCACACCTCGCGGTCGCGCGTGCGAAAGCCCGCGACCGAGCCCATCGAGCCGACCGTGCCGATCAGCGCGGTGAGCGGGCACACGTAGCGACAGAAGCTGCGCCGCTCGAAGAGCATGAAGAAGGTCAGTGCGCTGCCGACGATGCCCAGCACCATGAAGCTGGTCGAGGCGGGGTTGCCGGGACCGGCGATGTTGAAGAACTCCTCGATCCAGGTCAGCAGCAGGAACGCCCCGACCGACAGCAGGAACCCGTACTGGCCCACCACCTCGGGGACCTTCAGGCCCACGCCGACGCTGGACGGGGTGCGCCGCCAGAACGTGTGGCGCTGCACCCACTCGGCGAAGCCGCCGAAGGGGCACATGGCGCACCAGGCGCGACCCACGACCACCATCATCACGAAGACCAGGCAGAACCAGACGTACCAGGTGATCGCCGTGGCGAAATTGAGGCCCGGCACGAGCGTGCCGAGCAGCCCGATGCCGATCACCAGCCAGAAGATGATCTGGTTGGGCAGGATCAGCATGAACTGGAGCTTGCGGTTGTGCAGCAGGCGCGCGACGCGCGGGTTGCGCGCGACGTCCAGACCCGGTGAGGGGTCGGTCGACGCGAAGTGCTCCGCGGCGCCGGCGCGCGCGGGGGGACGCGTGCGGATGGCCACGGCGACCGGGTCCACCAGGTGAGCCCCCCGCCCTGACGGCACCTCTTCTCGTACCTCGACCACCATGACCCCTCCGATCCATTCGTTCCCGAATGAGTACTTCAGTACTTAAGTAGTAGTGTTCTACTACTGGTTGATCTACGTACTATCACTGAGTAGGCTCCGTGTCAAGTACGTAGGCGGTGTGAGCCGCCACAGATGAGGAAATTACGGACGACGACGGGGGGTGGCGGTGGGGGTAGTGTTCGCGGGGGGTGTACGAATAGAGCCGAGAGTGACGTCACGAAAGAGACCACCAGCAGTCGGCCACCGAGAGATCGGTCACGGACGTGGCGCCCCCGAGTACGGAGACGACCACCGTGATTGATCTCACCACCACCGCCGAGGTTGCCGAATTGCCCACGTCCGAGACCGCCGATCCCGCGGCCCCCATCCGGGTCCTGATCGTGGACGACCACGCCCTCGTGCGCGAGGGGACCCGCCAGATCCTCGACCTGGCCGATCGCATCGAGGTCGTGGGCCTCGCCGGCTCGGGCGAGGAGGGGCTCGAGGTCTTGGAGGGGCTCGAGGTCGATGTCGCCCTGGTCGACGTCAACTTGCCCGGGATGAGTGGCCTGGAGCTGGCCCGCTCCATCACGGCCTCGCGTTCCGACGTGCGCGTGGTCATCCTGAGCGCGTTCGACGAGCACGCCTACGTCACCGAGGCGCTCGAGATCGGGGTGGACGGCTACCTGCTCAAGACCACCAGCGGCCGCGAGCTGGTCGACGCCGTGCGCGCCGTCGCCGACGGCATCTTCGTGCTGGACCGCGCCATCTCCCAGCGCCTCATCCGGCGCCGGCGCCGGGGTCCCGACGCGGTCAACCCGCTCACGCGCCGCGAGACCGACGTCCTGGAGTTCCTGGCCCAGGGACGCTCGAACAAGCAGATCGCCGCGGAGCTGCAACTGGGACTGCGCACGGTCGAGAGCCACGTCTCGAACCTGCTGGGCAAGCTCGGCGTCACCTCGCGCACCGAGGCCGTGACCTACGCGCTGAACCACCGCCTGGTCCCCGGCCCCGCCTTTGGAAGCTATGAGCCAGACCTCCGAGACGATTAGTTACCCCTCGGCCGCGCGGCGCGCGCTGCGCCCGCCGATCCACGACCTGCGCTTCTGGGTGATCCAGCTCGTCGTCGTGGCGATCGTCATCGTTCACTTCTTCTTCGACGTGCACCCGGCGCTGCTCGGCGGGGCCCTCGTGGACAGCGTGCCGGTGGCCGCGCTGGTTCTGCCGATCGGCTACGCCGGCATGCGCTACGGGTTCGCCGGGTCCTTCGCGACGGCGGCGTGGGCCACGCTGCTCTGGCTGCCCGACCTGCTGCTGCCCCACGACGAGGGCCACGTCCTACCCGACGTGATGAACCTGGTGATCGTGCTGGCGGTCTCCTTCGTCTTCGGCCAGGTCATCGAGTCCGAGCGCTTCGCCCACCGGCGCATCGAGGAGGCCACGGCGCGCGCCCTGGCCGTCGAGGTCGGCTACCACCGGCTCTTCGAGGCCAACCACTCCCCCATCCTCGTCGTGGACGACGCCCACGTCGTGCGCGACGCGAACCCCGCCGCGCGCGCCGTCTTCGGCGACGGTGCCCTCGGCGCGTCGTGCACCGACCTGCTCGACTGCGACGTGGCCCTCCTGGCCGGCTCGGTGGTCTCCCTGCCCGACGGGCACGACTACCGCGTCGACGTCACCTCAATGCCCAGCGCCGACGGCCAGCGCCTGCGCCAGGTCGCCTTCGACGACGTGACCGAGGAACGCCACGAGCAGCGCCAGGCCCGCTACTTCGCCCAACTGGTCGTCCAGGTCGAGGAGGACCAGCGCCAGCGCCTGGCGCGCGAGCTGCACGACGAGCCGCTCCAGCTCTTCCTGCACCTGGCCCGGCGACTCGAGGCACTGGCCGAGACGGCTGCGGTGCCCGCGGCGGTGTCGAGCGAGCTGGCCGACGCGCGGCGCCAGGCGCTCGACGCGGCCAGCCGACTGCGCACGCTCTCGCGCGACCTTCGACCGCCGGCCCTCGACGAGCTCGGGCTGGTGGCCGCGCTCGCCAGCCTCGTCGCCGACCTCGACGACGGCGAGGGACCGACCGTGGACCTCGAGGCCGAGGGTCTCGCCGGCCGGCTCTCGCCCGAACTGGAGCTGGCCGCGTTTCGCATCGCCCAGGAGTCCCTGCGCAACGCGCTGCGCCACGCGGGCGCCCGCCACGTCGTGGTGCGCCTCGATCGGGGAGCCCACGCGCTCAGCCTCACCATCACCGACGACGGTCGCGGCTTCGACCCCGACCAGCCCCGGGGCGGCGCCACCGCACCGTCCCTCGGACTGGTGGGGATGCGCGAACGGGCCCGACTCCTGGGCGGCACCTTCGACGTGCGCTCCTCGGGCTCCGGCACGACGGTCGAGGCGGTGCTCCCCCTCGATGCGGCGTCGACGTCACGGCCCGTCGCCTCGCGCCCCTGAAGGCGTCGCGGCGAGCCGGGTTCGCTAGCGTGGAGCCATGAGCAGAGCGGCACGCGCGGCGGTCCTCGCCGTCACGCTGATCGTGGCCCTCGGCGGCGTCAGCGCGGCGGTGACCACCTGGCCGCGCGCCCGCGTCGCGGTGCTGCCGAGCGGGGCGCACGGGCTCGCCCAGGGCTACCTCCCGGTACTGGCCTGCGCCAGCGCGGGCAACTGCGTGGCCGCGGGCGACTACCTCGACGCGCAGGGCAACGCGCAGGGCGTCCTGCTCAACGAAG
>JBMFWX010000100.1:0-3402 GCA_049964855.1 Acidimicrobiales bacterium
TGCCGGGATCGAGACCCGGGCGGCCCACTGAGTCCACGTGAACGTGCACGCTCATGACTCGCAACGGTCGCGGTGCCGCGAGGAATTAACCGAAGAGATAGCGTTGAACGTGAGTCACGTCACTGGTGGCGCGCGACCCAGCTCACTGGCGGACGCGACGCCCCGCGACGACACCACGACGCACGTCGTCGGACGCCATGAGCGCAAGCGCGAGCTCCGCGACATCGCCATCGTCCGGGCAGCATGAACTGAGTCGGTAGAGCTGCTCAGGGTTCTTCGATCGGAGGACGGCGTTGCGAATGGCCACGTCGATCTGGTAGCGCCACGACGTGATCTCGGGGCTCTCGGAACTCCGCAGCAACGGTCCCCGGTAAAGGTCGAGTGCGGCGTTGAGGTCGCCGCTCGCGAGCGCCCGCAGGACACGCACGTGATCAGCGTCAACGCGCCCGGTGAGTCGGTAAGGGCGCGAGGCAATGACTCCGCCCACCAATTGGCGTAAGTGTGACAACTCCGCCTTCACGGTCGTCACGCTGATCGACTGATCGCCATAGACCAGCGCCGTCAATTCATCTAACGAGAGACCCTCGTCGTGCATGGCGAGAATCGCGAGTAGCTCTAACTGGCGAGGACTCACTCGCACGCGCGAGCCATTCACTGTCACGACCGACGAACCGAGTACGCGTAGCACGAGGTCTCCGTCGGACGCGGGTGAGACCTCGACGGTCGCGGACGTCGGTTCACGGGCCAACTCGTACTCGACGTTTCTCGCCAACGCTCGAACCATCGTCAGCAACGAGGGATTGAACCTACTCCACAACGACGAGACGTCGATGACTCCCAGCGAGCGGCCATCGACCGGATCGAGGATAGGTGCCGAGTAGCAGACCCAGTCGTGGACCATTGGAGCGTAGTGCTCGGCCGAGAAGACTGTCACCGGACGACCCAGTTGGTGGGCCAGCGTGAGTGCGTTGGTCCCGACCGCTCCCTCACTCCAACACCCCCCGAGGGCGAAGTTGACGACGTCGGCGTGACGGCGCATCCGGCGCCCCCCGACCAGCCAGGTGATGGTCACCATCTCGTCGGTCAGCGCGGCGACGAGGTCACCATCCGCGGTGACGTCACGCAGGTCGTCGAGGATGACGCGGCTCGCCCGGCCCAGGCGCGAATCAGCAAAGTGGGCCGTCACCGCCTCCGGCTCGATCATCGGCGCAAGCGCGAGGTCCACGGGAACCGCCTGCGCCGACCGCTGCCACGAGGCGAAGACCTCTGGACGCGCCGCACTCGTGAAGCCGTGCGCCTCAACCGCATCGCGCCACAGAGCCTCGGCGTCGCCTCGACGCGCCCTCAACTCACGATTCACGTCCCTCCAGCCTCCGACGGAAACCTCCGGTTGGTGCGAACGATACCGCGAGATCGACGCTCAAGCGAGGGCGCCGACGCCAACCTTTTCCCAACCCGGTCACCCCTACCATTCGTCCGTTGCGAGACGCGCAACTGAGGTTCGGCGTACGCGCCTGTAAAGAAACTAGGGGGGATCATGCTCTACGACGCTCCCGGCTCCGCCGGCAGCCCCGTCACCGTACGGCCCACGTACGACAACTTCATCGGCGGCCGGTGGGTGCCGCCGGTCGACGGCAAGTACTTCGACAACATCACACCAATAACCGGCGAGGTCTTCACACAGATCGCTCGCTCCAACGCCAAGGACGTCGAGCTCGCGCTTGACGCCGCCCACGCTGCACGGGACGCGTGGGGTGCGACCAGCCCAGCCGAGCGCTCACTCGTACTGTTACGTATCGCCGATCGCCTCGAGGCCAACCTCGAAGCGATCGCTATCGCCGAGTGCTACGAGAACGGCAAGCCAATCCGCGAAACGCTCGCGGCCGACATCCCACTGGCGATCGACCACTTCCGATACTTCGCCGGCGCCCTACGCGCTCAGGAAGGATCGATCGGGGTGATCGACGACACCACCGTCGCGTACCACTTCCACGAACCGCTGGGCGTGGTCGGCCAGATCATTCCGTGGAACTTTCCGATCCTGATGGCCACGTGGAAGGTCGCCCCCGCGCTCGCCGCGGGCAACTGCATCGTTCTCAAGCCCGCCGAACAGACTCCCTGGTCCATCCTCAAGGTGGTAGAACTGATCGCCGACCTACTTCCCCCCGGCGTGCTGAACGTCGTCAACGGGTTCGGCGTCGAAGCGGGCAAGCCTCTCGCGTCGTCGCCGCGCATCGCCAAGATTGCCTTCACCGGCGAGACGACCACCGGACGGCTCATTATGCAGTACGCGTCCGAGAACATCATCCCGGTCACGCTCGAACTCGGTGGTAAGAGTCCGAATATCTTCTTCCCCGACGTCTTGGCGGCGGACGACGACTTTCTTGACAAAGCAATCGAGGGGCTCGTGTTGTTCGCGCTCAACCAAGGCGAGGTCTGCACGTGCCCGTCGCGAGCGCTCATCCACGAGTCGATCTACGACGAGTTCATGGCCCGCTGCATCGCTCGGGTGAACGCCATCAAACTCGGAAACCCGCTGGACACCGAGACCATGGTTGGGGCCCAGGCATCCAACGATCAACTCGAGAAGATTCTCTCCTACCTGGACATTGGACGCAGCGAGGGCGCCGAGGTTCTCGTCGGCGGCCATCAACGCCAGGTGGCGGGCTGTGACGGTGGGTACTACGTCGAGCCGACCATCTTCAAGGGCCATAACAAGATGCGCATCTTCCAGGAGGAGATCTTCGGCCCCGTGCTGTCGGCGACGACGTTCTCCTCGACCGCCGAAGCGATCGCCCTTGCCAACGACACCCTCTACGGACTGGGCGCCGGGCTGTGGACCCGAGACGTCAACACGGCCTACACCGTGGGTCGCGCGATCCAGGCGGGACGAGTCTGGACCAACTGCTACCACCTCTATCCCGCTCACGCCGCCTTTGGGGGCTACAAGGGCTCGGGAATCGGCCGCGAAACGCACCTGATGATGCTGGACCACTATCAGCAGACCAAGAACCTGCTAGTCAGCTACACGCCCCACAAGTTAGGGTTCTTCTAACCATGAGCCAACTTCGTCGAGTCGACATCACCGACGAGGCGGCGGCACTCGTCGCTCGACTGGTGGACCAGCACGGACCGCTGCTGTTCCACCAGTCGGGGGGCTGCTGCGATGGCTCGAGTCCCATGTGCTACCCCCGAGACGAGTTTCACGTCGGTCAGCGCGACGTCTACCTAGGCGAGGTCGCCAGCACGCCGTTCTACATGGGTGCTGACCAGTTCGAGTACTGGTCGCACACCCACCTATTGATCGACGTGGTGGCAGGTCGCGGGGGCGGCTTTTCGCTCGAGGCGCCCGAAGGTGTGCGTTTTCTGATCCGTTCGTCAGTCTTCACCGACGAGGAGATG
>JBMFWX010000101.1:0-3379 GCA_049964855.1 Acidimicrobiales bacterium
CACCGTGCGCGCGACCACCAGCATCGTGAAGTCGACCGACGCCGCGCCCACGGCCGAGGCCCCGGCGAAGCCGATCAGCCCGATGATGAGCGCGTTGCGACGGCCGAGGTAGTCCGAGATCCGCCCGCCGAGCAACAGCAGGCTGCCGAAGGCCAGAGAGTATGCGGTGACGATCCACTGGCGATCCGAGTTGGAGAAGTGCAAGGCGTGCTGGGCGGTGGGCAGCGCGATGTTCACGATCGTCCCGTCCAGGATCACCATCAGCTGAGCTACTGCGAGGACGGCCAGGATCCACCAGCGACGCTGGTGAGCCAACTCGCGTCCGCTGGTGGCCGGAGTGACCGCGTTGTTCGCGAGGGGCGTGGAGTCAGCGTTGATGGCCGGCACGGGGCGTCTCCTTGGCGGTACGTGAGGGAAGCGGGCCGCCGATCGCCACGCTAGCAGAATACGGAGACTACGGCTCCACTTAGTCGCTCGGACTGGTACAGTGAGGGCAGTGAGAGTCGAGAGCGGTGACCGGGTGACTCGTCCGCTGCGCGCCGACGCCGCGCGCAACCGCGAGAAGATCCTTCGCGCCGCGGGCACGGTCTTCGCGCAGCGCGGCCTCGACGCGACGCTCGACGACGTCGCGTCGGCGGCCGACGTTGGCGTGGCCACTGTGTACCGGCGCTTCGCCGACAAGGAGGCGCTGGTCACGGCGCTCTTCGAGAGCGCCATCGACGAGATCGCGGCCCTGGCGGTCACCGCGCGCGACTACGAGAACTCCTGGGACGGTCTCGTGTGGTTCCTCGAAGAGGTCATCGGGCGACAGTGCGCTGACCGAGGCCTGCGTGACGTCGTGGTCGGCACGCCCTACGACCGTGACTGGGTGACGGCGGCCAAGCAGCGCCTCGGCGTTGCCGTCGCCGCGTTGCTCGAACGGGCCCAGCGCGACGGCTACCTGCGTCGTGACGTGGTCGTGGCCGACGTCGCGGTCCTCGAGATGATGATCAGTTCGCTGGGCAGTGCGGCGGCCCAGGTCGCACCCGACCTCTGGCGTCGCTATCTGGCTCTCATCCTCGACGGGCTCGCTGCTACCGACTCGCGATCGTTGCCCGCGGTACCGGCTGACGAGGTGGTTTTCGCCGCGCTGCGCACGCCAACGGTAGTACGTCCTCGGTCGCTCACGCCCCCGGCCGGCCGGTGACGGCGGCCAAGCAGCGCCTCGGCGTTGCCGTCGCCGCGTTGCTCGAACGGGCCCGGCGCGAGCAGTGCGTCGGGCCTACGGCGCTGGTCATTCGCTACGACGGGCGCGGCGATCTGCGCCGGGCCCTCGACGTGACCGATCCCGCACTGACCTTCAGTGCTTTCCTGGAGGACGACGATGACGAGTCGTGGCTCGTCGAGTACGGGTCGACTAGGGCCGGACGAGTCATCGTGGACGGCTATCCCACGGGGGTCGGCGTGAGCTGGTCGATGCAGCACGGAGGACCGTGGCCATCAGCGACCGCTGCCTGGGCGACGTCGGTTGGGGCGGGAGCGATCGGTCGGTGGCTGCGGCCGGTCTCCAACCAGACCGTGCTGCAGGGTCTCCTACCCGACGCGTCGCGTGATGACAGTCCGGTGCGCGTGGTGCGTCGTGTCGACGGCGTCGTCTAGCTCGCGTGACGCCGCCGCCGATCGGTGAACCCGGTGCTCGATCGAGCGCCGAGCCTGCGCGAGACTAGGGCGATGATCCATCACATCGTTACCCTGGAACTCGCGAGCGAGGACGCCGCCGAGCGCGCGTCGCACGCCAACGAGATCGTTCGGCGCGTGGAGGCATTCGGCGACCTGCCGGGCGTGGTCTCGTTGCGGGTACACCGCGACCTCGGCCTCGTGACCGGCCACTGGCCACTGGTGATCGTCGGGAAGTACGTCGACGTGGCGGCCCTCGAGGCCTACCAGGCTGATCCCCGTCATCGTGAGGTCGTGGCCTGGATGGACGACGGGGTGGTGCGTGCTCGCTCGACCGTCGACTACGACGCGGGCTAGCCCGTCGCGACGTCCGGTTCGCTGGTCGCGAGTCCGGTCGGATCAGTCGTGCGGGCGTACTGGCTGGTACTCGTAGCTCGGTCCGAGCACGCGACCGGGGACGGCGGTGGCACTCGCCATGGCGCGCCTGGCTCGCGAATGACGCCATCAGCGTCAGGGTGCGCTAGAAGCGGGCCGCGTTGGCGTGGTCGTTCACCGGGTCGTCCCGCTGGGCGAGCAGCGAGGTGTAGGTGTGGTTGATGGCGTCCATCGCGACGCGCTCGGGGGAGCCGGCCAGGTGGTCGCGCGCGTGGGGGTCGTCGGGCAGCGCCAGCGCGCCGCCGGGCTCGACGGGCATCGCTGCGCCCGCGAACGTGTGGGCGGCGTCGCGATCGTCGGTGCGCACAAGGGCGCGGCCCTCGCGGATCTGGCTCGGGCGCTAGAAGTGGGCGCCGTCGTTCGCGACGCCCGGACCGTCGACCTCCTGCGGGGAGGTGCTCGTGCCCTCACTCTGCTCCACGATGGTGTCGAGGGCGTCCAGCGCGCAGGCCACGTCACGCACGACGATGGCGCCCCATGAGGTCGGGTCCCACGTGACGTCGCGGCTCGCCTACGAATGCGACGTCACCCAGCGCGGCGGCAACCGCGGCGACCGCGGCGTAGAACTCGTCGATGGTCGTGGTCGGCTCGTCGTCGACCGTGCCGGTTCGCCGGATCAGGGGGTTACGGGGCTCTTCGAGATCGATGAAGACCCGGAGCTGGTTGAGGAGAGGGCGCGCGAGCGCACCGTCAGCTGCTCCTCGACTCCGCCGGGCAGTTGGCCCGGGTAGCACGGCATGAAGGCCGGCGTGTAGAACTGCGGTCGCGCCCGCGCGCCCGTGACGGTGGCGAGCGGCACCACGTGCGGCGTCTCCTCGACCACGACCGATCGCAGAGTGGCGGCAACCTCGCCGTTCTCCTCCTGGCGCAGCGAGAACAGGGCGTAGAGGCAGGGGGGCGTCCCGTGCTCTCACTGGATCACGTTCTGGCGCGTCATGCACGTCGAGGGACGGGTTCTCGCCCTTCGGGTTCGCGAGGGCTGTTCGCTCGAGTGTGATCATCGGTGCGCACGCGTGGGGTGCGTGTGCTCGTGTTCCCTGGCCGTAGCCGCCCTTGCGTTGCGGGTGGCTCGCAGACTCCCACGTCGCGCCGTGTCCGACATGTGGCGGCCCGTCACGTAACACAGGATCGGCGAGCCGCACCCTGGATCGAGGAGCGCCGCGGCGGCTCGGCTACCGCGCTGGGCGAGACGATCCGTCCGACGCGCGGGCGCGTTCGAGGTTGACGAGGAGCGCGAGCAGTGCCGTGACGATCTCCTCGTCGGCCAGTGAGTAGCAGCGGCGTCGTC
>JBMFWX010000102.1:0-3367 GCA_049964855.1 Acidimicrobiales bacterium
ACATGGGGCCCATGCGGCCGCAGCAGATCATCACGTTCTCGTTGCTCTCCAGCGTCTCGCGGAAGGCCTGCTCGGTCTCGATGTGTTCCAGACTCGTCTGCAGCATGGGCTGTCTCCTCTCATCGGGCGGTCCTCGACCGTTCTATATACCTACTCTGGTATATGATAGCAACCGTATATAGCGACCGGGCACGAGGGACTCTCGGGTGGGCCGGTGCGCCAACCGCGCCGCTCGATCGGGCGCGGTCATACCGTCCGTCCCAGGTGGCCCGGCCATGGCGGCGGCCACGCGATGAGTAGAATCCGTGACCATGACCGGGCGCAGCTCGCCGACGCGGGTTGCGTGGTGAGCACCGTCGAGTGGGCGGGCCAGGGCTGGCGCGTCACGGTGACCCGGGAGGAGGTTCGCCTACGAGCGGGAACGAGTGACGTGGCGATACCCGCGTCCGACGCCTCATCGTTGGCGGTGCGTCGTCGACTTCTCCGCTTGAGTCTCTACCGTGCCGGCGCGCGACTGGCGTGGTTGCGCGGTCTGACGAACCACGACGCGGTGTCGCTGGCGGCCGCGCTGCGCCGTCTCGCCTTCGTGGCGCCGGTCGAGGAAGCTGTGGCGTGGCGCGCCGACGTCCACTGTCTGCTCGAACGCCGACGCGCCGAGCAGCGCTGGGTGACTCGCGACGAGGCTGACGCGTTGCGCCGGACCCGTCCCCCGCGCCATCTCCTTCCGCAAATGCGCGCGGCGCAGTGTGACGACCTGTTCGAGGCGGACGAACGAGCGGCGGCGCGCTTCGTCGACGCCGATCTCACCGCGCTGGTGCGGGCGACGAACGACGCGATCACGAGCGCTGAGTTCACGACGCGTCGCGCGTTCTTCGAGACCATCGAGCAGAGCCCGCTGACCGAGGAACAGACTCGGGCGGTGGTGTGTCACGATAACCGCGTGCGGGTGGTCGCCGCGGCGGGCTCGGGCAAGACCTCGGTACTGGTGGCCCGCGCGGCCTACGTCGTCAGTCGGGGGTGGATCCCGCCCGAGCGCATCCTCATGCTGGCCTTCAACGCGGCGGCGGCCGCGGAGATGCAGGAGCGCGTTCGCGAGCGTTGCTCGCGGGCGGGTATCGACGCGACCGGGATTCGCGCGACGACGTTCCACTCCTTCGGGCTGAGCCTTCTGGGGCAGGCGACGGGGCGCAAGCCCCGGCTGGCGCCCTGGCTGGACCAGGGTCGCGACGTGGAGGTGATCGTGCGCATCGTCGACGAGCTTCGCGACGTCTCGCCCTCGTTTCGCCGTAGCTGGGACCTCTACCGACTGCTCTTCGCCTCCGCGCCGACGAGCCTCGAGGAGGGGGTGCCCGACGGCTACGACGCCGCCGCGCGCCGAGCGGGGTACGCGACGCTCTCCGGCCGGGTCGTCAAAAGCCACGGCGAGCGAATCGTCGCCGACTTCCTCTACCTGAACGGTGTGGCGTTCGAGTACGAGCGACCCTACGATCACGACACCGCCGACGAGGGCCACTCGCAGTACCGACCCGACTTCTACTACCCGTCGATCGGGGCGTGGCACGAGCACTGGGCTCTCGACCGCGACGGTCACCCGCCCGCGTCCTTCGTCGGCTACGCCAACGACATGGCCTGGAAGTGCCGCACGCACGCCGCGCACGGCACCGATCTGATCGAGACGACGTGGGCCGACGTGATGTTCGGCGACGGCCTGGCGAGGCTCGAGGACGAACTCACGAAGCGGGGGGTGACGTTCGACTGGAACCCCGACCGTCCCGCCCGCGGCCGATTCGGGGCGCCCCTGACGCACGAGGACCTCGCGCGGCTGGTGCGGACCTTCATGGTCCACGCGAAGTCCAACGCCCTATCGTCGAGCGACGTCGAGCGACGTCTCGCGGGCGACCTCGCGCGGCTCGGCGGGTTTCGCACACGGCTCTTCCTCGATCTGTACTGGCCCATCCACGAGCGGTGGCAGCAGCGGCTGGCCGACGAGGACAGTGTCGACTTCGAGGACATGCTCGTTCGAGCGGCTGATCATCTGGAGGCGGGCGAGGTGACGTGCCCTTACGAGTTGATCATGGTGGACGAGCTCCAAGACGCCAGTCGCGCTCGGGCGCGTCTCGTTCGCGGTCTGCTACGCGAGCCCGGACGTCATCTGCTCGCCGTGGGCGACGACTGGCAGTCGATCAATCGCTTCGCCGGTGCGGACGTCTCGGTCATGACGGACTTCGACGAGCTGTTCGGTGTCGGGACGCACCTGGAACTGACCACCAGCTTTCGGTGCCCGCAGGTTGTCTGCGACGTGGCGCGACGCTTCGTGACGAAGAACCCGAGTCAGCTCGACAAACCGATGCGCTCGGCCGAGGGGACGCACCCGGGAGTGGTCACCGTCCTTCGGGCGAACGACGACGCGCAAGCCCTCACGGCCATCCTCGATGAGCTTGCGGCCGCTGTCGGTGACGGACGCGTTCGCCCCGGCCGATCGGGGCGCGTCTCGATCGACGTGCTCGGCCGCTACGGCTTCCAGCGCGACCTCCTGGCGCGGCGTCGGTGGGAGGACCTGGTCGTGACCTTTCGCACGATGCACGGGGCCAAGGGTCTGGAGGCCGACTACGTGGTGGTGGTCGGGGTGACCACCGGCGCCTACGGCTTTCCGAGCACGATAACTGACGACCCCGTGCTGCAACTGGCGATGCCGGCCTCGGAGAGCGTCGCGCACGCCGAGGAGCGGCGTCTCCTTTACGTGGCGCTGACGCGGGCCCGTCGCGAGGTGACGTTGCTCACGTCACCGGAGAGGGTGTCGCCCTTCGTCGTCGAGCTGCTCGGAGACCCCGAGGTACGCCTGGTCGATGGTGAGGGACAGCCCGTGGAGATCTGCGCGACGTGCGGGGAGGGAACGATGGTCGTGCGCTCGGGACAGTACGGGTCCTTCCTCGCCTGCTCGCGGTTTCCCGCGTGTACGAACCGGCGTCCGATCGCGCGACGCACCAGCCCACCTCCGCCGGAGCGAGGCGGTCCGAGCGGGTGACGACGGTGGCTCAGATCTCGGGCTCGGTCACGTGGCGCGGCGTGAGATTCTGGGCGCGAACGTGGGCGGCGATCTGCGCCATTGTGGCCACCCATACGTGCGGCGCGCCCGCCGCCTCCTCCATGACCTGGGCCAGAGCGAGGGCGCGCGAGGGTCGGCCCGTCAGGAAGGGGTGCGCCGTGAGCACGAAGCATCCCCCCTCGCTCGTCGTGGCGCGCAGCTCAAGCGACCACATCTCTCGACACTTGGCCGGGCTCTCGATCACGCCGTACTCCGCGAGGCCCGGGAGGTAGCAGTACTGCTCCCAGTCGTCGAGCGCCCACTGGATCGGTATCTCCACGA
>JBMFWX010000103.1:0-3298 GCA_049964855.1 Acidimicrobiales bacterium
TTCGTCACCAACACGAACTGGCAAAACTACGCCGGCGAGACCACGATGTCGTACTTCTCGCAGGTGGGCGTACTCATGGTGCAGCAGTTCGTCTCCGCCGCCGTCGGCATCGCGGTGGCCGTCACGCTGGTGCGTGGCTTTTCGCGTCGGGGTGCGTCCACCATCGGCAACTTCTGGGTGGACATCACCCGCGCCATGCTCTATCTCCTCGTGCCCATCGCCTTCCTCGCCGGCTTGGTCTTCGTCGCTCAGGGCGCGGTACAAACTTTCGCCGGCCCCGTCGCCATCCACGACGCGCTCAACGGCGTCACCCAGGTCATCGCCCGAGGGCCGGCCGCCTTCATGGAGTCCATCAAGCAACTGGGCACCAACGGCGGGGGTTTCTTCAACGCCAATTCGGCCATGCCCCTGGAAAACCCGACGGGGCTCACCAACTTTCTCTCGATCTACCTGGTGCTCGCGATCCCCTTCGCCCTCACTTACACCTTCGGCAAGATGGTGGGCAGCGTCCGCCACGGCGTCGCCCTGCTCGGCGTCATGATCCTGCTCTTCGGCGCCTGGGCCAGCCTCACCATCACCGCCGAGCACCAGAACAACCCCGCCGTGGCCGCGGCCGGCGTCACCTCGAGCGTCGGCAACACCGTGGGCAAGGAGGTCCGCTTCGGCGACACGTCCTCCGCCCTCTTCGCGGTAGCCTCGACCCAGACCTCCACCGGGTCGGCGGACGCCTCCTACGACTCCTTCACCCCCCTCGGCGGGTTGGGCCTCATGTCGGGCATGATGATGGGTGAGGTCACGCCCGGCGGAGTCGGCAGCGGCCTCTACACCCTGCTCATCTACGCGATCATCGCCGTGTTCATCGGGGGCCTCATGATCGGGCGCACGCCGGAGTACCTGGGTAAGAAGATCCAGGCCCGCGAGGTCAAGCTCGCCGGTCTGGCGGCGCTGGTGATGCCCCTGGCCGTGCTCGTCACCACGGCCATCGGGGTGTCGACCGCGGCGGGCCGGGCCGGGCCCCTGAACGCCGGACCCCACGGATTCTCCGAGATCCTCTACGCCTTCACCAGCCAGGGCAACAACAACGGCTCCGCGTTCGCCGGGCTCTCGGGCAACACGTCGTTCTACAACGTCGCCGGCGCCATCGACATGCTGATCGGGCGCTTCGCCATCATCGTGCCGGTCCTGGCGCTCGCGGGATCCCTGGCCACGCAGGGTGCGGTACCCGAATCCCTAGGCACGTTTCGCACCGATACCGGGATGTTCGTAGGACTCACCATCGGGGTGGTGCTCATCGTCGGGGGCCTCACCTTCTTCCCCGCGGTGGCGCTGGGTCCCGTGGTCGAGCAACTGGCTCACGGGAGGTTCTTCTGATGACGTCGTCGGCACCGGTCACTCCGGCCACCGCCACGCCGCACGGGGTTCTGCGAACCCGCGGGCTCTTCGACCCGACGATCTTGCGCCACGCGGCCGTCCAGTCGCTCACCAAGCTCGATCCGCGTGTCCAGGTCCGCAACCCCGTCATGTTCGTCGTCCTCGTCGGCTCGCTCGTCACGTTGGTCGAAGCCATCGCCCACCCCGGCGTCTTCGTCTGGTCGATCACGGCGTGGCTCGTGCTCACTGTGCTCTTCGCCAACTTCGCCGAGGCAATGGCCGAGGGGCGCGGCAAGGCCCAGGCCGACACCCTGCGACGGATGAGGACCGAGACCCAGGCCCGCCGCCTGCGACCCGACGGGACCGAGGAGCGAGTGCCCGCGGCGTCGCTGGCCAAGGGTGACCTCGTGGTGTGCGAGGCGGGTGACGTGATCCCCTCGGACGGTGAGATCACCGAGGGCATCGCCTCGGTCGACGAGTCGGCGATCACCGGTGAGTCCGCCCCGGTGATCCGCGAGTCGGGTGGCGACCGCTCGGCGGTCACCGGGGGCACGACGGTCCTATCGGACCGCATCGTCGTACGGATCACGGCCGAGCGCGGTCACACCTTCATCGACCGCATGATCGCGCTCGTCGAGGGGGCCCAGCGCCAAAAGACGCCCAACGAGATCGCCCTGACGATCCTGCTCTCGGTGCTCACCATCATCTTCCTGCCGGTGGTCGTCACGCTCGTACCCTTCGCGCACTTCGCTCACGGCTCGGTGTCGATCGTCGTGCTCGTCGCCCTGCTGGTCTGTCTCATCCCCACCACGATTGGCGCTCTGCTCTCCGCTATCGGCATCGCCGGCATGGATCGCCTGGTCCAGCGCAACGTCCTCGCGATGAGCGGCCGCGCGGTCGAGGCCGCCGGGGACGTCCAGACTCTGCTGCTCGACAAGACCGGAACCATCACCCTCGGCAACCGCATGGCGGCGGCGTTCATCCCGGTGGGGTCGGCCAGCGAACAGGACGTGGCCGACGTCGCCCAACTGGCGTCGATGGCCGACGAGACGCCCGAGGGCCGCTCGATCGTCGTCCTGGCCAAGGAGCGCTTCAACATCCGCTCGCGCGATGGGCTGGACGACGCGCGGTTCGTGGAGTTCTCCGCATCCACGCGCATGTCGGGTCTCGACCTCGGGCCGCGCTCGATCCGCAAGGGCGCGACCGAGTCAATCAAGAGCTGGGTCGTCGATCAGGGCGGGACGATACCCCCCGACCTCGACGAGATCGTCCAGCGGGTCTCCCGGTCGGGCTCCACGCCCCTCGCGGTCGCCGATGGCGCGTCGATCGTCGGGGTGGTGGAGCTGAAGGACGTCGTGAAGGAGGGCATCCGCGAGAAGTTCGAGCAGATGCGCCACATGGGTATCCGCACGGTCATGATCACCGGTGACAATCCCCTCACCGCCGCCGCCATCGCTCAGGAGGCGGGCGTCGACGACTTCCTCGCCGAGGCGACCCCCGAGGCCAAGATGGCCCTCATCAAGCAGGAGCAGGCTGGCGGCAAGCTCGTCGCTATGACCGGCGACGGCACCAACGACGCTCCCGCGCTGGCCCAGGCGGACGTCGGCGTGGCGATGAACACGGGGACCACCGCGGCCAAGGAGGCCGGGAACATGGTGGATCTCGACTCGAACCCGACCAAGCTGATCGACGTCGTCGAGATCGGCAAGCAGCTGCTCATCACCCGCGGCTCGCTGACGACGTTCTCCATCGCCAACGACATCGCCAAGTACTTCGCCATCATTCCGGCCCTGTTCGTGGCGACCTACCCCCAGTTAGGGGCGCTCAACGTCATGCGCCTGCACAGTCCCCAGAGCGCCATCCTCTCGGCCGTCATCTTCAACGCGCTCGTCATCGTGGCGCTGATCCCCCTGGCGCTGCGCGGCGT
>JBMFWX010000104.1:0-3254 GCA_049964855.1 Acidimicrobiales bacterium
ACGAAGTGAATGGTGCGTGGCGCGCGCCGACCACGATCGCGGCGCCGGTCGGCGCGGCCAGCACGCCCGGCGTGACGCCCACCAGCGGCGCCTGCAGCGCGGCGGGCGCCTGCGTCGTCGTCGGCTCCTACCAGGACCAGGCCGGCAACGCCCAGGCCTTCACGGTGAGCGAACGGCGCGGCGCGTGGTCGCGAGCCGTCGAGGTGACGCTGCCGGCCAACGCGATCGCGACCGCTCAGAGCGCCCAGCTACGGGCCGTGGCGTGCGCGAAGGGCGCCTGCAGCGCGGTGGGCACCTACCTGGCGAGCGCGTCCCCGTCGCCCCAGACCGAGGGGATGACGCTCACCTCGACGGGGGGCGCGTGGTCGCGAGCCGTCGAGGTGACGCTGCCGGCCAACGCCGGGCCGACACCCTACGTGACCCTGTCGGAGCTCGCCTGCGCCGCCGCGACGGCCGGCGACTGCAGTGCGACCGGAACCTACCTCGACGCCAACAACGCCACCCACGGGCTGATCGTCGACGAGGTGAACGGCGTGTGGCGCGCCGGGATCGAGCTGGTCCCCCCCGCCAACGTCAACGCCGTCCCCCTGATCCAGCTGAGCTCGCTGGCCTGCCCCGGGCCGGGCAACTGCGCGGCCATCGGCACCTACGAGAGCGCCGCGGGACACCTCAACGGGCTCACCGTCGACGAGGTGAACGGCGTGTGGCGCGCCGCGCGGGCCCTGGCGCTGCCCGTGGCGGCCACGGTGAACCCCCTGACGTTCCTCTACGGGTTCTCCGCGGTGTCCTGCTCGTCGGTCGGCAACTGCGCCGCCGGGGGACAGTACCGCGACGCGGCGGGCCGCTACCAGGGGTTCCTCGTCAACGAGGTGCACGGCGTGTGGCGCGCCGCGAGCGAGTTGCGCCTGCCGGCGGGCGCCACCACCACGGGGAAGAACGGGGGGGTGGTGGCCCTGTCGTGCTACGCCAACGGCGAGTGCGCCGCCGGCGCCGCCTACCTCGACGCGGCCGGCCACTACCAGGCCCTCGTGGTCGCCGCCACCCACGGCCGCTGGGGCCCGGGCACGAAGGTGCAGCTGCCCGGCACGGCGTCCAGCGTCGGCGTCGACGGGGGCGTGTACAGCCTGATCTGCGCGTCGGCGACCCGGTGCACCGCGACCGGGAGCTACCTCGCGAGCCCCACGATCTACCAGGGCTTCACGCTCACTCTCCCCTGAGCCGAGGCGCCAGGGATTCATCGCGGCGCCACCGCCCGGTCGCCCGCCGCTCACCCCCCGGTAACCCGCGCTGCCTACGGTGAGCGCGTGAACGTCGCCGCGCGCCCCGCGCTCCCGCCACCGCCGAGCGCGGGCACCGTCGCCCACCCGGTGGTGCTCGTGGTGGAAGACGAGGCCAGCTACGTCGACGCCCTCGAGGTCGGGCTCTCCGCCGAGGGCTTCACGGTGATGGCCGCGCGCACGCTGCACGCCGCCCGCGAGCTGCTGGCGCGAACGTCGGTGGACCTCGTGCTGCTCGACGTGATGCTGCCCGACGGGTCGGGCGTCGACTTCTGCCGCGAACTCACCGCCTCCCCCACTCCGGTGATCATGGTCTCGGCCCGCTCGTCCGAACTCGACGTCGTGCTGGGCCTCGAGATCGGCGCGGCGGACTACGTGACCAAGCCGTTCCGGCTGCGCGAGCTGGTGGCGCGCATGCGCGTCGTGCTGCGCCGCCCGCCGACCGGCGCCGAGGACGCCGTGCGAGTGGGTGAGATCGTCGTGGACGTGGCGCGGCGCACCGTCTACCGCGGGGCGCAGGTCGTCGAGCTCAGCCGCAAGGAGTTCGACCTGCTGGCGCTGCTGTGCGCCAACCTCGGCCAAGTGGTGACCCGCGAGGTGGCGCTGGACACCCTGTGGTGGGGCGTCGACCTGACCGACGACCGCACCCTGGACACCCACGTCAAGCGCCTGCGCCAGAAGCTCGAGCGCGACCCCGCGACGCCGCGCCACCTGGTGACCGTGCGCGGCGTGGGGTTTCGCCTCGACCCCTAGGCTGCGCTCGTGCGACGCGGTGACCTGGCCCCCGACTTCACCCTCCCCGACCAGGACGGCACCGCGCGCACCCTCTCGGTGCTGGTCCACGACGGACCGGTGGTCCTCTTCTTCTACCCGGCGGCCATGACCCGAGGCTGCACCAAGGAGTCCTGCCACTTCCGCGACCTCGGCGAGCGCTTCGCCGCGCTCGGCGCGCAACGCGTGGGGATCTCGATGGACGACGTCGCGCGCCAGTCCCAGTTCGCCACGCGCTACGACCTGGACTACCCGCTGCTCGCCGACGTCGGCGGAGACGTCGCGCGCGCCTACGGCGTCAAGCGCCCGGTGGACCTGCTGCGCGTGCGGCGCAGCACCTTCGTGATCGACCGCGACCAGCGGATCCTGGACGTCATCACGAGCGAGTGGAACATGGACCGCCACGCGGAACAGGCCCTCGCGGTGCTGGGCGAGCGCGAGGCGTCGGCGTCCTAGCCGAGCAGCAGGGCGAGGGCCGGATCCTCCAGGAAGCGCCCCACGTGGGCGATGAACTGCGAGGCCAGCGCTCCGTCGATCTGGCGGTGGTCGAAGGACATCGACAGCTCGACCACGTGACGCACCACCACGCGATCCTCTACCACCCAGGGCGCCTTGGCGATCCGTCCGACGGCCACGATGGCCCCGGTGCCGGGGGGCAGGACCGGAACGGCCCCGTCCACCGCGAACGGACCGACGTTGGTGATGGTCAGCGTGGTGCCGATCATCGCCTCGGGCGTGGTGGTGCCCGCGCGCGCGTGGTCCACGAGCTCGTTGAGCTGCGTGGCCATCGCGACCAGGTCGAGCTGATCGGCCCCCTTGATGTTGGGCACGATCAGGCCCCGGGGGGTGTTCGCGGCGATGCCCAGGTTCACCCGTCGGCGCACCACGACCTCGTGGGCCGCGTCGTCGAAGCTCGAGTTGATGCCCGGGTAGTGGCGTGCCCCGTCACACATCGCCATGGCCACCACCGTCAGCGGTGAGACCCGCACGCCCGCCAGCGCGTCGTGCGTCGCCAACGACGCCAGCAGCTCGACGGTGCGCGTGGCGTCCACGCGCACCCACACCGCGGCGTGAGGCGCGCTGAAGGCGCTGCGCACCATGGCCTCGCTCATCGAGCGCAACACCCCGGTCACGGCAATGCGCTCCTCCAGCGGACCGTCGCGCCACGAGGCGATGTCGCGGCCGACGAAGCGCGAGGTGGACGCG
>JBMFWX010000105.1:0-3221 GCA_049964855.1 Acidimicrobiales bacterium
GCCGTCGTCGACGACGTGCGGAGGCGCATCCAGCAGGCCGAGCTCGGTCACCGCGGACACAAGGACGACCCGCTGTACCGGACCCGCAGGCTCATGACCCGAGGCTGGGAGCGGCTCAGCGATCGCCAACGCGACAAGCTCTTCGGTGCACTCGCTGAGGGCGACCCGACAGGCGAGGTCGGAGCGGCCATCTTGGGCAAGGAGTTGCTGCGCGAGGTCTACGCTGCGCCGACAGCGCGCCGAGCCCACTGGCGGCTCGTGCGCTTCTACGCCTACGTCGCCGAGGCCGAGGTCCCAGAGCTCACCCGGCTCGCCACCACCATCTCGCGCTGGGAGCAAGAGGTCCTCAGCTACCACACGACCCGCATCTCGACCGGACCCGTCGAGGCCCAGAACCTCGTGACCGAGAAGATCCGCCGGATCGGTCATGGCTTTCGGAACTTCGAGAACTATCGGCTGCGCTTGTTGCTCCACTCAGGGGTCCAATGGGAGACTCGCCCAACTGCACGAATCAGAGCGCGTCACCCACGCCTGGTCGCGTAGAGCCGGTAATCGGAGAGCGCATGGTGAACGACCCGGCCGGGCCTCGGCCGATCACAACGTCACCGACTCGTGCGCTGTCGAAGACCCACCCCGAGAGCCGGCCACCTTCGACGCGGCGGATCTGCAGCTCGAGCGAGTTGTCCGGTCGCGGGGCGTTGCCGAGCGAGTAGGCGCGCGACAGCCACGACGTCTGTGGGACCTGCACCTCGAGGTACTGGCCGGGGACGAACTGGCAGAGGCAGTCCTCAGCTCGGCGCGGCGCGAGCGTCACGAGGCGTGTCGTCGGCGTCGCGTCGACGATGGCGGTCACCTCGAGCTCGACGACCCGGTCGGGATGCGGAAAGAGGTCGGGGACTTCGAGCTGCTCGCGCCGGGCACGCAGGTCGTCTTCGATCGCGTGGTGGACGGCCACCTGCTGTTCGAGGTCGAGGACGCTCTCGAGGGGTGGGAAGGTGATGGCGTTGGTCGGACAGGTGTTGGCGCACGTCGTGCAGCCGACCATGCAGTTGAGCGGGTCGAACACCACCGCCTTCATCTGTTCGTACTCGAAGCGGTAGACGAGGCGGCTGCATCCGGTCACGCACGTTCCGCACCCGATGCAGACGTCCTCGTGGACGGTGGGATGCCACTCGATCGCCTCGCGGGCGATCCCGTGCCACGGCTTCATGAACTTGGCGTCAGGCATGTCGTTCCTCTCGTTTGTTCGAACTCTCGTTTGTTCTCCTGCAGGGAGCGGCTCACACTGCGCCGCCCGCTGCGAGATACAGACCCCAGACGGCGAGCCCGGTGGCAAAGACGACGATGGTGTTCCACTTGAGGACCCGGATCGCGACGAACGCCCCCGCCGCGAGGCCAAGGGCGGCGGGGACCGGGACGATGGGGCGGCCGAAAAGGACGACCATCGACGCGAGGAGCCCGGTGAAGGCCGCCATCACGCCGCCAATCGCATCGCGCACGAACCCCAGCCGACGCAGCCACGGGTAGATCTCGGCCACCACCATCGTCATCGCGACGCTCGGGGCGTAGATCGCGACTCCTGCCGCGACCCCTCCCCACCAGCGCGCCGCGCCATAACCGACGAAGGCGGCGGTCGAGAGAAACGGTCCCGGGGTGACCTGGCCGAAGCCGACACCAGCCCCGAACTGCGACAAGTTGAGCCAGTGATGGGCGAGCGCGTCCTGGCGAAGGATCGGCATGATCGCGGTGCCGTTGCCGAAGGCCACCGCCCCAATCTTCGCCATGTCCGCGCTCACCGCCGCAAGCGCACCGGTGGCGAACGCCGCCGCCGTCGCACCGGCGATCACGACGACGCCAGGAAGCGCCGCCCAACCGAGTCGCCGCCAGGAAATCGGCTGGCGCACCGATTCAGTGATCGGCACGCTCGTCTCGGGCACCACGCGAAAGCGCGTCCGAGAGAGCAGTCCACCGACAAGGAAGCCACCGAGCACCGCCCACAACACGTTCTGCCCGGTGACCCCGAGCACGAACGCGCCGAGCGCGACGAGCGCAGTCACCTTCCCCCGGGCGTGCTCGGAACCGAAATCGGCGCTCACGTGGACGAGCACCCCGACCACGAGCGCGTCGAGGCCGATCACGAGGTCGCGGACCTCGGGGTGCGCGCCGTAGGTGAAGTAGGCCCACGACAGCCCGAGCAACAAGAGCAACGATGGGAGGACGAAGCCCGCAACCGCCACAAGCGCGCCGCGCACCCGGCGCATCCGGTAGCCGATGTAGGCGACGAGGTCGACCATGATCGCTCCCGGGTAGAGCTGGACGAGGCCGAACCCTTCGTCGATCTCTTCTTTGCGCAACCAGCCCCGGCGCACCGGCGTCGTGCGGATCGCCTGCATGATCGCCATGCCGAAGGCCGAGACGCCGATCACCAAGAAGGTGACGAACAGCTCGACCAATCCCGGCACCGATGCCGCGGCCGACTGAGCAGACCCGACGGACTGCTGCGGCGGGATCTGCGCGGTCCTTTCGCCGTCGATCGCCGTCGCCTGGTCGCCGGCGAAGCCCACCTCGCCGACCGACGGTGAACTCAGTGAGGCCTCCTCCGCAGACGCCGGAGCGAACGATGCTGATCGTCCATCGTCGATTGGAACGGGCTCGATCGACCCATTCTCGAACGGGAGCCCTGCGCGGGTTAGGGCCGAAGTTCCCATCCTTGGCGTCGAAAAGGGGGCCTCCAGGCATGAATGTGGGTCGATCTAGGGATCCAGTTCTGGCACACGCTCGTGCGGAAGGACGTGGTTGATCGGACCGAGGGTGAGCATGATGAGCCCGAGGGCAGCATTCGCGCTGTGGAAGCCGTAGGCCCGGTTGACGATGAGGCGGACGCGGCGGTTGAGCCCCTCGTGCTGGCCGTTGTTGATCTTCAAGTGAACGGCAGCAAGGATGCCCTCCTTGCGCTTGCGGATCGTCTTCGCGACGGTGACGAAGGCCTTGATGCCGCTGCGCGAGGCCTGGGGTTGGCACGGTCTGACGGACATCCACCAAGAGGCGCGCAGCGCCGGAGAGGATGTCCATCATGGAGACCATGGAGCGGAGCAAGCGCCGTGACCGTCGGTCGTACACCCCGGAGTTCAAGGCGGAGATCGTGGACCGGTGTCGAGCCGGTGACCGGTCGATCTCCGAGGTGGCCCGGGACTTCGACCTGACGCCGTCGGCAGTGCGCA
>JBMFWX010000106.1:0-3210 GCA_049964855.1 Acidimicrobiales bacterium
GGTAAGACCCACAGTTTGTGGGGCGATTGTTTGGTAATGATGCCTCTGACCAGCGAAACTACACGTTCCCCCCAGCATCTACACCATCTTCGAGGGGACCAGCGAGATCCAGCGGCTGATCATCTCGCGCGCCATCTCGGGCGTGCACATTCGCTAGGACCTGCGAGAGGCCGTCACCGAGTGGCCGGTCGCGCCCGAGCCCGGCCCGAGTAGGCGGCCTCGGGAGTTCTCGGTGTACGTCGTGGCACCGACTCCCTGGCGCATGCGGGCTCGCTTCGGACGCGGGGATCCGTCGGGGACCGCCCGAGGGGGCGCCTAGAGGACTTCCTCATCACTTGCCCGAGTGAGGGTCCGAACGGAATAGTCACCCACGGAACCGCGATGACCCGTCTACTGCTGGCGGGCGACTCGGTCCACCGAGCACGGTTGTGGTCCGATCAACGCGAGCCAGCCGACAGACACGACACCAACGTAGACTTCTAATGATGGAAGGACGTTTTGTCGCTACCTCGCCACTCGGGCGTCTGGTACTGGCACATCGTGATGCGGTCCTCGCTATCTCGGCTCGCTACCACGCCCGCAATGTTCGCCTCTTCGGCAGTGTCGTGCGTGGAGCAGAGACGCCGGAGAGCGACGTCGACTTCCTGGTCGAATTCGATGAGAATGCCCACCCCCTCGACATTCTGGCGCTGGGCTGTGATCTGGAAGAAGAGCTCGGCGTGAACGTCGATGTCTGCACGCCACGCGGACTCAGGTCATTCGTCAAGGAAGAGATTTTCGCCGAGGCGGTCAGCCTGTGACTCGTCGCGACCAGGAGCGGTGACTCATTCCAGTTCTTTCCAGTGCTCTCGACCGAAGAGACGCCCGTATCGAGCAGTGAGGGAGGGGCCCTCGTCGCGGGCGGTGTCAGGATGAAGAACGAGGGTTCCCTTGGGTGGCGGGAGGGCAGCTGCTTGCTCGTCCGTCAACGCGCACCGGACCAGGGTCGTGGTGGTGTCCGTGATCTGATCTCGGTCCACAAACCGGACGCCGTGCTTGGTCTTGACGGCAATGCCGTCGAAGATGTCGAGCTCGGGGATCTGCAAGACGTGTTCGACCGTGCCGAATTGGGAGTTGGTGGAGCTCAGTACGGGTGTGCCAACGGACACCCCTCGATACGAAATCGGCCGTCCTTCGTCCATCGCCGCGCCTCCTGGTTCACTCGAATCTACTGCGGACGCGTTCGTGAGCGGCGTCGCTTCGAGCGCTGGTGGAAGTGTCGCGACGGCGGTCGGCGAGAGCCCACGGCTGGTCGAGGGGTGACGTCGGTTGCGAGCGTCTGGTTCGATGTGCCGTTGGGTCCTGGTGACCCGTCGGTGAGATGCCGGCGTACCACCGACGGCGTGCACGCGTCGCGGTACTCGCACGACAGTCAGCGTGCGATGTCCCGGCGAGGACGCTCGCCCCTGACGGGCACCTCGGGGGTGAGGACGTGGCGCGCCGTGCCGCGGCGGAGAACTGGTCGACTCTACGAGTGATCGCCTCGGGCTCCGATGCACGAGTGACGCCAGAGTGGTGCGACGAGGGCCAACGGCTGAGTGATTCTCACGCTGCCGACGGGCCGGACTCGGGTGCCAGTGACGTCGACGTGGTCGACCCGGGGCCGGCAACGTCCGGAGGAGAGTGGCGGCCCGTCGTCACTCTCAGCAGTGATGGAGTGAACGGCGCCGAACGAGCGGGCCCGGGGACTGCCGCGTGACGGTCACTCGACACCCTCGCGCTCTGCCCACTTCACGTGCTGTCTCGCGTCACGGACCAGATGGGAGGTTGACTCGAGGGCCCGGGTGGAGCACGACCGGTCGGCGAGGTGGACCGGAGGGGGCTCGCGATCGGAGGGATCCGTACGGCGCGGTGAAGGACCTCGAGGAAGGTACGTCGTCGTCATCGGCACCCCGTCGCCGGAGCCCTCGCTCGTCTCACGCGGGCTCGTGGTGGTAGGACCAGCCGTCGCGGTGGACCGTTGGTCAGTCGTCGCGGTCCTCGACGACTCGAAAGACGAAGAGTGCGCGCGACGACTCATCAGTGGGCGCGTCCCCTTGCGTGTCGGTCTCTTCCAACAACGTGAACTGTGGCGCCAGGGCTCGCTTGATGTCGCCGAGGGGGACCCCTAGTTCCGCAATGCGTTCGTGGTGCAAGAGGTACTCGTGTGTGCCTCGCTGCTCGAAGACGCGAATGTCCCACGTCGCGAGGGGTTCGTCATCGAGCTCGACCTGCATGATGAGCGTATGGCCCTCGAAGTCGTGGACCCACGGCGCCATCTCACTGAGCTCGCGTAGTCGACCCACGGTGTTGACGTCGAAGATGAACAGCCCGCCGACGTTCAGGTGTTCGTGAACCCGCTTGAAGGTCGAGAGCCAGCCCTCGACTGTCGTGACGTGGTTCAACGTGTCGAAGACGCACACGACAACGTCGAACGTGTCATCGAGGGAGAAGGACGTGATGTCACTGTGGATGAGGCGAGCGGAGGGACATCGGTGTCGTGCGTAGGCCAGCATCTCGTCGGACAGGTCGATGCCGGTGAGCGAGAGACCCGACCCCAGTCCGGCCAGAATCGCGCCCGTGCCGCAGCCGAGCTCGAGGACCGACTCGGCCCCAGGGTGATACCGCGCGATGAAGTCGAGTAGTTGACGGATTCGCTCTTGCGGCTCACCGTTGACGGCGTCATAGAACTGCGCCAACGTCTCGTAACTCGCCATCACCCAGTGTGGCACCGCTCGTCACGACTCGTTGCGGTCGCGGCCTCGGTTCGAGCCGCCACTGCCCGACGCCTTCGGGTGGCTCGACGCCGACGGCTCGCGCGTTCACGTTTCGTCCTGTCGCGACCGGGGTGCGGCCGCGAATCGACCAGGTGAGGGCGAACAACCCTGTGGGCCGACCGTGGAGCAGGGGGAGTACCGGTGCGGTGCGCTCGAGTGTCGCGGCCCGGGACGGATCGTCCGCCGAGAGAGCGGCGACTGTTTCGGACGGATTCACGGAGCGACACCACGCCGTGAATCGTGGCGTCGCGCACGAAGCCAGTCGAGAGCGTGAAGGTGTCGCGTCGCCAGGGCGTGAGCCCGTCGCGTCCAGCGCGAGATGGTGACGCGTTGCCCGTCTGGAGGTCGTACGCGAGCAGACGAGAGGACCAGGACGTTGTGCCGAGGCGAGACGACGGGGGGTGGCCAACTGATG
>JBMFWX010000107.1:0-3079 GCA_049964855.1 Acidimicrobiales bacterium
GGCAACTCCGCCCTCGAGGAGGCGGTCTCACTCAGCCAGTACGCATCGCGAATCACCCTCATCCACGAGTTCGACCACTTTCAGGCCGAGCCCTGGATCGTCGCGGAAGCCCGCGCCAACGAGAAGATCGACCTCCTGATGAACCAGCAGGTCCTCGGCTTCGTTGGGGACGCGGGCCTCGCCGGTGTGCGCTCCCGGGACAAGGCCAGCGGCGAGGTGATCGAGACGTCCGTCGACGGGTGCTTCGTGTTCGTCGGCTACGTCCCCAACTCCGCTCCGTTCGCGGGACAACTCACGATGAATGAGCGCGGCGAGGTGCTCACCGACGAGGCCCTGCGCACGAATCAACCAGGGGTCTTCGCCGCGGGCGACGTGCGCCAGACCCGTGTACGCCAGATCACCACGGCCGTGGCCGACGGCACCGTCGCCGCACTCTCGGCACTGGACTACCTCAACGAGGGCGTCACGTGAGGGATCAGGTGCGCGAGAATAGCGGAGTGATCGACACGAACGGCGTCGCACGCGATGACGTGATCTCCGAGATCTGCCGCGCGCTCGCGCACCCCGTGCGACGCTCGCTGCTGACGGCCCTGGCGACGAGCGAGTGCGACGTCGGGCGTCTGAGCTCACACGCGGGTGTCGACCAGCCCACGGCGTCCAAGCACCTCGCGGCCCTGCGCCACGCCGGGCTCGTACGCGTCCGCGTCGACGGGCGGCGCCGTTGCTACTCGCTGGCCGACGAGGAGATCGTGACAACACTGCTCGCACTCCTGGTCACCCTCGAACGCGCCCGCGCGTCAGACGGATCGTCTCGCCCCGCGCAGTAGCCGAGCCCTGGCCGCGGTCTCCTCGATCCCGAGGTGCGTCTCGCCGATCCCACGCCACATGACGGGCACGGTGCGACGCGGCAGTCTGCGAGCCACCCACGACGCAAGGGCGGCGATGGCCGAGGCGTACGAGGATCCGCACCCCACGCGTGCGCACCAATGATCAGACTCGAACGAACAGTCCTCGCGAACCTGAAGGGCGAGAGCCCGCCCCTCGCCGTGCATGGCGCCCTGCGGAGCGCGATCGAGTGAGAGAACGCGACGATTCCCCTGTACCTCTACGCCCTCTCTTCGCGACGTGAAGGAGCGCCGCAAGATCGCCGCCATCCTACGGTCGGTCGTGGTCGAGGAGATGCCGCACGTGGTGCTGCGCGCCAATATCGTGCACGCACGAGGTGCGACCGCAGTTCTGCACGCCGGCCTTCGTGCCGCGCTACCCCGGTCGGCTGCCCCGAGCGGCGCGCGATGGCACCGTCAACCGCGCCGACACCTCGTTGCTCGCCCAGCGAGACGACCTGGTGAGTGACCACGCCAACGCGGCCCGCTTCCAGCGCACCCTGACTCTGATGACGTCATTCACGAGCCCGGCGCGCCATGGCGAGCGCCACCGTCATCCCCGGCCGCGCACTCGGACCGAGCTTCGAGTACCAGCCAGTGCGCCCGCACCACTGATCCAACCGGGCTCGCGACCGGCGGACCGGACGCAGCCACGGACTAGTCCTCGTCGTAGTCGACGGTCGAGCGAGCGCGCACCACCCCGTCGTTCATCCAGGCCAGGACCTCACGGTGACGAGGATCAGCCTGGTAGGCCTCGAGGGCCGGCACATCGACGTACACCCCGACCAGGACCAGCGGCCAATGGCCGGTCACGAGGCCGAGGTCGCGGTGTACCCGCAACGAGACCACGCCCGGCAGGTCGCCGAATGCCTCCACGCGCCGAACGATCTCGTTGGCGTGCGACGCGCACTCTGCGGTGTCCTCGCTCGCGAGTTCCAGGGTAACGATGTGATGGATCATCCCCCTAGTCTCGCGCAAGCTCAGCGATCGATCGAACTCCGGGATCACCGAGCGGCGGCGGCGTCACGCGACCTGGACGACACCGTCGATACGACGCACCACGCGCACCGGACTGTCATCACGCAGCACGTCAGGAAGAAGGCCCTGCACCACGCTCTGGTAGGAGACTGGCCGCAGCCACCGGCCAATAGCCCCCGCCCCAACCGACGTCGCCCAGGGAACGGTCGCTGATGGCCACGGTCCTCCGTGCTGCATCGACCAGCTCACGCCGACCCCCGTGGGATACCCGTTCACAATGACTCGTCCCGCTTTGCTCGACCCGTACGCGACGAGCCACGACTCGTCATCGTCGTCCTCCAGGAAAGCGCTGAAGGTCAGTGCGGGATCGGTCACGTCGAGGGCCCGACGCAGATCGCCGCGCCCGTCGTAGCGAATGACCAACGCCGTCGGCCCGAAGCACTCCTCGCGCAGGGCGCGCGCGGTGCTCGTCGCGAAGTCACCCGCGGCGACCTCGAACAACTGCGCTCCCACCTTCGTGTCAGCACCGTCAGTGCTCACCACGAGTTGGCGACAGTCAGCAAGTTCGCGCAGTGCGTTCAGACCCGTTCGGAAGTGCTCCGCGATGCCCGACGAGAGCATCGTCATGGGAGCGAGCTCGCGGATCGCCCCGGCCAACGCCGTAACGACGGCGTCGCCGTCACTCGTCGACGGTACGAAGACGAGTCCCGGCTTGGTACAGAACTGACCGACGCCGAGGGTGACCGAGCCCGCGATCCCCCGCCCGATCTCGTCCGCGCGCGCCGCAGCGGCGCGCGCGCTCACGACGAGGGGGTTCGCCGCCCCGAGCTCGCCGTAGAAGGGTATCGGCACCGGTCGGTCATTGGCTCGCCGCCACAGCGCACGGCCCGCCGCCACCGAACCGGTGAACCCCACGGCCGTGATCGACGGATCGTCGACCAGCGCCTCGCCGGCCGCCAGGCCAAAAACCAGTCCCAGGAGGCCCGACGGCGCGTCGACGCTCTGCGCGCCGCGGCGCAGCGCCTCGAAGCACGCCTGACTGGTCGCGGGGTGCGCCGGGTGGGCCTTGATCACCACGGGGCATCCGGCGGCCAACGCGGAGGCGGTGTCACCCCCGGGCACGGAGAACGCGAAGGGGAAGTTGGAGCTCCCGAACACGCCGACCGGGCCGAGCGGCACGTTCATCCGACGCAGGTCGGGTAGGGGGCCCATCGGCG
>JBMFWX010000108.1:0-2948 GCA_049964855.1 Acidimicrobiales bacterium
GGGTCGAGCTCGCGATTGGCGGACATCGCCACGAGCGGACAGGCGGACGCCAGCGCGCGTGCGCGTAGCCGCGCGGACCAGACGAGCGCCCGGGGCACCGACAAGCGGGGTCCCAGACGTCCCGCCGCCGCGAGCGGCTCGAGGCGCTCGGGAAACCGCTCCCAGACGCCCTCCAGGACCGCGTCGGCGAGGTCGGGCGGCTGGCGCAGGAGTCGTCCGAGCACCGCCACGAGGTCAGTGGCGTCCAGCGCCTCGGCGACCTCGGACGCACTGCGCCCCGCCCGCGCGAGCCACCCGACCAGATCGCCGACGTCCGCCTCGAGCACGCCGTCGCGGCGGATCGCCTCGAGCACGACGTCCGCCGCCTCACTCCAGCGGCCGAGGGAGGCCAACGCCTCACCGCGCAGTGCGGCGAGCATGTGCGTGGCGTACTCGACGCCGTCGTCGTCGCGCCCCCGCGAGGGGACCCGCGCCAGTATCGCCAGGCCGGCGTCGGCGTCGCCCATCGCGATGCGCGTGGTCCCCTCGGCGATGTCCGCCGCTATCTGGAGCACCGACGAGCCGCGCAGCTCGTCCACGCACGACAGAGCCTCGTCGAAACGTCCCCGACGAGTGAGGATGTTGATGAGATTGCGCAGCGCCAGTCGCCGCGTGATCGGATCGCCCGACGCCGACGCCGCCTCGCGCAGGGCCTCCACGGCGTCGTCGCTGTGGCCGGCCGATTCGAGGGCGCGTCCGTAGTTCATCAACGCGTACGCGTGGCTGAGGTCGTCGTCGTCCAGGGCGGCGCGCGCCAGTGCCAGGTTGCGCTGCGCCTTGCCCCTCGTCCCGAAGACGTCGGCGGCGTAGCCGTGGTGCAGGAGCCGAACCCCGCTCGCGTACCCGATCCGTAGTCGTCGGGCGGGGTCGTCGGCAGCGACGACCTGCTCGTGGAGACGATGGCGCCACGCGGCGACGTCTCGTCGAAAGAGGCGCACTGCCGTGTGGACCGAGCGGGCGTTTCCCGCGCCGTGGAGATTCTCGATCGCCACGAGGTAGGCCTCCACGTCCGAGCGCTGGTCGCCGAGGAGAGCGCGCACGGCCGCCGGATTCGCCAGCAGCTCCTCGTCGGCGTCGAGTGACAGGATCCAGGTGCCGCGCGCCTGCGCCATCGCCACGTTGCGCGCTCGCGCGAAGGAGTCATCCCAGTAGCCCTGGAAGACGCGCGCGCCTTTCTGTCTGGCGATGGTCACGGACCGATCGGTCGAACCCGTGTCGTACACCACGATCTCGTCGACGAGGTCGGCCACGGAGTCGAGGGCCGCCCCGAGCATGTCCTCCTCGTCCCTCACGATGAGACACGCCGAGACGAGACACGGCGGCACCCCGTCGTCGTCGTCCCAGAGTCGGCGAAGACGAAGCCGATTCTCCTCCACCAGCGCGGGCCACGACGCACCCCACGCGGCGACGCTCGCACCCCCCACGTGACGCACGGGCAGGCCATCAAGCGCGTGCAGGCGATAGCCGTCGCGGCGCAGCCTCCGGCACAGGTCGTCGTCGGCGAGAGCACCGGCGACGTAGCCCTCATCGAAGCCGCCGCAACCGCGAAAGGCCTCCGCGCGAAGAGCCAGGCAGCAGCCGTCGAGCTGGTCGATCGGGATCGCCTCGCCCGGTGGGCCTCCCTCCCGTCCGCCCGCCGAGCCTCGCGTCACGCCACGCTCATCGCCGCGAGAGCGGGAGCGCGACGGCGTCGCGGACTCGTCACCCGCTCGCGGGCCGGCGGCGCCCACGGTCGGGTCCTCGAGTGGTCGCACCAGTTCGTCACGCCACCCCTCGCCGACGACGGCGTCACTGTGCAGGAAGACCAGCACGTCGCCACGAGCAGCGGCCGCGCCCTGATTGCAGGCGACCGCGAAGCCCTGATTAACGGGATTGGTCACGAGCCGAACCCACTCGTAACGGCGTAACTGCTCGGCCGTCGCGTCACGCGACGCATTGTCGATCACCACCACCTCGTCACCCGGCGCCAGCGCCGCTCGCAGTGCGTCGAGACAGGTCCGGGTGTGTTCCCACGCGTTCCACACGGGTATCACCACCGATACCGTGCGTCGCTCCGCCCCAGTCGTCACCGTAGGAGTTACGGCCCAATTGTTACGAAAATTTAGCCTGAATGAATACGCGCCACAGACGTTTCACATGGTGACGGCGTATCGTTGCTATCGTGATCGATTCGATCGACAAAATCGAGGCTTTGCTTCATCTCACTCAACCGATAACGGGCGACACCCCAACGACAACGTTGCGGCGGTGGCGCAACGAGCTCGTCGAGGCGTCGGTCGCCGTCTCGTACGCCAACAGCATCCTGGGGCTGGACCTCAGCCTGCTCGAGCGTGCGGCCACGTCGACGCGCGCCGACGTCCTGCAGTACCTCATCGACGAGCTGCCTCAACTGCTGAGCGACGGATGGGTGGGCGGCGGCTGGTCGCTGTCGCCCGACGCCAGCGCCTCGGTCGCCGCCGCGGCCCTCCTGACCCACCAAGATGCCGCGCTCTACGATCTGCACGCCGCCGTCGCCAGCTGTGACTTCACCGACCCCGAGGTCGTGAACAACCTGCGCGAGCGCGTCGAGGAGCAGCGCGAGCGCCTGCGCGCGCTGCGCGACCAGCTCGAAAGCCGCCTGCGCGACGTCCAGAACGCCGTGCGCCACCAGTACGCGACCGGTGTCGCGTCGGTCGACGACTGGCTCACGTAGCGCCCCCGACCGGGCGGCCCCGCACCGGCCGCGTCGTTGACGGTGTGGTGCCCCATCGACGCCAAGCCCTGATCAGCCCGCGGCGACCGCCATCACTCGCCCGTCGCCGCTTCGGACGGCTCGTCGACGACGACGCGATCCCGCCCGGCGGCCTTGGCTCGGTAGAGCGCCGCATCGGCGCGGGCCATGACCAGGTCGGACGTCTCGCCACAGTGGC
>JBMFWX010000109.1:0-2698 GCA_049964855.1 Acidimicrobiales bacterium
CACGTCCCGCGGGCCCTTCCTGCTGGGCACGGCTGCCCGAACCACTTGACGTGAGGCCGCTCGTGTGCGGTTGGGGCGCTCGGGAACCGATGTCGACTCTTTCGGCCGACTTCGCACTGCTTGCCGGGGACTTTCGTAAGCGGCAGGGGGTTACTTTCGTAAAGACCCCGTGGCGGGGTGTTGACGAAACGCGGAGCGCCTTCTCGTGACTGGCGTTTGGTGAGCGGGGCGATGAACGCTCCACACGATTTTGACCATGTCCGTCACATGGCTGCCGACCATGAGTGTCACCTTTGGGGACGGCGCCGGTACTCGGCCGTCCCACCACCCAGAGCCAGTCCGCGAAATCTTTGCTCCCGGGTCGGCCGGTGATGTGCACCACAAGAGCGGACGTCGACGCGCGGACTCTTCAAATAGGGGTCGACGTCTCACGGACGTGCCTCCCGTAAGACTTGCGCGCCAGCAACGTGTCTGATTACGTGACCCGGGGTCGACGAAGATGGGCGGTAGTGCGGCTCGTGCAGATTCGTGCTGCCCTACGCGCCGACGCCCAATCGCGTGGCTGCCGCGATGAGTTCTCCCATGGTCGACACCGGGACGCTATTGCGGTATCGGATATGCCCTTTGGACCCGATGAGTACGTAGAGGTCAGGGGTTCCCGTGGGATCGTAGGCCAAGCTGAGCGACTTCGACGCCACCCCCCACTCCCAGTCATGCCGTGACATGCGCTGTCCGGGTGTCGCCGATCGGGCGAAGCTCAGGAGTTGGGTGACGCCATTTCTTCCTGAGGGGAAGTAGCCATAGAGTCCCAAAGTCAGCACTCGAAGTCCCCGACTCGTCAGCTCACGGAAGTGCGCGGCCACGGCGGGGATGCTCGCTGCGCAACTGGCGCATCCGCCCGCTACGAACCACACCATGGTCGGCCTACCTCGGAGCGAGGCGATCGTAGCGAGTGCGCCTGAGGGCGTGGTGAATTCGCCGTTCGGCGCCTTCGGTGGAGCGTCGTTCGTCCTGTGAGCGGAGAGACGAGCGGCGTGCGAATGACTACTCGTCGCACTCCCGACGTCCGCCAGCGCCGCCGCGGCGAGGGTGGTGGCGGTGACGATGGCTCCCACGACCAGAATCCGCCGGAGTCCCGTCTGAGATTCCACCTGACCGCGTGGTGCGTGGCGTCTCACGCGAGGCTCTTGGCGGCCTGGAGTAGTTCGGGCATCGTGGATGACGGCGACCCGTTCACATAGACGATCTTGCCCTTCGCATTGATCAGGTAGTAGATGTCGAGATAGGCCCTGGGGTTGTACGTACGAGTGAGGGCGGACGACGCCTCACCGAAGGTCCAGTCGGGGTTGGTAAAGGCGCTGCCGGCGAGGGATCTCGCGAAGGCCCTCATCGTTGGACCCGACTGGCCGAAGTCGGCGTAGTTCTCGATCTCAACCACCCGCACACCATCGGCGGCCAGCGTGGGGATGCTCTGCGCCATCGTCTGGGTTCCTGCCTCGCACGAAGAGCACCAGGTCGTCACGAACCAGATGAGGGCGGGGCGGCCGCGTAACGACGCCACCGACTTCGGGGCACCGGCGAGCGTGGTGACGGTGCCGTTCGGCGCGGCCGTGCCGATCGCCAGCGAGGCAGTAGTTGACCCCGACGGGGAAGTGGCCGATGCCGAGCCCGAGCCACGGTTTACCACGTGTAACGTGACGACGAGCGCGATGAGCACGACGACCAGGGTGATGCTGGCGCCAACGAGAAGGCGGTTTCGGCGCTGTCGCCGTGCGGCCGCCCGGCGACGCGCCCCTCCATTGGGTCGTGGCGGTCGTCGAGTGGTGGACGAGGTCATTGCACGACTCCTTCTTGTCGTCTGGGCCAGCCGAGGCGAAGCTCGTGACGACCTGGGCTCGGTGTTTCGGACTGAGCGTCGTCGCCACCGACGAGTTCGGCGCACTCATCGACGTGATCGCGTGTTGTGCCAGGAGCCGCATCGATAGCGCATCCGTCGTCGGTGAAGCACTCGGAGCGCGTCAGTTTGCGCAGTCCCCACCAGCCCATCGTGGCGAGCAGGGCGAGACTCGCCGTGAGGAATTCGACTTGGTGAACGGCGAAGAAGTGCTGCAACGTGCCGGTCGTCGTGTAGAGGCCCACCCCCGAGACTCCGACGAAAGCGAGAATTGAGGGGACGATCGGGGTGCAGCAGAGGAAACTCGGCAGCAGGCTCACCACGAACGCCACACCTCCCGCCGCACCGCTAGCCGCCCGAGCCGCGGCGATCTTTCGCATCGCGTAGACCTGGATGCTGAGGACGAGACCCATCGCGAGGCCCAGCACGAGTGACCACGCGAGGAGATGAGGAGAAAGGTAGTCCCAGTTGGCGAGTTCGAAGCGCTGTGTGTAATCGAAGGGCAGGAGCAGGGTGTAGAAGAACGCCACGACGCCCGCGCCGACCAGGAAGCCGACGATACGCCCGGGCGTGCCCAGCACCTCGGCGAGTGCTCGAGGCATCGACACGCGCGCGCAATCTGTCGTCGTCTCAGCGCCGCTCATGGTCGTTCACTTCCGTCTCGCCGGCAGCACGCCGCACGTCGACGGTGCCGTAAGAAGAGCCCGAGGGCGACCACGAGAAGGGCGGCCCCGGTCACTCCACCAACCACACCGAGGGTCACTGCGCTCGCCGCCGCCAGGGCCGCGAAGATGGCCGGTCCGC
>JBMFWX010000110.1:0-2575 GCA_049964855.1 Acidimicrobiales bacterium
ATCGACGGTATCGGGGCGATGGGCGGTATCACGATCACGCCTTGATGCTCAGGATCGCCTCGTAGGCGGTCTTCGCGCTGCCCATCTCCTTGGCGTTGGCCTGGTAGGACGTCTGGGCCTGGACGAGGTCGGTCATCTGTGTCGCGAGATCGACGACGGGGTACTCCACCATCCCCTTGGCGTTGGCGAGCGGGTTGGACGGGTCGTACTGCAGCTCGCCCGTGGCCGGACCCACGTCGATCGCGTTGACCTGGACCCCCGCCTCGACCGCGTAGCCCGGGGGGGCCGCCGCGAGCCGGGGGCCCGCGTTGACGTACTGGGCCCGGTAGACCGGCTGACCGGGCGCGACCGCGTCGTTCATGTTGGCCACGTTGCCCCCGATGGTGTCGATCCAGGTCTGATCGACGTTGACCCCGGTGCCCGCGATGTCAACGGCACTCCACATTGAACTCATTGGACCTCCTAGGCGGTGATAGCGGCGGACAGGATCGTGAACTGCGCGCTGAGCGCGTTGTCCACCGTCTGATTCTCGAGACCGTTCTCCTGCAGCAGGGTCATCTCGGTGGCGATGGACACGTTGTTGCCGTTGGTTCCCGACGGCAGGCCCTCCGGCGTCGTGCTGACCACGGCCGTGCCCCCCTGTTGCAGCGCGGCGGCCAGCGACGACTGGAAGGTGACCTGACTCGCCTGGTAGCCGGGCGTGTCCTGGTTCGCGATGTTGTTGGCGATCACCTGCTGCTGGTTGACGATCGCGTCGAGAGCAAACTGCAGGATCCCGATGGACTCCGTGGCGCCAGCCATGACGTCTCCTCGCTCAACTGTGGGTTCCACCATCCTGGCCCTGTGCTGAGCGATCCCTGCTCGTCAGGGTCTACGGCCCGGCGCGCCGCGGAGTTGAGACGTCGCCGCGATCCGTCACCCCGCGCGCGATTGGCGCACGAGCGATGCGACCTCGTCCAGCCGCCGAGCCGACCGCGTTCGCACCGACGCCACCGAGAACCGTGCGGCGTCGCGCCGGCCGTGCTCACCGAGCGTCGCCAGTCGTTCGGGGTGCGCGACCGCGTCGAGCATCGTCGCGGTCAGCACCTCACCGTCCACCTCGCGCCACCACGACTCGCGAAAGACGCCGGAGGCGTCGGCCCGCGACGCGGGCGCCGCGGTGGTGCGAACCAGCATCGAGTTCTGAGGCGTGCAGAACTCCCGATGCCCCCCCACGTCGGGACAGATGGTCGCCCGACCGTGGGCCAGGGCCTCCAGGAAGGGCAGGCCGTAGCCCTCACCGCGCGTGGGCAGGACGAAGACGTCGCTCTCGAGGTAGAGCTCGCTCAAGGCCCCTCTCGACAGCCGTGACGTGATGACGCGCAGGCGCCCCGTCAGCGCCCGCATCTCGGCGGGTGTCACCGTGGCGCGCAACCACGACGCGACGCCCTCGTCGCTCACGCCGCTCAGCTTGAGGACCAGCTCACTGTCGCTCGACGCGGCGGCGACCCGAGCGAACGCCCGCACCAACGCCTCGGGGTTCTTGCGGGGCTCGAAGTGAAACACCGAGAGGAAGCGGCATCCCGATCCCGACCCGGGCCGGGACGGGACCCCTCCAAGGCTCGGCGCCTCGTACCCCTCGACGCCGGGCGGCACGACGACCAGGCGTTCGGGGGCTACTCCGGAGGCCGCCATGACGTCGGCGTCGAAGTGCGAGAAGCACCACACCTCATCGAACCCGTGCAGGACGTGGCGCAGCGATGACGGCACCGGGGCCGCCTCGAAGGTCGTCCTCGCGATGCGGTAGCGCGCGCGCACCCGCGAGGACACCTCGTCGAGCCAGCCCAGGGGCACGTCCAGCACCGCGACGTCCACGGGCGCGTCGGACGCGTCGCGCAGCGTCATCGACGCCCGCGCTCGCGGCGGCGCGTCCACCGCCACCTCCATGACGTCCACTCCCGCCACGCCCAACGCGTCGTGATCGAACAGGGTCAGCGAAGCCTGCGAGAAGCCCGAGTCCCCGTGGAACAGGCCGTAGTGGCCCACCCGCAGCGTCGTCGCGGCCCGCACCCGGGCCGGCGCGCCGCGAGCCACGCGCGCGGGGCGCCGCGCGACCGCCATCGCGTCCAACGGTGCCACCTCCCCGACTGGGCGACACCCGCCCTCCACGGGCACGAAGCCGGCCGCGCTCAGCAGCGACTTCAGCAGGCGCACCGGGTAGGGCCGCCGGTGCGTGGCGTCCAGCCAGAAGTTCTCCCGGCCC
Organism: Acidimicrobiales bacterium; assembly: GCA_049964855.1. Taxonomy (GTDB): domain Bacteria; phylum Actinomycetota; class Acidimicrobiia; order Acidimicrobiales; family RAAP-2; genus RAAP-2. The sequence continues at coordinate 2,243 of JBMFWX010000110.1, forward strand.
ACGCGCGGCTCGGCGAAGTCGGGGGTCTGCACCACCACGAGCCCCTGGTCGGCGAGGTGCTCGTAGGCCCACGCCAGGACTCGCTCGACCTCGTCGGGCGTCAGATGCTCGACGATGTGCCCGAGGAACACGCCGTCGATGACGCCCACGTCGAGGCTGTCCAGGACGTCGGGGACGAACCCCTCGTACACAGTGAAGCCGTCGGCGCGCAGCCCCGCAACGAGGGCGGGATCGGCCTCGATGCCGCGCGCGCGCTTGCCCCGACCGCGCAGGACGCGCATCATCGACCCCTGCCCGCACGCGACGTCCAGGATCGAGTGGCAGCCGCCGAAG
>JBMFWX010000111.1:0-2547 GCA_049964855.1 Acidimicrobiales bacterium
GGTATGACGGTGAAGAGCAGCAGTACGGACTACACGGTGGCGCTGGCGGGTGTGAACTCGACCGGTACCCAGGCGGTCCTGCTGGTGACGACGGACGCGGCGGCCACACAGGGCACGTCGAGCACGATCACCTTCACCAACCCCGACGGCAGCACGGTGTCCTTCCCGCTGAACGGCGGGTCGGCTCCCGAGCCGGTGGTCAAGGTGGCGCCGAAGGCGATCCGTATGAGCGCTGCGGTGTGGACTGGTAAGCGTACGGTGGTCGACATCATCGGTGTCGGCTTCTACGGTCAGCCGCAGATCACGAGCAACGTGGGTGGTACGCACGTGGGCGTGATGCGCGACAACGGCAAGGTGCTGGTGGTCGTGGTGACGGTGGCGAAGAACGTTCACGTGGGGGTTCACACCTTCACGCTGATGTTCGCCAACGGCCAGACGACGTCGGTGCGTTACAGCCAGCGGTAGTCGCAGTACGCCTCTCGTAGGCAACGCCACGAGCCCCCCTCCTCGGAGGGGGGCTCGTGGCGTTGTACTCGGTTTCTTGTGCCGGTGTGGGGTTCGAGGCACGGGTTGAGGCGTTCGTGCAGAGCAGTCGCGTCGCACAGTAGTGAAGTGGTCCTCAGGAGCAGCAAGCGCGCGGCGACGTGAACTGGGTCGTCGCAGCGACCACGAGCGTGGTGGCCGTGAATGGTCGCTAACGACGGCGCAGTATCCAGGTCGGGCCGTCTGGTTCGTCCTGGACCTCGACGCCGGCACGGATCAAGATGTTGCGGAGAGAGTCGGCGAACTCGTAGAGTCCGTCGCGGCGCGCGCGTTCACGCAGCGTCAACAGCGGTGGTACGAGCATCCGGGCGTCGAGGCCGGCCGACGTGGCGCCCTGCGCGAGTTCGAGGAGCTGGGCGAGGGCGTCGAGGCCATCAGGGCCGCCACGGGCGGCGCGCTCGCCCAGACTGGTCTCGGGCGCGGCGTTGATTCGTGCGGAGAGTTCGGGTCCGGGTAGTGTCACCGGTTTGGTCCGTAGCAGGCTCAACGGTGTGGTGCAGTTGTTCTCTAAGACGGTCACGGCGCCGTGGTGTCGCCAGTGGCCATGGCCGCGCCCGGTGACGGTGAGCGTGTCGGTCTCGAGGTCGATGACCAGCGCCGTGTGCTCATCTATGCCCAGTATCGAGGTGGTTGCGGGCAGTTGCGACTCGAGGAATGAGAGCCGTCGCTCACCGAGGTAGCACCGGCTGGTGTCGTAGGTGGCCCCTTCGTGATTATCCCAGTGGGGGATGATGGCACACTCTAGGCCGAGGGCAGCGGTGAGGTTGAGACCCTCGAGCCAGTGGGGCTCCACGCCGACTTTGTAGATTTCGTAGATCGGGGCCGCGTGCGAGCCCAGCGTGGCCGCCGCGGCGGAGGAGAAGCACAGGGTGGCTCCGGCACGTAGGGCGTCGGTAAAGTCCTCGACGAGGCCGAGGGGGCGCCACTGCGCCAAGGCGTAGCTGGGACTACCAGGACCGGCGAAGAGGTAGGTAGCCTCGCGCGTGCGCTGCTTGACTACGGCGCGCTCGAGCGCGGTGGCCTCGTCGTAGCGCGCAAAGTGCATGGGGGTGAGCGTGACGTGCAGGGAGCGGTCGAAGTAGTCGACCAACTTCTGGGTCATCTGGGGCACGTTCTCCTGGAAGGCGTAGGGCGTGTCCAGGGCGAGTGCGCGAACGTCCTCGTGGCGCGCGAGGAGCGTGCGGTGCACCCTGGTCATACCCGGTGCGGTCTCGCCCGAGCCCAGCAGTGCGAGGACGCCCGGAGCCACGTCGGTAGCGTACTGGAGAGCCGACCACGTGGTGACGCGACGTTCTCGTGGTGTTCTCGCCGCGTAGGGCTGCGGGCGTGTACGACGATTGAGTGATAAGTCAGCCTTGCGACCAGGGAGAACCCCTCGGGGCTCGGGGGAGGGCAGACCGGTGGGGACGGTCCAGCGCGGGAGAACGTTGTGTTGGTACGTGAGCGCGTGGCGCGAGGTGTGACCGTCGGGATCGCGGAGCCCTGCTCCTGGCGACCTCGGTGGTGGGGCTGGCCGGCGTGGCCGGGGCCGCCGACACGCTCGCCATCAACGGCACCGACGAGATTCCTAACACCTTCTTGGCGATGGTCACGTCGGAATCGGGGAGCTACACGTAACAGTGGCACGACTGCGTGGGTTCGGTAGCGGCGGTGACGTCGCCGTCTTCGGGCTGCACCGCGGTCAGTGGCGCCACGGCCAGCACTTACACCCTCGCACCAAGTGATGTGGGCGATTACGTGATGGTCGAGGAAACCGTCGCCAACGTGGTGGGATCGGCTAGCGCGTACGCGGCGTCGACGACGAGTGCGGTCACCGGCGGCGCCCTGGTCCCCAACACGACCAGCTCAATGGATTGGCCATCCCTGTCCCTGACTCCCTCCGCGCTCGCGGTGTCGCTCACCTCGCCGGGCACCTGGAGCGGCAGCCCCGCCGCGACGAGCTACGCGGTCTCCTGGTACCGGTGCGCGAGCGCGGTGCCCGACGCCAGCGTGATGCTGTCCGGC
>JBMFWX010000112.1:0-2462 GCA_049964855.1 Acidimicrobiales bacterium
TGGGGCCACCTGGTCGAGCGTGGCTCGCGTGATCCCCTTGGCTTCGGCCTGGATCACCCAGGTGCGCTCGGGGGTCGCTCCGACCATCTCGATGATCGCCGCGTGGGACCACTTTGAGCGCGTGCCGAAGCGGATCAGGCGGCCGAACACCCCTCGGGTGTGCGCGAGCACGACATCGCCGGGGAGGGCCGAGGCGAGGTCCAGGTGGCGCGCCGGCGCGGTCACGGGGTCCCATCAGGAAGGTAGCGATGCGCCCACCCGGTTGCATGGTTGGTCGCGAAGTAGGACGCGGCTGCGGAGGCGAGGAACAGCATCTGCGTGCGCCAGTTTCCGAGCCCCCACTTGACGAAGGCGCCGGCCGTGATGGCCCCGCCGTAGCGAGAGGCGTAGTCGTTCGCCGCGTCGAGCCACCCGGCCCAGCGCCCGAGGTTGCGCCCTTCAGCGATGACGAGGAAGGTCGCCAGGTTGTCCTGGAGGACCATCGCACCGGCGACGACGAGGGCCAGAGCCCAGAGGGGGAGCATCACGCGGCGCCCGGCGTCGTGGGCTGGCCGAGGATGGAGTGCTTTGTCGCGTCCACAAGCTGGGCGACCGTGGGAACCTCTGCGACCTTGGCTTGCAGGTCCCCGACGACCCGCACGAGAGAGTCAACGGTGGCCTTGGTGGCCGGGAAGTCCGTCGAGACGAGGGTGCCGACGGTGCCGAGCTCGGCTTCAAGACTCGGGAGCTTCGCCGCGAGGGCCGAGCCAGCCTGTTCGATCGAAGCCACCGAGACGCCCTTGTCGCGAATGATCGTGGCGACGGTCGAGCCGAGAGCCACCACACCCCCTACGATCACGAGCACGGCACGCACGAGGGTCGGCCCGTGTTGGAGCGCACCGTCGATGGTCGCGAGTACGCCACCGGCGAAAGCAGGGACGTGGACCTTGGTCGTGGGGGAGAGGGACTTCAACATGGGGCTCCGATCACCAGGGGATCTGCTTGGACGTGGCGAAGAAGGACGCGTCGACACCGCCGTGACGGACTCCGACGGACTCCAGCCGTTCGAGATCGGCCGGCGAGGGAACGCCCATCCAGAGGTGTCGGTCGAGATAGCACAGCGCCATGCCGCCACCGGGGTGCGGGATGAGCACCGGCGCAGAGGACTCGATGCGTGCCGACGCGATGGGGCTCCGGCGCAGGACCTTCTCCGCGAGATGGCGCATGAGACCCACCGGAGCGGGGACCTGGCCCCAGTCCTTCGCGAGCACAGTGTCGTAGTCGACCTCGGCGCCACCGATCGGAGGTCCCCCGACAAGCTGCTGGAGGACCTTGCCCTTCGGCTCAGGGCCGGTGTTGAACGACGAGGACCCCAGCTCCCACAGGAACTGCACGCCGCGCTCAGCGCAGTAGGCGAGGAAGGGCCGCGGACCGTAAACGGCGGAAGGCCGGCCGAGAGCGGTGGCGAAGGCGGTGATGCCTGCGTAGGTGAGCGGGTACCCGGCGCCCGGCAGGTTGCAGTCCACGGCCGCGTAGACGGGACGCCCGGCAGGCCACGCCAGGCCAGCGAGGAGCGGACCGGCGATCTGTGCCTTCTCGCGACCGGCCTGCACACCACACTCGAAGTCGGTGGGGCCGTCCTCGTAGACGAGAGCGACCGGGATGCGAGCGGCCCGGTACTCGGCCCACTCGCCCGGGCCTAGGGCCTTGGATGGGTCAGCGGAGAGGTAGCGGAGCACCCCGGCCACGCCAGCGGCCTTGAGCGCCGGTGCGCCTGGGCGCCCCCATGCGAAGTCCACGGCGCTCGCCATCAGACCTCGATCCCGTGGTGGTCCAAGATGGCCTCAAGGTGGCGCACGATCACGTCGCGCTTGGCGTCGGCCTCAGCGTGGTCGCTCACGAGCTTGCGCACCTCCCGCATCACCACAGCGTCCCTACGGGTCTGGGAGAAGAGGGCGAGCATCGTGACGTTCTCGACGATGATCGCGAGGTCCGACCACGTGTAGTTCCACCAGTTGCGCGCCCCAGCGCTTCCGAGCACGAGCCACGCGACGCACACGACCTGGATGAGGATCATGGTGGACCACCGGCGAAAGACGCCCTGAGCGCGCCACGCGACATGCTCCCCGAGCGAGAGCTGGTCCCCGGTGACCGGGTCGGTGAAGGTGCGCCTCACCGCGGTACCGCGCAGACGACGTGGGCGGCGACGCACAGCGCGCGCAGGTCCGCCTGGAGGGCGAGGGAGTCGCGGTGGTTCCGGTTGGAGTTCGCAAGGACCTGGTGGTTCTGGACCGTGAGCACGTGGTTGTCCTGGATGAGCTGACGGTTCGCGAACTGGAGCACCAGGGTGACCCCGAGGGTGGCGACCATGAGCACGGCTGCGACGATCAGGCCGATGACGATGACCCAGTCTCCGAAGTCGAGCCGGCGGTCACGGGGCGTCATGGTCGATCCCAAGGTGCGTGAGGATGCGATTGACGGAG
>JBMFWX010000113.1:0-2443 GCA_049964855.1 Acidimicrobiales bacterium
CGGGACGCGGGCGTTCTTCGCGCGTACGAACTCGTGGAGCGTCTCGGGGGCGTACTCGCGCCCGTACCCGCTGCCCTTCACGCCCCCGAAGGGCGAGCCGATGAACGTGCGCCGGGTGTAGTTGTTGACGAAGACCATGCCCACCTCGAGCCGCTCGGCTAGGCGGCTCGCGCGGACCTCGTCGCGGGTCGCGATCGCGGCGGTCAGCCCGTAGGTGGAGTCGTTGGCGACCGCCACCGCCTCGTCGTCACTCTCCACGCGCATCAGGCAGGCCACCGGCCCGAAGATCTCCTCGCGCGCGACGGTCATGGTCGGCGTGACGTCGCCCAAGACGGTCGGCGCGACGTAGTAGCCGTCTCGCAGCGAGGGGACGTCGGGCACCTTACCCTGGTAGAGAAGGGTCGCGCCCTCCTCGAGCCCGATCTCGCGGAAGCGCGACACCCGATCGCGCTGGCGGGCGTCGACTAGGGGGCCGATGTCCGTGGTCGGGTCGAGGGGGTCGCCGACCACCAGGGCCGCCGTGGCGTCGACGAAGCGCCGCGCGAACTCCTCGTAGATCGACGAGTGCACGATCAGTCGTGACGTCGAGGTGCAGGCCTCCCCCTGGTTGTAGAACATGCCCTCGATGGCCAGCGCGACGGCGTCGTCGAGGTCCGCGTCGTCGAGCACGAGCAGAGCGTTCTTCCCGCCGAGCTCGAGGGTGACGTAGGTCAGGTTGGCCGCGGCGCTCTCCATCACGCGCCGGCCGGTGGCGGTGGCGCCGGTGAACGAGATGCGCTCGACACGGGGGTGCGACGACAGCGCCGGTCCCGCGGCGATGCCGCTGACGGCGTTGATCACCCCGGGCGGCAGCACTTCGTTGGCGATCTCCACGAGGCGCAGCACCGTCAGCGGCGCCTGCTCACCGGGCTTGATCACGACGGTGTTGCCGACGGCGATCGCCGGGGCGCACTTCTTGGAGAAGTGGATCGGGGGCCAGTTGAAGGGCAGGATCGCGGCGACGACGCCGTAGGGCTCGTATACCACGCGGGCCTCGATGAAGCCCTGGTCGATGATCTGGCCGGGAACGGTGTCGGTCAGCCCGGCGTAGTAGTCGAAACTCGTGTGGGCCGACGTCACGTCCACGCGCAGGGCGTCGCGCTGGGGCTTGCCCACCTCGCGCGCGCAGAGCTGCGCGAGTTCGTCGGCGTGATCGCGGATGCGCTCGGCCACGCGGCGCATCAGCACGGCGCGCTCGCGCGGCGACAGGGAGCGCCACGTCTCCTCGTAGGCGCGTCGGGCGTCCGTGACGGCCCAGTCGACAAGGGCCTCGTCTGCGGTCACGACGCGGGCGAGCGGCTGGGCCGTCGCCGCCTCCATCACGTCGAACGTCTCGGCGCCGTCGCTCTCGACGAATCGGCCGCCGATGAACGCTCCCCACACCGGTCGCCGCTCGAGCAGCGAGTCGGTGGCCGCGGTGGTGCTCGTCGTCATGGTGTCCCCCTGTGATGATCAGTCGCTCGCGCCGGCGCCGGCCAGCGGCGGTGACGAGTGTCGGCCCCTGTCTAGTGCGCCGATTCGCCGTGAGGCGAGGGCGCCTCCCTTAAATGTTTTCACCGCCGGAGGGCCGCGGCCACGGCTGGCCGGCGGTCAGTCGGGTCGGGCGGCCACGACGATCACGTCGTCGAGGTGGTCCATGACGTGGTCGAGCTCGGGGGCGGGGCGGAACCGTCGGCGCAAATCGATCAGGGTGGCCATGGCGTCGTGCCCGACGGCGCCGTCGTCGATGTAGCCCGTCACCGGGTCCATGAGACAGGCGTAGTGGGCGCGCGCGGTGTCGTCGTCCAGGCGCAGCACCGTGCGTGCGGCCTCGCGCACCTCGCGCTCGAACGCACCGCCGAGCACGCGGTGAGCGGTCTCGCGTAGCGCGGTGGCGAGGCGCACCGCCGCGTCGCGGCGCTCGGCGTCACCGTCGGCCAGGGCCGCGATCACGGTGCCGATGTAGGGACCGAGCTCGTCCACGTTCGCGATCCGTGTGCAGCCGCGGGTCGCGGCGACCAGCTCGTTGCCGGCGTTCAGGATGGTCGCCGCGCAGGCTCCCTCGACGAGGGCGTCCGCGCGCCGCGGCGTCGAGCCCAGGGTCACGATCTCGTAGTCGCCCGGATGGAGGTCGCGCCGTTCGAGGAGGGCGTAGGCGACGAACGCGAACCCCGACTGCGCGACGTCGACGCCCAGTCCGACGTCGCGCACCGCGTCCAGTGTCACCGCAGGCCCCGTCCACAGCGACAGCCCGAGACCCCGGTCCACGGCGCCGAGGATCTCGACCGGCAGGTTCTCCCCCAGCGGGTTGTCGACCAGGAAGCGGTAGGCGAGGACGTTGTCGGGGCTGGTGAGGACGACGTCGAACTCGCCGTCGCGCAGCGAACGGAACTGGGCCGGCGAGGACGCGACGGGCGAGTCGACG
>JBMFWX010000114.1:0-2368 GCA_049964855.1 Acidimicrobiales bacterium
GCGACGACCTGGGGCTGCTGGCCCCCGAGCACGGCGAGCGCCTGCTGGGGATCGATGCGCAGTAGGCCCGAGAGCGGGCTCGCGGCTCGCTGGCCCTCGATCTGGTCCATCACCTCCTGCGCCCGGGTCTGACCCAGGCGCTCCTGAAGGAAGGCCCGCGCCAGCTCCAGGCCGCCCTGTCCCATCATCTCCGACTGGCCCACGCGATCCATGAACTCGGCGAACACCTCAATGACCATCGCCGAAGAGAGCGGGGGCAGGCCGATGATCTCCTTCGTGAAGCTGATCGCCTCGTCGTCGCTCATCTCCTTCAGGACCGGGGCGGCGCGCTGCGTGCCCAGATGCGCGAGCAGTACCGCGATCTTCTGGCGACTCGTCAGCGCCGCCGAGGCGCGTCCCGACGCAACGCCCCCGAGACCGGCACGATCGTCGCGCGCGCGCGGCGCGTCCGCCGCGACCGAGTCGGCGTAGTCGGTCACGCGGAGTCCCCCCCGTGCTCGTCGGCCCAGGCGCGCAGCAAGCGGGCCACCTCGGCGGGACGCTGCTCGATGTACGTGCTGACCTGGGCCAGGACCATGTCCGGGGCCGCCCCGAGCGAGGGCGCCGACGCGATGACCGGCAACTCCACCGACGGCGGGCGCGCCGCGTCCAGCTCGACGGCGCCCACGGCGCGGCGGGTCGACGCGACCGGGAGTTCGTCGTAGTGCGCGCGCCGCGACGAGCGCCACGCCACCAGCACCATGGCGGCGAGCACGAGCAGCAGCGCGCCACCCTCGGCCGCGTGCTCCATCAGGGCTTGCGAACCCGGGCCGAGCGTCGTCGCGGCGGTCACGGGCGTCGGCGCGAAGCGCATCGACGTCACGACCAGTCGATCGCCGTTGGCCGCGTTGAGTCCGGCGGCGGCGCTGACCAGAGCCGCCACCTTGGACTGGCTGACGGTCGCCCCGGACCGGGAGTTCAACAGGACCGCGACCGAAGTGCGCACCACCTGGCCCGGCGCCTGGCTCACCGTCTGGGTCACCTGGCCGACGGCGTTGGTGACCTGACTGCTCGTCGAGGAGTAGGTACCGGCCGCGCTGGTGGTCGCCACCGGTGTGTTGGAGCCGAGAACGCCCGCGGGCGGCGCTCCGCTGCCGGTGTAGGTCGCCCGCGACGTCGTCGAGCCGGTCGGAGCGAGGAGCGGCTGGCCCTTCGCGTTGGTCTGGAGTCCCTTGATCGTGGTGCTCTGCTGATTGAAGTTCAAGAGCGCGTGCACCTGCACGACGGCGTTGCCGGGGCCCACCACCCGACTGAGCAGGGCGTTGAGGGCCCCCGCCAACTGCGTGTCGTAGGCCGTGGTCATCGCGCTATCCGAGGAGCTCGTGCCCCCGGCCGCCCCTCCCGCACTCGACAGGACGTCCCCGTGGTTGTCGACGACCGTGACGCCCGACGGCGACAGCCCCGGCGTCGCCGACGCCGTCAGGTGCACGATCGCCTGGACCTGACCCGACGAGAGCGAGGTGCCCGGAGCGAGGTCGAGGAGGATCGACGCCGTCGTGGCCGGCTGGGGGCCGATCGCGAAGGAGCTCTGGGCGGGGATGACGAGGTTCACCTGCGCCGACTGCACACCCTGGATCGACTCGATCGTCTGCGCCAGCTGCCCCTCCAGAGCCTGCTGGTACTCAACCTGCTGGACAAACTGTGACGTCGTGATCCCGCTCTTCTCGAGGTTGGAGAAGCCGATCGTGCCCGAGCTGGGCAGGCCCTGCTCCGCCAGCGCGACGCGCTCCTGATCCACGAGGTTCGCGGGGACCAGGACGGTCGACCCTCCGTTGCTGAGCTCGTAGGGGATCTTCGCGGTCGCGAGCTGCGCGGTCACCGCGCCGGCGTCGGCGGCCTGGAGATTGGTGAACAGCGGCTGGTAGTTGGGCTGGGACTCCACCCGCATGAACGCCACCGCGGCGACGACGACGATGATGAGGGCGAGGGCGCTCACCGTCTTCTGACCCATCGTGAACTCGCCGAGCACGCCGCGAGCACGGCGCCACGTCGCGTTCAACGAGTCGGAGGTGCGCGCGGGTAGGGCCATGGGACTAGAGCGGCATGTTCATGATCGAGTTCAGCGAGCTCACGGCCCGACTCGCGAGAGCACTCGCCAGCTGGGTGTCCAGCGTCGCCACGCTCGAGGCCACCGTCGCGTCGGCCACGGTGGCGGTGCCGGCCGCCGCGCCGAGTGACAGTGACGTGGCGTTGTTGGTGACCCCATTGAGCGAGTCGATGGCTTGGCCCAGGAGGTTCTGGAACGAGCTGCCGGCGGTGCCCGGGGTGGGTGACGCCGCCGGAGCCTGCGCGGCGCCGGCGGCCATCGCCGCGGAGATCGACGGTATCG
>JBMFWX010000115.1:0-2260 GCA_049964855.1 Acidimicrobiales bacterium
GAAGTCCCTTTCGCGGCCGCGGCTGCGGGCGGGCCGGTTGTGTGGCGCGTGGGGAGTCACCGATCGAGCAGGAGTGGAACGTTCGCCTCGCGTAAGGCATTCTTTCCACCGAGCCACTGACTGGTGGTTACGCAGCTGATCCGAGCATCACGCTCTATGACTTGGAGACGGGCGGACGGACGGACGGTTCGCGCTCGCTAACGGCACACGTGAGTCGAATCGGATCGTGCCGGGTGATGGGCGCATCAAGGGTGGTCAGCACCCAGGCAGCGTCGGCCAGCTGGCGCACGGTTGCCGCGGTGCGATTGGCTTCTAAGAGCAGGACACGATCGTCGTTGACGACGCGTATGGCGGTCAGGTATTCGGTGGCGCTGTCGCGAGAGTGTTCCCTCCACGCGTCGCTCAGCCCTCCGCGAATGGGCGCCACCACCTCGGCGGGCAGCACGTCGAGGGGATCGTCAGAGACGGTCGGCGGCGCCTTGGCGGTCCCTGTCGCTGCCGGGGCGTCGAATCGCCACGTGGTCGTCAAGGGTCGGTCCGCGGGGCCCAGGTGGTAGAGCGTCCCGGTCACGCTCCACGGCCCGCTCGGCGCGTACTGGCGGCCGCCACGATGCGCCATCTCCCGTTGGAGGGTGATCAGCACTGCCCGGGTCTCGTCAGCCCACCACGCCTTCGCGGACTGGTAGTGCGTGCCGTTGGCGCGTCGCCGCAGGTACATTCCCGTACAGCTGGCGCTCAGCGCCTTGGACCCAATCACTCGTGTCGCGAAGAGCTGCGCCCGAACGACGCTGGGCACGGTCTCGAATCCCACGTCGGTCGCCGGAACGTAGTCAACGGACGCTGGTCCCCGCGCCGAGATGGCGCCGCCGTGAGGAACATCGAGGCGGTCGTTGCGCGACACCACGTCTAGCGCCAACCCCGACGACGTGACCGGGACGAAACTGCCGACGCCGCGAGGAACGTCACCAAGACGGTCAAGCCACCACGCAGCGCTCGGGGTGCCCCAGCCCGCAGCTCCTCACCGAGTAGAGCGAACCCCGTGTGCGGTGGTCCCAACTCGTGGGCCACGAGCAGCCGGACGAAACGTTCGCGGTCCCACATCTCCACAGCGCTGGATCTGGCCAACGAGAGGGCCTCTGCCGTGAAGGCGTCCGATGTCACCACGATGGCGAACTGGGTGTTGTAGTGGGCCCGACTGGCGACAACCTCGCGAACCGCCTCCGGACCAACCGTGTCGTACCACTGCTTCGCGTGCACGACCGTGCGGAAGCCGGGGACGTCGAGTACGAGGTCGGCGCCGTAGTCCCCCCGACCCCCACGTGATACACGGTGTAGCCCACGTGCTCGAACGCGGCGTGCAGCCGCTGCTCGAACTCTGCGTCGGTCAGGGCATCGATCCGGACAGCGTCGGCGCGCTCCCTGGCGGCGCGCCGTGCCGCCTTCTGGCGGCCCAACACTCCGACGAATCCCCCAACAGCGGCCGCGAAGCCGAGGAAGAGGAGATTGGCTGACGCCCCGCCGAGGCGAGTGCCGATCATCAGCGCCGCCAACCCCGCGAGGAGCAGCGCGACGGACGGGTTGGCAGCCACTCGTGCGAGTAGGGCATAGTGTGCCTCCTCGAACGATGGCCGGCTATTCGCCGAAGTGGAGTCGCCCGTCGTCGATGCTGGCGACGGCGCGGGAGGGGGGCTCGGGGGTGGTGCGGTGGCGGACGGACCCGACGGCGGCTCGTCGTAGATGCTCGAGTCAGAGTCCTCGCCCCGGTGGTCGTCGGCATACGACGGGCTGTCCGTTCGCCGCCATCCGGGCGCCGAGCCCGCGGTCGGGGCGTGCTGGTCAACGAAGCTGTTGCGGTCGTAGGCCGCCCGGCGCTCGGGGTCGCTCAGGGTCTCGTAGGCACTGTTCACCGATCGAAAAAGAGCCTGGTTACCGCCACTGTCCGGGTGGACTCGCTTGACGAGTTCCCGATAGGCCGCCCGGATCTCCTTCGGCGTTGCCTCGGGTGTGACACCCAAGAGCCCGTAGTAGTTGGCGTCCGCCACTGTGAGCAGCCTTGCATCGAGAGAAACCCAAGTACAGGGCCGACCGAGGCAGAGTCCCCGTCCACCCGGGCTGGTGCGACGCGGCACTCTGGCTGGTGGGGACAGCCCGCGCCGGATAGTCGAAAACCCTTCGCATCATTGGGCTTGGGGCCGATTTCCGTGAGCACCCCCAACGGGATTCGAACCCGTGCCGCCACCTTGAAAGGGTGGTGTCCTAG
>JBMFWX010000116.1:0-2182 GCA_049964855.1 Acidimicrobiales bacterium
ACTCCCACGAAGCGTGCCGCCCCCGTCGATCCCGCTGCGCTACCTCGTCGCGGCGGCCATCGGCCTCGTAGCCTGCGGGGTGGCCCTCGTCAGGTCGCGACGCTACGCCGTGGTGGACCCCACCGACGATCCGGTCGTCGGGGCCGCGCACTTCGCCATGCTGGCCACCCTCTCGATGGGGGTGCTCGGTGCGCTGCACCAGTTCATCCCCGTCATCACCCAGCGGCCGCTGCGCTCGGTGCGACTGTCGCGCGCGACGTTCCTCAGCTGGCTCGGCGGCGCGTGGCTGCTGCCGCTGGGCTTCATCACCCGCCACGAGGCGGTCGTCGAGGCGGGTGGAGCCCTCGCGGCCCTGGCGATCGTCCTGCTCGTCGCCAACGTCACCGCCCCGCTGTCGGTGCGCCCGGCCACGACGCCCGTGGTCGGGCTGCGCGGCGCCGTCGCGGGCTTCGTCGTGACCGCCTGTTACGGCGTGGTCTACGTGCTCGATCGACGCGCCAGCTGGTTCGACCTGAACGGCCACGTCGTGCTGGCGCACGCCACCGTGGGCCTGCTCGCCTGGCTCGGCCTCGCCTACGTCGCGGTGGCCGAGAAGCTGTGGCCGATGTTCCTGCTCGCCCACGTACCGGGCCGACCCCGGGCCGGGTGGCTGGCGGTACGCGCACTCCCCCTCGGGGTCGCGGCCCTCTCGCCCGGACTGCTGTTCAACGTCGGGTGGCTGGCGTGGGGTGGTGCCGCAGTCGTCGCGATCGGCCTCGGGGCGCACCTGTGGTCGCTCGTCCAGCACCTGCGCCACCGCCGACGGGCGAGCGACCTGCACCTGGTGTACCTGGTCACCTCGGCGCTGTGGCTGGTAGTGGGCGTCGCCACCGCCCTGACGGCCGCCCTCGTCGTCGGCCACGACCACCACGAGGGGATCGCGCTAGTGGCGGCCGCAGTCGTCGCGATCGCCGGGTGGCTGCTGGTCGCGCTGGTCGGCCACGCCCACAAGGTGGTGCCATTCATCGTCTGGTCCGCCCTGCGCGGGCGCGGCGTCGCCACGCGCGACGGTGCGCCCCTCCTGTTCGCCGACCTCTACGACCGTCGAGGGGCCGTCGCGATCTACGGGCTGGTCAACGCCGGCCTCGTCGCCACGAGCCTGGGCTTCGCGACGTCGTCGCCCGCGGCGCTCGCGATCGGTGGGGTCCTGCTCGCGACCACGGGAGCGGGCGCGGCCGTGAACCTCTCGTGGACGCCCCTACGCCTGCTCCACGCCGCGACCCGTCCTCACGCGTGACCCGGGGCGCCTCGTCGGCATCGGCGCGGGCGCGACGACGAGCGAGCAGCCCGCCGCGTGGGGGTCCCTGACCCGCAGCCGCTCGATGGTCAGGTCGCCGCGCCGCTCGGCGAAGCCCTCGGCGAGTCCGAGGTGCACCTGGCAGACCGTGGCGGCGTTGGTGGCGGCGACCTCCACGAAGGCACAGCGCTCGAGCACGAAGTCCGTTCGCGCGCCGCGCACGCGCCGGTCGGGACGAAAGCCCCGATGCTCCAGCTCCCCCTCCAGCGCGTCGAGGGGGTCGGCAACGTCGACGTCCTGCTCGGCGCGGCGCTGCCCCTCGCGACGACCGGCCTCGCGCGGACTCCACCCGTGCTCCAGGGCCTGCGCCAGGAGCCCGGCCAGCCAGGCGTAGGGTCCCGCCGTGCCCCAGGCTCCGGTGGCCTCTGGGTGAACGCGGTAGAGCAGGGCCGGCCGACCGGGACGCCGGCGCACCTCCACCTCCTCGACCACGAGTCGCGCGTCCTTCAGGACCGCCAGGTGCTGGCGCACGGCGTTGTGGTTGAGCCCCACATAAGCCGTGAGTTCGGCCACCCCCACGGGATCGCGGGAGTCGGCGATGTAGTGAAACAGGCGAAAACGCGTCGGGTCGCCGAGCGCACGGGCCTCACGTTGCAGGTCGGCGGCTTCCTCGCCTCGTTCGTCGTCCCCGGTGCCCACCACGGTGAAATTCTAGTGCAGACTCAAAGAACTAGCCCACCGGACGAGTTGCGCGACCGCGACGAGGGACCTCGCGGCGCCGACCGCGCGACTCGAGTCCCGCCAGACGGCACCGCACCGTCGCCCCCACTCGCCAGCCGTCTCGCATCCCTGCCGTTGCGACCGAGTGATCTTTAGTGAGTCCACTCATGCCGCACTCCTCACGGA
>JBMFWX010000117.1:0-2174 GCA_049964855.1 Acidimicrobiales bacterium
TAGAGCGCCGCATCGGCGCGGGCCATGACCAGGTCGGACGTCTCGCCACAGTGGCGCACCACCAGCCCCACGCTCACGCTCACCGTGGGCCGCTCCGCGGACGCCACGGACACGTTCTGGCGCACGCGCTCGGCGACGCTCGCGGCGACGTCGAGGTCGACGTCGACCAGGACCACCAGGAACTCCTCGCCCCCGTAGCGAAACACGACGTCGGTGGGCCGCACGCTCTGGGTGAGCGCGGCCGCGACGTGCTGAAGGACCCGGTCGCCCGTCGCGTGGCTGAAGGTGTCGTTGATCGCCTTGAAGTGATCGACGTCCACCATCAGCACGGCCACACGCGGGGAGTCCCCCGCGTCGTCCACCCGGAACACCTGCTCGAGGACGTCCGAGAGGGAGGCACGGTTGTAGAGCCCAGTGAGCGGATCGTGCAGTGCGCGCTCGTGCCACGCCACTCGCTCGAGCTCGGCGGTGCGTCGCAGGACCTCGCGCTCGAGGCCCACCTCGACCAGGCCAGTGATCTGAGCGATCACCGCGTGGGTGGCGTCGTCGATCACCGTCGGCGTCGCGAAGCCAATCACCGCTGCGCCATTCACCCCCTCGGATACTGGCGAACGAAGAGGTAGGATCAGACGCGTCCCGTCGGGGGGAGTGCCTCCCTCAATGACGCGGCGTACGTCGCCCGGAGGTTCGCCGGGGTGGCCGGTGAACCCGTCCACCCGCTCGAAGACCAGAATGAGATCGCCCTCGCCCGACCAGATCTCCAGGTACTGCGCACCAAGATTGCGCACGGCAAGGTCCGCGAGGAAGGTGGCCACCGCCGAGAAGTGCTGTTCGCGCACCAGGGTGTCCACCACGTCGTGGATCGTGCGGTTCGCTCCCAACAGGAACGCGAGACCGGGCTCCTCACGTGACAGCAGGTAGATGCCGCACTCGAGAGTCTCGAGCTGGTCCATGATGGGCGCAATGAGTGGCCCCGGGATGACCTGGCCGTGCTGGGGAGCGATCCGCTCCAGGGGCAGTGATCGAAGTTGGCCCATCGCGTGGGCCAGGATCTCACGGCTGGGCATGTAGTGCTCATGAAACGAGCGGATGGCGTCGAAGTAGCTCGCGGTCTCGGCGTACAGGGTGTGTGCAGCATCGAAACCACCGAAGAGGTCGGAGGAGAAGAGGGTGCCAGTGGACTCGTCGAAGGAGACGAAGGCTCCCGCGAAGTGCAGGTAGGGGGTGAATACGAAGCGCAACGTGCGATCCTCGAGCGCCAGACGCCACTGGTGTCGCTCGATGCGCCAGAACGGCAACTGGGTTCCGGAGTGCACGATGAGGGTCTCGTCGCGCCAGTGTGTCACGATCTGGGCCGCCGGATGCAGTCCGTGCGTCTCGAGCGCTGGCAGGGCCCCGATAATGTCAGGGTCGGCGTGGGAGCACACCAGCCAGCGCACGTTTCGCACCCCGATCACCTGGTCGATCTTGCGAATCACCTCGGGCGCCGTCAGCGCCGAGCCGGGATCGATGAGCACCGACTGGTCGCCCTGCTCGATCAGGTAGACGTGGCATTGGAAGCGATCGTTGGCCAGGAGTGAGCCGACCCACCACACCCGCGGCGCGATCTCCACGGCCTGCGAAAGGTCCACGTCACGATTCAGCGATGTGGACATCACGCGCTTATCCCTCGTGACGAGTATCGACGACCTCGACGGTGCACGCCGCTACCTAGCCAAGCGCCCATCCGGCCAGTCTGTCACCACATCACAACCGGGACACAAAACACTCCTTACGAAACGCAGTTATCCCGCGGGCACAAGCCCGCCGACCAGCCCCGCCACTCGCAGTCTCGCCACTCGCAGTCCGATCCGCACCACTTCGCGCTACCCCGCGAGACTGTTGCTACTCCCCTCTCGCAAGATTTCGACAACTCCCTTGCCGGATCCGCACGGTGGGCCTAATGTCGAGTTGACTCAAGACGCGTCTCCGTGATCCCACGGAGGCGTAGGGATGGTGGGCAATGTCGGAGCAGCACCGGGATAGCGGCGCGTCGGTAGCGACGGTCCCGTTCGGCGCCTCGCTCACCGCACTGATCGACGCCCTCGACGCGGGAATCATCGTCTACGACGCCGCCGGTGCCATCGTCTACGTGAACGCCAGTACCCCCGCCATCCTGGGGCTGCCGCGCGAGG
>JBMFWX010000118.1:0-2157 GCA_049964855.1 Acidimicrobiales bacterium
CACGACAGCCTCTAAGAGGACCGAAAGGTCGGTCCCTAGCGTGGGCCCGTGCAGCTCGTCGCGCGCCGGCACGGCCCGGAAACGGGCAGATGCCCCGGTCGGGCGACGCGACGCGGGGAGGTGACCCGGTGACCCTCATGCTCGCGCGTTGGCAGTTCGCGCTCGTGACGATCTTCCACTTCTTCTTCGTGCCCGTGACGATCGGCCTCGGCGTCGTGGTGGCGGTCATGCAGACCCTCGCGTACCGCCGCCGCGACCTCGAGTGGGATCGCCTCACGCGTTTCTTCGGGCGGATCTTCCTGATCTCGCTCGCGGTCGGCGTCGTCACGGGGATCGTGCTCGAGTTCCAGTTCGGGCTCAACTGGTCCGCCTACTCGGTCTTTGTGGGGAACATCTTCGGCGCCCCCCTCGCGATCGAGGGGCTGCTCGCGTTCTTCATGGAGTCGACCTTCGTCGGCCTGTGGGTCTTCGGGCGCGACCGGCTCTCGCCGCGCCTTCACCTCGCGACGATCTGGCTGACGAGTGCGGGGACGGTGCTCTCGGCACTGTGGATCCTCGCGGCGAATTCGTGGATGCAGCATCCCGTCGGCTACCGGGTCGTGCACGGCGAGGCGGTACTCACGAACTTCTGGGCCGTTCTCGGCAACTCGACGCTGTGGGGGGCCTTCGCCCACACGGTTCTCGCCGCGTTCGCGACCGCGGGCGCGCTCGTGCTGGGAATCAGCGTCTGGCGCGCGTGGCGTGACCGCCGGGGGGCCGAGGGTCCCTCCTTCCAGCGCGCCGCGCGCTTCGCGGCGGTGTTCACCCTCGCGGCGGTCGTGCTCGGAGGCGTGGCGGGGGACATGCAGGCACGCCTCATGGACACCCAGCAGCCGATGAAGATGGCGTCGGCCGAGGCGCTCTACACGACCACCGACGGGGCGAGCTTCTCACTGCTCACGATCGGCAACTTGTCGGGGAACCCCGTCTTCCAGATCCGGATCCCCCACGTCCTCTCCCTGATCGCCGACCTTTCCTGGAACGGCCGCGTGGAGGGCATCGACCAGGTCCAAACGGCCGAGGCGGCGAAGTACGGGCCGGGGAGCTACGTCCCGGTGATCTGGCTCACGTACTGGTCGTTCCGGCTCATGGTGGGCGCAGGGATGGCGATGGTGCTCGTGTCGGCGTGGGGCATCTTGCTCGCACGCCGCAGGAAGCTTCTCGAGAGCCGGTGGTTCCGGCGCGCGGCGCTCGCGGGCATCGCGCTGCCGTTCCTCGCGAACACGACGGGGTGGATCTTCACCGAGGTGGGGCGCCAGCCCTGGGTCGTCTACGGGGTCCTCACCACCCCCAAGGGGGTCTCAGCCGTGCCCACGGTCGATGTCGCCGTCACCCTCGCGGCCTTCGTCCTCGTCTACGCAATCCTCGGGGCGGTGGCCTTCGTGCTCGTGGCGCGCGCCGCGCGCAAGAGCCTCGCGGACAAGGGCGAACAGCAGGGCGAGACGGCGCTGCCGGGTCTCGTCTACTGACACCTTGATGCCACCGATGACACGTCGCCGTCCCCGCTAGAGGCCAGGGAGGCTCCATGCCGTTCGCCCCGCTCAACACCACCTGGTTCGCCCTGATCGGCCTGCTGTGGGTCGGCTACCTCTTCCTCGAGGGCTTCGACTTCGGCGTCGCGATCGTCAACCCGCTGGTGAGCCGCGACGAGACCGACCGCCGCGTCTGCCTCAACGCGATCGGCCCGGTGTGGGACGGCAACGAGGTCTGGCTGATCGTCGCGGGCGGCGCGACCTTCGCCGCGTTCCCGCGCTGGTACGCGGACCTGTTCAGCGGCTTCTACCTCGCCCTGTTCCTCGTGCTCTTGGCGCTCATCGTGCGCGGGGTCTCCTTTGAGTTCCGCGCCAAGATCGACACGCGCTGGTGGCGGCGGACCTGGGACGCCGCGAACTTCGTCGGGAGCCTCGTCCCGGCCATCGTCTGGGGTGCCGCGTTCACCGACTTCGCTCACGGGATCCCGCTCACCCCCACCGGCTACCACGCGGGCCTGCCCGGCGCGCTGCACCCGATCGCGCTGCTCGGTGGCGTCACAAGCCTCGCGCTCTTCGTCGCGCACGGGTCGCTGTTCCTCGCGCTGAAGACGACTGGCGGGCTCGCCCGGCGCGCCCGGCGCGCGGC
>JBMFWX010000119.1:0-2083 GCA_049964855.1 Acidimicrobiales bacterium
CTTCAGGTGCCTGTATTCGAAAGGATGTGGGGGTTCAAGTCCCCCCTCGCCCACCACTGAGCGGACTTTTGTCCGGCTCAGCCGGGGCGAACGTACGCGACGCCCGGTCCGGTGCGCTGAGCTCGAGCACACCTCAACTCCGCCGTCTGGAGGGCTCGACCCCAGCGAGAGCAACGGTGACGGCACGTCAGCCGAGCGCACGCCACCCGACGATGCCGCGCCCCACTCCCTGAGGTCCACCCCACCGTGCCCAGCGCCCCTCGAGACGTATACGGTCGCGATTGCGCCAGCGGCGGGCGTCGAGACCTTCTCGTCCATGGAACACACCCATGGCCTGGTCACCAAGTACGAACTCGACACCCGCATGCGCCGTATCGGTCGCCTCGTTCATCACGGAGCCGACTACAACGACACCACTGCCCCGTCGCCGAGCGCCCTGAGCCTCCTGCGCTCGCACAAGGCCCTCCCCGAGGGACTCTCACTGAACATCGCCCCGGCGATTCGCAGCGCCGACGCGGACGGGCGCATCAAGCTGAGCCGCGGCGGGTTGCTCTCGGACCTGCTCGGCTGGCGCCCCGGCTGCCTCAGCGTCCTCTGTGACGGGCCGTGGCTCGTCCTCACCCAGACCGACGAGCTCGTCGGGGTCGCACGGCGGCGCCACTCACAGCACGCCACGTTCACCCGCGACGCGAAGGGCGTGGAGCGGGTCGGTCTCGCGCCAGCGCACCTGGCGCGCATCGGCTCACTGCCGGGGCGCGAGATCCTCCTCATCCCGGCGCCCGCGACGCTCACCCTCGTCCTCGCCAACCCGCTCGTGGCGCTGGCCGCCCCACCGGCGACTGTGTCCCGGGCTTTCGAGCCCGAGACCGCGCCCTCGAACGTTGAGAACACCACTCACCTCGTCAACCACCGCTAAGGAGAACATCATGACGACCACCCCCGACACGATCGAAACGACACACGCGAAGGAGATCGCGGCCAAGCTCCGCGAACTCGAGGCACTCGGAATCGATGTCTCGAGCCTGAGGTCGGCCCCGGTGCCCACCGTCGCCGACTTCACGGGGCAGTGCTTGAGCCTCTTCGCTTCACAGAACACCGCACGGACCTACCGCACCCACTACGAGCGCCTCGTGCACGGCGTCGGGCCCATCTGCGATCAGACCTGCGCGCCGTGCCTCGATCCGGCCAGCCGGTTCGAGTGTCGTTGCGAGTGTTCCGCCTGTCGCACCTCGCGTATCTCGCTCGCCCCCCAAGGTGAGCTGCCGGTCAGTCCCGCGACCTTGAGCGAACTCAACGTCAAGGTCCTCGCGCGCGTCGCTCGTCGCCTCGCCGTCAAGCGCGGCGTCGTGGAGAACCGCACGCGCGCGGCGAAGGGTCGCTCGGTGAAGCCCGCCGACGGCGCGAGCGCCGAGGAGACCGCCGTCGCCGCCCTGCGCAGCCTCTGTGAGAGCGCCAAGCGCTACCTCGCCAGTGAGAACCCGGCCCGCGAAGTACACAAGCCCCGCAGACCCCCGAACACGCGGCGCTCGCTGGTGGACTACGAACTGGTCGAGCTCTATGCCTTGACCGCCAACGGCGGGGACGACCCCGAACTCGACCTGCTGCTCGTGGACTACGGCATCGAGACGGGGGCACGTCGCCAGGGCGCCTACGGCCTCACCTGCGGCCAACTCGCCCCAGGCGATCAACTGATCATGCTGAAGGACAAATACGATATTCCTGTACCCACCCCGGTGTCGGACGAGTTAATGGAGCGACTCCTCACCCACGCCATCACGCGCGGCGGGAGCCGCTGTGATCCGGGCGCCCCGGACTTCACGCCCGACGCACCCGTCTTCTGGTACCGGGAACGCGGCTCGGTGCAGTACCGGCCAATCACGTCGCGGCGCTTCGACACGCTCCACTCGCGCTGGCAGCGCGAGCTCGACTGGGCTGGCAAACTGAGGGTGAGCTTTCACTTCCTGCGCCACACCATCGCCGAGAAACTCAAGGCCGAGTACGGATACCACTACGCGGCTCGGTACCTTCGCCACGCCGAAGGCAACGTCACGGACGCCTACGGCTCGTGCACCACCGAGATGCT
>JBMFWX010000120.1:0-2080 GCA_049964855.1 Acidimicrobiales bacterium
GATTCGTCGCGGTTGGCGTCACCCGTGGCCGATTGGCGCCACCCTGGTGGCGACGGCGGCGGCGTTGCTGGTGGCACCCGCGCTGGCGGTGCCGGCGTCCGCCTCGACCACGGCCGTGGCGCTGGGCAACGCCGCCCCCTTCGCGGTCCTGGCGGGGACGACGGTGACCAACACGGGAACCTCGCAGATCGCGGGCAGCGTGGGCGTGAGCCCCGGCAGCGCGGTGACGGGCTTCCCGCCCGGGCTGATCACCGGCGGGTCGATCGACGCGGCGGACACCACCGCGCAGGCGGCGCAGGCCTCGCTCACTACGGCTTACCTGGCCGCCGCCGGCGAGACGCCGGTCACGGTGAACGCGAGTGACCTCGGGGGCCAGACGCTGGTGCCGGGCGTCTACCAGAACGCGGCGGCGATGAGCCTCACCGGGACGGTGACGCTGAACGCCGAGGGCAACGCCAACGCGGTCTTCGTCTTCCTGGCGGGCTCCACGCTTACCACGGCACCCTCCAGTTCGGTGGTCCTCACCGGCGGGGCACAGGCGTGCAACGTCTTCTGGCAGGTGGGCAGCTCGGCCACGATCGGCACGACCACGGACTTCGCGGGCAGCATTCTGGCGCTGACGTCAATCAGCGTGCAGACGGGCGCGACCATTAGTGGCCGGGTCCTGGCGCGCAATGGCCAGGTGAGCCTCGAGGGCGACACGATCACCGTGCCGACCTGCAGCGCGGTGACCACGACCACCACGACGCCGGTCACCACGACCACCACGACGCCGGTCACCACGACCACCACGACGCCGGTGTCCACCACCACGACGCCGGTTACTACGACCACCACGACGCCGGTCACCACGACCACGACGGCATCGTCGACCACGACCACCACCGTGCCCACGATCGTGCCGGTCGGCGCCCCGGGAACGGGCTTCGGTGGCGCGGCGCGCAGCTCCGGCGGCCCCCTGCTCTGGGCCAGTGCGCTCACCCTGTTGGCGGGCCTCGCGGTGATGGCCGAGGCACTGCGCCGTCGCCGTCTCGCTCTGCACTCGAGTGACGCGTCCGCCTCTCGCGAGCGTCGGTCGTAGGGGAACTCGTGAGGCGGGCGCGATCGCGACTGTGGTGGGTCGGGTCAGTCCTCGTGCTCGCGGCACTGGTCCTGGCGGCGGTGGGCGTGACCCATCGCCAGCCAGGCCTGCCGGGGCCGGTCTCGTCCGCGACGCTCGCGGTACCGCCCGCGGCTCGCCACGCGGTGGCGATGGCTCGCTCGCGGCCGGTACGCCTCGAGGTGCCGGCGCTGGCGCTCTCGGTGGACTTGACGACCCTGGGGCTGAATCCCAACGGGACCGTGCAGGTGCCGTCGACCACGAACGTGGCCGGCTGGTACCGCGACGGACCATCGCCGGGCCAGATCGGCTCGGCGGTCATCCTGGGCCACGTCGACTCCTACCGGGGGATCGGCGCCTTCTTCTACCTGCGCACCCTGCACGCGGGTGACCGGCTCCAGGTGTTCCTGGCCGACGGACAGCACCCGACCTTTCGCGTGACCCGGGTGGCGACCTACGTCAAGTCCGCGTTCCCGGATCGCGCGGTCTACGGCTCGCACGGTTACAGCGCCCTCCAGCTCGTGACGTGCGGTGGCGTGTTCGATCGCGCGACCGGCTCGTACGAGTCCAACGTCGTGGTCTACGCCGTGCGCGTGGGCGTTTACGCCACGTCGGCGCCGCGCGCCGCGTAGCCCCGCCGCGCTCGCGTCGCCGGCGTCGGCCGGGTCCGGGTCCGCGCGAGGCCGGTGGTACCACGGGCTAACTTCGACGTCGGGGCTTTGGAGTGGAGTGGCGCTGTTTTGAGCGTTCCTCGGCAGTGCCACTACGGGGGAGGGCCCAAGTTATGCCGCACGTGAGCGTGTCGAGTAGACCGTCGATGATTTTCGGGTTGAGTGCCCCAGAGGATGACATCGGCGAAATTCGTTCGGACCACAGGCAGCGCCGCAGTGCGGCGAGCGCGTCGAGGAAGTTCGGCGCTGCCTTCTTGGGGTGGCCAACTGATGATGCTGGAGTGAAATGCCCCAAGTCGCAGCCGCCGTT
>JBMFWX010000121.1:0-2076 GCA_049964855.1 Acidimicrobiales bacterium
CGAGGAGCTTGCGGGCCTCTTTGGCCAGCGAGTCGTCCTCGCGCATGTAGCGCACCGCCGCGAGCGAGAGGATCGTCGTCGCCGAGCTGCGCCCCCCCGAGCCCAACGTGGCGAGCTTGGTCACGTCCGAGTTCTGGCGGGACCCGTAGGTGACGCCACAGGTCAGACAGAACCGCAAGGGCGCGGGCACCAGCCACGCCCTCACTCCACCTTCGTTCAGGTGGCCATCGGGCGACACGCTGACGAGCTGGGGCAGGCTCTTGCGTCGGTCGGCCTTCACTCGCTGGCCGCTCGCGGTCTCCTCCACCCAGTCCTCGGGCAGTCGCTCGAAGAGTGCGAAATCGGTCACCTCGGGCCAGTCGCTCCCGATCACGAGATACGACGGCGGGGCATCCGCCAGGCGCTCGTTGAGGGGACGCGGGTCGAACTCCTCCCCGTCGCGGCCCACCACCGTTCCCGGGTAGTACTCCTGACCACACTCGCGGCAGAAGGCCAGGGGGCGCAGGACCCGGGTGCGATCGCCCGGCACGAACTCCTGGGGACTCGTGGTGACATATCGCGACTCGGGCGATTCGAGCGAGGCGTAGACGGTGTCGCCGCGCGCGTAGAACTGGTGCAGCCGGAAAGCGAAGACCGGAAAACCGGTATCGGGATGACGCACGCCTCCCCCGGCGAGGAGCTGGGCCTCGACCACTCGCTCGCAGAGGTTCGGGTCGAGCCCGGTGAGCTCGGCTAGTTCGGCGGCGACGCCGTCGGACTGGCCAATCGTGCGAGGTGGCACCCGTACCAGGCGATCCGATCCCGGTTCGCTCGTCACGCCGAGACGGGACTCAATCCACGCGGTCAACGGATCGGCGACGAAGGCCTCGTAGTCGCTCGGCGCCGCTGCTTCGGCTTCGATGCGATGACGCAGCCTCGCCACCGCGGTCGCATCACTCGCATCGAAACCGGGAGTCGCGCGCGTGAGCGTCTCGCCGATGACGTCCTCGGGGTTCACCGGTCGACCGAAGAGCCGGGTCGCCACCTCGGCGATCTCACTCTGCTGGTCGGTCCACGAACCGCCCGTCGCGAGCGTCGCCGAGGTGCCCACGATCTGCAGGCGCTCGGCGCGGCACGCGTCGCGCACCCGACGACACAGCAGGGCCACGTCAGCCCCCTGGCGTCCGCGATACGTGTGAAGCTCGTCGAGAACAAGGAAACGAAGGCCCTGCGCGGCCCGAATGAGGGGCTTCTCGTCGACGCGCGAGAGCACCAATTCGAGCATCACGTAGTTGGTCAAGATGATGCCGGGCGGATCGGCCCAGATCTGGCGGCGCTCCTCATCTGTCTCCTGGCCGGTGTATCGCGCGAATCGCACGGGGCCTCGCCCGTTGGGGTATCCGCGGTTGAGGAACTTGTCGAGTTCACCGGCCTGGGAGTTGGCGAGGGCGTTCATCGGGTAGACCACGATCGCCTTGACCCCTCGGCCCGGCCCCTCGCGCAGGATCGCGTTGACGATGGGGATGAGGTAGGCCAGGCTTTTGCCCGATCCGGTGCCCGTCGTGAGTACGTAGCCGCCCCCGCGCCGCGCCGCCTCGATGGCCTCGACCTGGTGGCGGTGCAGATGAAGTCCGCGCTGTGACCCCTCGTCGTCCTTCAGGCGAAAGAGCCGTCCGCACTCCGGATGCAGCGTGCCATCGGCGACGAGCTGGTCGACCCAGCCGCCCGGCGCGAATGCGGGGTTGAGGCCCATGCGCGGGTGCGGCCAGAGCAGCCCCTCGGTGAGTTGCATCTCCACTTCGGCGCGCAGTCGTTCGTCGCGCACCGCGAGGAAGCTGCGCACGTAGTGCTCGTACTCACGGACCTGGTGGCGTCGCAGCTCAAAGACGTTCATCGCCGCCACCTCCCTTTAAGCATCGCTCGCACTAATTGACGTCCTCGTAGACCGTATCGCGACCCACCGACATCGTGAAGAACCAGCGAACACGGTGCCGAATACGGTGGGCCTTTTCCCCGCACACACGCTCGACTGACGCGTCGGATTGATTCGGTCCAGGTATTCCGGAGACTCTTTGTCTTTGATCCCTCAGGCCGCGT
>JBMFWX010000122.1:0-1999 GCA_049964855.1 Acidimicrobiales bacterium
CCCGCTGCCCGCCACCTCCATCACGTAGGGCCAGGAGTCCGGCGACTCCTCGAGGGGTCGGCCCACCCCGCGCCGCAGCGCCGCCAGGGCCTCGGGGCGCGTGGCGATGCGCGCCAGCACGCGGTCGATCGACGACGTCGCGGCCGTGGTCGCCTCTGGTGCCATCATCCATCCTCCTTGGGGTCGTGATCGGATGGGGAGAACTCGTCACGCGCGCGGGCGAGGTCGCGTTGAAACCGGCCCTCGGCGAGGGCTCCCGTGAACACGTCCGCCGCCGACCACGTGGTGACGGTGCGTTGGGCGATGGCGCGCGCGTGCTCACCCACGATCACCGACCAGCGCCGACGCGCCCCACTGACGTCACTCTCGCCCCCCAGCGTGGAGAGGAAGTGACGGAAGGGCCCGTCGAGTGCGGCGAAGAGATCCTCGCCGATCTCTCGTCGTGCCGCGGCTGCCTGATCCGTCTTGCCGGGAGGCACCTGGTAGCGGCCCGTCGCCTCGTCGAGTTTCAGGAAGGGGCCCTCGGCCACGCGGCCCAGGGCCTTCGCCGCCGCCTCGGCCAGCACCACAGCGTCGCTCGCCACGGTGAAGGCCAGCGGGTTCTCTGCGCGCAGTACGGCGACCGGGGTGTCGAGCCTATCCGACAGCAGGTCCTTCACCGTCGAGGACATGTCGCCGAAGGTCATCGACGTCACGAGTAGTGACACGTACTCGGCGCGGTCTCCGAGCCCGGCCAGCCACGACAGCACGCCAGCGCGCCGATGGACCTCGTCCAGGGCGAGCAGCGCGCCGAGTCCCCGCCAGACCTGCTGGCCCGTACGCGCCTTGAGCGGCAAGTAGGTCAGCGTCCCGTCGCGCTCCTTCTTTACGCGCCAGCCGGTCTGGGGATCAACGGAGCGAACGGCGTCGTGGGGCACGTTGTCGCCCGCGCAGACCAGCACCGACGAGACGACGTCGAGGTCTCCTCGGCGCTCGGGGAACAAAAGGATACGCCGCCCCTGCCAGGTGTACAGGTCGCACACGCCATCGGGGGGACGCTCCGCTCGCGTCGGTCCCGTTGGTGGGCGCTCCCAGGCGGGCAGATCGTCGGGCCCGCCGCGCAGCAGAGTGGCGTAGTTCCACGGAATCAGGTTGAGCAGCAGCGTCTCGCGCAGCGATCGGCCGATCGGAGCGGTGAAGCCGATCCAGGCGACGTAGCCGACCTGAGGAGAGTCCTTCCCCGCCCTTAGCCTCGGGTTCCCCTTAGCTCCGGTCTTGTCCGACGACGTCCCCCAGGCGTGGCGCTCGATCAACCACCGGGCTGCCTCGGCGGGGCTGAGCGTGAGGCCCATCTCGTCGGTCATGGGCGTAAACAGCGGAACGCTGTTGGCCGAGGGCGCGTGCGAGACGAGCCTCGTCACGGGTTTGTTTCCCCCCGGGCCCGCGGGCTCCAGGTGCGGTGACTGGTAGAAGGGCGCGTCGGGATCGAAAAGATCGAAGCGTCCCCGCCAGCGCTCCAGGTACTCGGTGAGGGCGGCCTCGGGCAGGGTGGGGGCGTCCCAGAGGGAGTCCCAGGCCGCGTCGTCGACGGGTCCGCGCAGGGCCCGGTAGCACAGGGCCAGCAGCAGGCGTAGCAGCGGGGGCTCCTGGGTCGGGAACTCGACGTTCAGCCCGATGATGTCGTGCGCGTTGAGCAGCGTGTCGAGCAACCCCAACTCGCGCACTCCCTCGTCGCGCAGCCGAACCGGGACCCACGGGGCACTGACGAGGTCGAAGTGAAACGGCTCAGCCCCCATCACCCGTCACATCTAGCCCCCGTTCGACCGAGTACCGGAGGACGAACCGACCGACCCTCGCCTCGCCATCTGCTGAGAGTTCTACCACCCGTAGCCGGCGCAGCCACGGATCCTCCCGCCACCCCTCGGGGACGTCGAGCGCGAACGCCGCCGACGTCATCCGCGCCGGGAGATGCACCGTGCACGATAGGGCGGCCTCAACCTGCTCGAAGCGGGGTCGCGTA
>JBMFWX010000123.1:0-1993 GCA_049964855.1 Acidimicrobiales bacterium
TTAGTCGGGCAATCGTGCCGCGGTGTCGGCGGCACTCGCCAGGACGCACTCGACTCCCTGTTCGCCAGTTCTTCACCGTGTCAGTGGGTCGCGATACGGTCTACGAGGGTGTCAGTTGGTGCGGGCGACGGAAGTGGGGGTCGTGGCGATGAACGTCTTTGAGCTGCGCCGCCACCAGGTTCGTGAGTACGAGCACTACGTGCGCAGCTTCCTCGCCGTGCGCGACGAGCGGTTACGTGCCGAAGTCGAGACTCAACTTAGAGATGGATTGCTCTGGCCGCACCCTCGCATGGGTCTCAACCCCGCATTTGAACCGGGCGGATGGGTGGACAAACTCGTCGCCGATGGCGCGCTGCATCCCGAGTGTGCGCAGCTCTTTCGCCTGAAGGACGACGGTGGGTCGCAGCGCGGCCTGCACTTGCACCGTCACCAGGTCGAGGCGATCGAGGCGGCACGGCGCGGGGGCAGCTACGTGCTCACGACGGGAACGGGATCGGGCAAGAGCTTGGCCTACCTCATGCCCATCGTCGACGCGATCTTGCGCGAGGGGCCGGGCCGGGGGGTCAAGGCAATCGTGGTCTACCCGATGAACGCTCTGGCCAACTCCCAGGCAGGAGAGTTGGACAAGTTCCTCAACCGCGGATACCCAAACGGGCGAGGACCCGTACGCTTCGCGCGCTACACCGGCCAAGAGAAGGACGAGGAGCGTCGCCAGATCTGGGCCGATCCTCCCGACATCATCTTGACCAACTACGTGATGCTCGAGCTAGTGCTCTCGCGCGTCGATGAGAAGCCCCTTATCCGGGCCGCGCAGGATCTGCGCTTCCTCGTCCTCGACGAGTTCCACACGTACCGCGGGCGCCAGGGTGCCGACGTCGCCCTGCTGTGTCGTCGAGTGCGCGACGCGTGTCGCGCCGAGCGTCTTCAGATCGTGGGCACCTCGGCGACGCTCGCGACGGGCGGTCCGTGGACCGACCAGCAGAATGAGATCGCCGAGGTGGCGACCCGCCTCTTCGGCCGGCCGGTGAGGCCCGAGGATGTGATTGGCGAGACGCTCACTCGCGCGACTCCCGGCTTCGACGTGAGTGACGCGACCGCGGTGGCGAGGCTGCGCGGTCGAGTTGCCGCGGACGCGCCGGCGCCACGCGACTACGAGGCCTTCGTCGCTGATCCCCTGACCGCGTGGATCGAATCGCGCCTCGGCGTAACGAGTGAGGAGGGATCAGAGCGTCTCGTTCGGGTGCCACCCCGTACGATCGGCCAGACCGACGGCGTCGCCGCCGAACTGGCCGACATCACCGGCCTTGACCAGGATGTTTGTGAACGAGTCGTCGAGGGCCAGCTCCTCGCCGGAGGGACCGTGCGTCATCCCGACACCGGTTTTCCGGTTTTCGCCTTCCGGTTGCACCAGTTCTACGCGCGTGGCGACACCGTCTACGCCTCGCTGGACGCGCCCGAGACGCGCTACGTGACGACCAGCCCCCAGGAGTTCGTGCCCGGCGATCGCTCCCGGGTCCTGCGCCCCCTGGCCTTCTGCCGTGAGTGCGGTCAGGAGTACTACCCCGGAACGGTGGTGGACCGCGACGGCGAGGAGTTCGACCCGCGTCCGCTCAACGAGCGTATGGCCGATGCGCCGCCGTCGTATCTCGTGATCGGGAGCGACTGGCCCGAGGTGACCGATCCCGCTCTCTTCGATCGACTCCCCGAGGACTGGGTGGAGGAGACGTCGAGTGGTATGCGGGTCAAGGCCGATCGGCGTAAGAGTCTGCCCCAGCTCGTTACCGTCTCACCCGGCGGACACCTGAACGAGGGCGGTGTGCGGGCGTGGCTCGTGCCCGCGCCCCTGCGGTTCTGTCTCACCTGCGGCGTCACCTACGGGTCCCGCCAGAACTCGGACGTCACCAAACTCGCCACGTTGGGCTCGGGGGGACGCAGTTCGGCGACGACGATCCTCTCGCTCGCGGCAGTGCGCTACATGCGCGAGGACGACTCG
>JBMFWX010000124.1:0-1435 GCA_049964855.1 Acidimicrobiales bacterium
CCGTTCACTCACTTCAACCGGACTCACGTGGTACCCCCCTGCACCGCCACGCCCGGCGAGGTCCGCGAGGGTCTCGCCATCTTGGACGAGGCCCTGTCGGTGGCCGATCGCTACTACGTAGGTGAGTAGGCGGTCCGTGTACGTCACTCGCGCGGTCGCGGCCCGCGAACCATAACTCGTCACACGTACGGGCGACGCCGGGAGTGATACCCGGTGATCAGCGCGGGTCACGCCCGTCGTGCGCTGACGTCCACCACCGGATCACTCACCCGACGCGGGACGACCAGACGGCTCGCCAACCACCCCAACCAGTGACGACTTTCCCCCCAAACGCAGGATCTCCCGCGCGCTCAGGGCGAGCCAGAGAATCGCGATGTCGCCCGTCTCGGACAGAGAGCGCCCCGTGAGTTGCTCCACGCGACGCATGCGATAGATGACCGTCTGGCGGTGAACGTGCAGCGCCGCCGCGCAGCGCTGCCAGGATCGCTGTGTCGCGAGGAAGGTCGCCAGAGAGTGCACGAGGTCGGTGCCGTTGTCGAGGTCGTACGCCAGCAGCGACCCGAGAATCCGTCCCACGAGGGCGTGCGCCTCCTCGGGACTCTGGAGGGCGGGCAGCGGCGACGCCTCACCGTAGGCGACGATCGGCGTCGCAGACGTCGCGCTGGCCAGCGCCCACAGCGCCTCTCGTGACGCCGCCGGTGCCCTCAACGAATCACCGAGCGAATCACTGACACCGACGGTGCAGCCATCGCCGAGTCGCGCCCGCACCAGCGACGACGCGAACGTTGACACCTCCGCGGCCGCCGCCACGTCACAACGGAGAAGTAGAAAGACCACTCGATCGCGGCGTAGCAGCACATGTGCCATCCGCCGACGTCGCAGGCCGACGTGCAGGCGTCGCTCGCCGGTCGCGTCGCACCCGCCAATCGCGAAAAGGCGGCACGACGAGGGCGAGATGCCCTGACGCGCCAGTTGCGACGCCCCAGCCGCCTC
This sequence comes from Acidimicrobiales bacterium, assembly GCA_049964855.1. Lineage (GTDB taxonomy): Bacteria > Actinomycetota > Acidimicrobiia > Acidimicrobiales > RAAP-2 > RAAP-2. Next base: position 994 of record JBMFWX010000124.1, read on the forward strand.
GTCCAATCGCCCGTCGATCAACTGGGAGAGCAACTCGGTGCCGACCTGACGCTGGTAGTCGGCGTGCTGCGAGGAGTGGGCGACCTCCACGGCCACCGCGGTGGCGGCGTGCTGGAGCAGCACCAGGTCGTACGCCTGACGACCGGGCACCCGGGCCACCAGAAGAGTCGGCTCGTCGTAGGGGACCTCGACGATGGCGATCTCGTCATCTCGCGCCCCCACGAAGTGCAGCGCGCCCGGAATCGCCCCTCCCATCGCGCTGATCTCGTCGCGCACGCGATCGCTGAGCGCCGGCGGAAGCGACGGCGTACCCTCGAGCACGGGAGCTAACGTCTCGGCGTCGACAACGTATAGCTCACACGACAGCTCCCTCTCGAGACGCGCGTGAAACGCACGCGGGTCGCCGGTCGCCACCGCGGCGTGGATCGAGTCGTAGATCTTC
>JBMFWX010000124.1:1445-1959 GCA_049964855.1 Acidimicrobiales bacterium
CCTCGCTGAGCAGCGCGTCGGCAACGGCACGACTAAGCACGATGAAGCTCATGGAGAAAGGGACCGAGAGAATCGGCAGCGCCACGTCGTCGGCGCGCCGCAGGGCCTGCGGCGCGATAGGCGGCGACTGGGGATCAACGCCGATGACCAAGCCACTGACCAGGGCCGCGCTCAGGTGCTCGACGAAGGCGACCTGCTCCGCCTCGGTCGTGGGCAGGGTGCGGCCGTTCTTCATCAGCAGTTCGCCGCCCGCGAGCCACCGCCACGGGTCGTCGAGGTCCGACGAGTGAGCCCACGTCACCGTGCGGTCGAGACCAGCTCGACCGCTCAGCAACGCCAAGCGAAGGTGGGGCAGCGCCACGAGTTCGCCCACCGTGATGGCCACCTCGCCCCACCCCCCTCACGTCCGTTGTGATGGGTTAGACAGTCGTCTAACCGCCACACTCAAATTGTATTAATCGCACACTGTACTGGAGCTGCCCGAACCTTTACACTTTCGCCACGTTCAGATCAA
>JBMFWX010000125.1:0-1888 GCA_049964855.1 Acidimicrobiales bacterium
CTCCTGGTACCGGTGCGCGAGCGCGGTGCCCGACGCCAGCGTGATGCTGTCCGGCGCGTGCGCGACGAGCCCTGTCGCCAGCTCGTCGGCGTTGCTCGCGGGGCCGTGGACGTACTCGTTCACTAGTGCCGACGTCGGCACGTACCTGGTGGCCGGGGTCAGCGCCGCTAACGGCCTCCCCTCGAGTGCGATCTACTACTCGCCGAGCAGCGCGGTTGTCGAACCGGTGCCCCCGCGGCCGACCTCCTACGCCACCGTCAGCGGCTCGGCGGTGGTGGGGGCAGCGTCAGCGTGTCGCCGGGCACCTGGTCGGGGTCGCCCACGCCTACGGTGTCCGGCAACGTGTGGTACGCGTGCACCAGCGACCCGTCCTGATCGCGCAGGTCGAGGCCGCCAACAGCGCCGGCACCTACTACGTCCTGCCGGCGTCGCGCTCGCCGATTCCCGGCGCGACGTCGCCGACCTTCAGCCCGACCACCGCCCAGAGCGGGGAGTGGCTGATCGCCCAGGTCGAGGCCGCCAACAGCGCCGGCACCTACTACGTCCTGCCGGCGTCGCTGGCGGTGGTTCCGGCCACCGCCTCCACGCAGGGGGCCGTGGCGATCGCCACCCCGAACGTGAACGGCGTCGACCACGCGACGCTCACCACGCCCTTCAATGGCTCACCCTCACCGACGGTCACCGACGCCTGGTACGACTGCGCGAACGCCGTCTTGGCGTCGAGCACGCCGACGTCGACGTTCCCGATCTCCTGCGGGGTCGCGGTCGGTACCGGCCCGACGTACGCACCGACGAGCGCCGACCTGGGGCGCTACCTCGTCGTGGTCGCGACGGCGACCTCGCCGGGCGTGGTGACGCTCTACGCCAACTCCGCCTCGCTGACACTCATCGGCGCCCCGGTCGTCTTCTCCGGGGTCGCCCTCACTGGGGCGGGGGCCACCACGCCGCTCGGCACGACGATGACCGCCGCACCCTCCTTCACGGCCACGCCGGCCCCGACACCGTCTCAGACGAGCGACCAGTGGTACTCGTGCACGGGGGCCCTGGTGGCGGGTGCCGCGCTGCCGGCGACCGGCTGCTCGGCGATCGTGAGCGCCACGGCGGCGTCCTACGCGCCCGACACCCTGGCCAGCGCCACGAACTTCACCGGGTCGGGGACTAACAACGTCCTGGTGCGCGTGACGATCAACAACGGGCTGGGCGCGTTGTTCTACGACTCGGCGACCACCCAGCTCACGACCGCCGTGCCGACGAACACGGTACCGCCCTCGCTGGCCACGACCACGGCGTCGACCGCCACGCCGCTGACCGCTCTGAATGGCACCTGGCTCGGGGCGCCCACCCCAACGCTCAGCGACGCCTGGTACTACTGCACGGCGCCGGTGGCCGGCGCCTCGACGGTGCTGTCGAGCGCGTGTCACGCGATCGGGGCGACGGGGACATCCTTCCAGCCCACGGGCAGCCTCGCCGGTGACTACTTCCTGGTCGGTGTCACCGCCCACAACGGGGTCGGGGGCGCCACGTTGAGCGATCTCACGCTGTACTCGGCCTCGACGACGCTGCCGCTCGTCTCCACACTCGCGATCACGGCCCTCACCGTGTCGGGCACCGCGACGGTGGGTAGCCCGCTGCGCGCGGTGGCGACGGTGAGCGCGATCACCACCTACGCGACGACCTACCAGTGGTACGAGTGTGCGACGTCGGTGACGGCCGGCTTCGCGGTTCCCACGACCTGCTCCGCCATCGCGGGCGCGACGGCGGCGACCTTCGTGGTGACCTCGAACCAGGCGGGGTACTACCTCACCGTCGACGAGACCGTCACCGGTGACAACACGACGGCGACCGCACTGGCCGCCTCGACGGCGCTCGTCACGACGAACCTGCCGGG
>JBMFWX010000126.1:0-1866 GCA_049964855.1 Acidimicrobiales bacterium
GGCGGAAAGATAGGTGTGCTCGTCCACGCCCAGGGCGCGCACCGAGCCCACGCGCGAGGGACTCTCCACGAGAGGGGTGCCGTGGCGCGCAACGGCCGCCCAGGCGGTGTTCCAGCCGACGCCGTACTCGGTGGCCACTGAGGCGACCGAACGACACAGCTGGCCGACTTGGCGGGTCACCTCGGCCCCGGCTCGGGAGGTCAAAACCTGGCGCGGTGCGATGCCCGCCAACTTCTCGGTCCAGGTCTTCGTAATGCACCCGGTGGTCCGACACCTCCAGCGGCGCTTTCGGATGACGAGACGAGTGGGACAACCGAAGCAGTGCAGGTCGCGCAGGTGCACCTCGACGCGGTCGTGCGCGTAGGCCCGCCGACGACACGAAGGACACGTCGCCTTGGTTCGGGTCGCCTCGACCTTGATCACCAGTTCACCGGGTACGTCCTCTACCTCGAGGACCGTCAAGCCGGGTAGTCCCAACATCTTCTCCGCCAAACCGATACCGTCATTCATTACCAGGGTCTCCTCGTGATGCCTTCGACAGCAATCACGATGTCGGGGCCCCTGGCCCCGGTGGTGGATACCCAGTCAGCTCAGTGGGATCACTGATCCCCACTTATTCCGGAAGACCCACATTTCTCGGCGGACGGCCTCGTTGACCCAGAGGAGCGCCGCTCGCGTTCCTCTGGCGGCCCCCACCAGATCAGCGCGACCCCGCGGTTAGCCAGGACGCACTCGCCGATCGCGTGATCGACGGGGGGAAACGCACCTAACCCGATGTCCGCTCCCGACTCCCTGGCAGGTGGCGCGACCGTTCCTCGACCAAGACGAGCGCTTCGGTGAGCGGATCGAGCCAGCGGTGTGCGTGCGGAGCGTCCGTCTGCAGAGCCCGTGCCCAGGACTCGATCGCGTCGTTCGGGTCGACGCCTTGCGCGGCTGCGGGAGAGTGGTACCACTCGGCTACCAGAGCAGACGTCACGGTCTGGTCGTGCAGGAGTCCGAGATGATCTTGCGCGGCAGTGGCGCGATCCAGGACGGGCTGGAGCTTGCCAACCAGCGCATCGACCACTTCGCTGGCGTACCGAGCGCGCTTGGTGGCGATGCGCAAGGCGTGCAGTTGCTCACTGGTGGGCGTGAGCTCCATCGCTGTGGCGACGGCGTCCCAGCGCCTTCGCCAGCGCTCGACCAAGGGGGAGCACCAGTCGGGGGGAGACGGCGCGAGGGGCGGGGACAGGGAGCCGTCGACCAGGTAGTTCAGCATCTTGCGGTACCGGTGAGAATCGATGGCCGCGTCCAGGCGTGGCGTCAGGGCGTCGCGGCGGGCTCGCAGATGCACGATCACGGTGATGTCGAGAGTCGGGTCATCTCCCGCAGTGGTGTCGAGGCGGGCAATGACGACGTCGAGGTCACGACACCGCCCGAGCAGGCGCCCAAAGTGCCCCAGCTCGTGCACGAGACGCGCGCGCCACGGCGGGTCCAGCATGCCGGCGAGCAGGCTGACGTCGGCCCGGAGCCGGCGAGTCGCCACGCGCGCCTGGTGGACGCCCTCGGGATCGCGTGAGGTCCGCGCCACTGCTGAGGACCGCAGCAGCGCCGCCGTCTCGCGGCTGAGCAGTTGAGCGACGAAGTGCTCTGGCGAGGCTGATCGACTCATAGCGCCTCCGGGCTCCCAAACACCCGACCCCAGAAGTCACGTTAGACGGTTCGGCTGGGGAGGGTGCCGTAGTGTGGTGGACTCGGGCGCTTAGCTCAGGTGGTCAGAGCAGCTGATTTACACTCAGCAGGTCGGGGGTTCGAGTCCCTCAGCGCCCACCATTAGCCCCAATCGTTCACGTGAATTCCGTTGAGCGTTCGAATCGCATTTTCGCG
>JBMFWX010000127.1:0-1864 GCA_049964855.1 Acidimicrobiales bacterium
GCGCCACCGCGACCGCCATGAAGTAGTACCCGAAGAGGTTCACCTCGAAGACCAGACGCAGGGCGAGGCTGATCGTCACGAGGCGCATCAGCGCGCTGGGGTCCACTGGCCCCATGGTGCGACGACGCACGCGCCAGGCCAGCCACGCGGCCACCAGGATCGGCAGACCTCGGGCCGCGGCTAGCAGCGCGAGTCCCCCACGTGGGTCTCCCAGAGCCACGTCCCACCGCGCCGTGGACCCCATCGATGCCCGCCCGGCTCGACCCGAGCAGGGCCGCGCGCCACACGCGTCCACCGCTGAGCACACCGAGGGGGATCAGAAGGGCCACGAGACCCGCGATAATCCCGGTGCCGTAGCGGTAGCGACGGTCCCGGGCCGCGACGACAAAGAGCGGCACCGCAACGAGCAGGGCGAACTGCTGGCTCTCGATCGCCAGCGCCATCACCACTCCCGCCACCAGCCAGCGCTCGCGCAGCGCCGCGGCCAGTCCGACCAGGCTGAGCCCCATGGCCACCAGGTCCTCGGGGTGAAAGAAGGTCTCGATGGGCATGATCGCCGGTCCGCTGATCGCGAGCACCAGCAGGGTCACCGGCTCCCACCCGCGCCGGCCCCGGCCGATGGCGCGCAGGAGCGACACCGTCCCGACCAGAATGAATAGCCACCCCACGTAGCCGAGCGCCAACGTCGCCGTCGTCGCCCCCGACGCCGTCGCCCACCGCGCGATCGCGGTCAGCGCGTGCGAGCAGTCGGGCCCCAGCTGGGCCGAGCTCGGAAAGGCCACGTCGTGGCCGACGCGTACGAGGGCCGCCAGCGCCCCGCTCACCAGCGGGTACACCGGGGCAGTCAGCACGATCGGATTGGCCGACCCCGCCGCGGCGAAGGTGTCCGCCGGCGGGTAGGCACACCCGATCGCGCCGTGGGCGATCGCCCAGGTCGAGGAGAGCGACTGTCCTGAGTCACCGGCGTCGGGTCCACCGAGCCACGCGATGGCCCCCACGAAGACGGCCGTGCTCACGATCCACCCGGCGACGCACCAGCCCCAGCCCAGCGGGTGGTCCAACCAGCGCGTCCACCGTGACGTCACCCCCGTCTCCCCGAGGTCGAGGTCGTTCGACCCGCTCGTCACCTCGGTGCGGCTAGGCCCACCGCGCGCTCGTCGCGCAGCGCGCGCCACCGTTGCGCGGCCCGCACCGTGGACCACGCCGACGCGAGGGCCACGGCGCCCGACAGCGCCCCACCGAGCGCCCACACGCCACCCCGACCTGCGAGCGCCCAGGCGAGCACGGCGGACTCGAGCGTGATGACGCTCGTCGCGGCGAGGGCGTAGGGTGCGTACTCCCGCGCCGCCCGACGCACGCGCGCCGTCGTGTCGGGTGCGCCGCGCCAGAAGAGCTGCAGGACCGCGCGCTTCTCGCGGCGATCGCAGTCCTGGTAGGTCGCCAGTCGCATCGAGTCCAGGTTAGTGAGGTGGGCTCGGCGAAGGGGGACCCTCGCGACTCTCGAGAGGCGCTGGTCCGGGCCCGTAGGCTGAGCCAGTGGGTCAACCGCTGCGCGCCGACGAGATCAACGCCTGCGTGCACCGCGTCGCCCTGGTACGCGGGGCGCCCGACGATGTGGTGCCCGCGCCCCCGAGCATCGAGGTGCAGCGACGCCGACGCGACGCCGACGCTTTTCGCCGATCGGTGCTGGCCGCGCTGGCCGGCCACCCCGGCGCGACGCGACCGGTCAACACCGTTGCCACCCGGGCGGCGATGGCCGAGGGCGCCGCGCTGATCGTCGAGCCGCGCCTGCCCGAGGACGTCGCGGGTCGGCGCCGCGCCGCGGTGCACGCGCTCGTACGCGTGGGGCGCGTCGAACAGCGCT
>JBMFWX010000128.1:0-1844 GCA_049964855.1 Acidimicrobiales bacterium
ACAGAACCAACAACGACTCTCACTGGCGTTGGCTCACTAATCGGGGTCCCCGCACTGGCCCTCGCCGGCGAGTGCGAGGACGCCGGCCTCGATCTGCTCGATCGCCTCGTCGATGTTGAAAGGGTTCGCGACGATGTCACCCGCGTCGACCACTTGCTGGTGGTGAAAGGGCTCGACGTTCATCGACGGGTTGTAGGGCCGAAGCAGGCGTGACGACTGACGGATGTGCGCGGGTCCGAAGCGCGCGCCGGGCCGGTAGGTGACTCCCGAGTCGAACGGAACGCCCACGATCGCGACGTCGTAGCGCGCGACGTCCTCACGTCGGGGGAGGCGGGCGAACGTCGTGAGTCCCGCGAAACGTGGGACCTCGAGGCCGTTGGTCTGTTCGACGATCACTCGGGGGTCACTCATACTCGGCCACGCACCTCTCCACCATTCACTTGCAACACGGTGCCGACCATGGCCCCCATTCGCCGATCGGCGAGGAAGGCCACGCCCGCGGCGATCTCGTCGGGCTGGGCGACGCGGCCGGCGGGAATACCCCGAGCATAGAGTTCCTCGATTGCCGTGACAGAGCAGCCGCGGGCCGCCGCGTCCACCTCGAGTTGGGGGGTTGAGGTGACACCCGGGGCGATCCCGTTGACGATGATCCCCTCGGGCGCGAGCTCGCGACCGAGAGTCTTGACGAGCGCCACCAGGCCCGCCTTGGACGCGGCGTAGGCGGTCGCGTCGGGCCAGCCGATCACCCCCCAGTAGGACGAGACGACGACGATGCGTCCGGCGCCGAGTTCTCGCATGGACGGCAGGACCTCCTGAACGAGGTGGAAGGTCCCCGTCAAGTTCGTGTCGATGACTTTCCACCAGTCATCGAGCGGATGCTCGAGGAATGGTGACATGGTCATGTACGCCGCGTTGCACACCAGCGTCCCGATGGGACCGGACTGCTCGGTCAGCTGATGCACCATGGCCGCGACACGGGACCGGTCCGCGACGTCGGCGGGCGCCGCGACGCCGCCCACCTCGCGCACGACGGCGTCCATCGCCGGGCTGGTTGTCCGGTCGTTGATCGCGAGGCGGGCGCCCTCGCGGGCGAATCGCCGCGCGATGGCGGCACCGATTCCCTGCGTGGCGCCCGTGACCAGGGTGAGCGACTCGGTGTCGAGGACCGCGCCATCCATTAGATCACCGCCCCGCTGTTGATCGAGATGACGTCTCCGACCACGAAGCTGCCGTCATCGACGAGGAACTGGACCGCCGCGGCGATCTCGTCGGGTCGGGCGAGTCGACGCGCGGGCAGGGTGTCGAGGTAGTCACGGTCCCTCCAGGGCGAGTCCGGCGCGAGCAGCGGCGTGTCGCAGGGGCCCGGGGCGACCGCGTTCACACGCACCCCCTTCGCGGCGACCTCGACGGCGAGGCTGCGGACGAAACCGATGATGGCTCCCTTCGCCGCGGCGTAGTGTGCGTCGTGGTCGCCCCCGCCGATGGCCAACTCGGAGGTGACGGCGACGATGGTGCCCCGCTCGCGTGCCAGCATGTCGGGCAGGGTGGCGCGAACGAGATTGGTGAGACCTCCGAGATGCACGTGCAGCATCCGGTGCCACTGGGCCTCACTGATCTCGGAGAAGGGGATCATCTCGTAGTACCCGGCGACGCTCACGACCGTGTCGATCGGGCCGAGCTCGGCGGTCGCGCGCGCCGCGGCGTCGTTCATCGCTCGGGCGTCCGACACGTCACCCTGGATCGAGAGGTCGGCCGCCGAGACGGCCAGGTCGACGCCAGCTACCAGGTGGCCCGCGGCACGCTGGGAGTGGGTCACGCTGGCGCCGATGCCGCTGGCGGCGCCG
>JBMFWX010000129.1:0-1828 GCA_049964855.1 Acidimicrobiales bacterium
ATGCTCGCTGCGCAACTGGCGCATCCGCCCGCTACGAACCACACCATGGTCGGCCGACCTCGGAGTGAGGCGATCGTGGCGAGTGCGCCTGAGGGCGTGGTGAACTCGCCGTTCGGCGCCTTCGGTGCAGCGTCAGTCGTTCTATGAGCAGAGAGACGAGCGGCGTCCGAATGACTGGTCATCGCACTTCCGACGTCCGCCAGCGCCGCCGCGGCGAGGGTGGTGGCGGTCACGATGGCTCCCACGACCAGAATCCGCCGGAGTCCCGTGTGAGATCCCACCTGACCGCGTGGTGCGTGGCGTCTCACGCGAGGCTCTTGGCGGCCTGGAGTAGTTCGGGCATCGTGGATGACGGCGACCCGTTCACATAGACGATCTTGCCCTTCGCATTGATCAGGTAGTAGATGTCGAGATAGGCCCTGGGGTTGTACGTACGAGTGAGGGCGGACGACGCCTCACCGAAGGTCCAGTCGGGGTTGGTAAAGGCGCTGCCGGCGAGGGATCTCGCGAAGGCCCTCATCGTTGGACCCGACTGGCCGAAGTCGGCGTAGTTCTCGATCTCAACCACCCGCACACCATCGGCGGCCAGCGTGGGGATGCTCTGCGCCATCGTCTGGGTTCCTGCCTCGCACGAAGAGCACCAGGTCGTCACGAACCAGATGAGGGCGGGGCGGCCGCGTAACGACGCCACCGACTTCGGGGCACCGGCGAGCGTGGTGACGGTGCCGTTCGGCGCGGCCGTGCCGATCGCCAGCGAGGCAGTAGTTGACCCCGACGGGGAAGTGGCCGATGCCGAGCCCGAGCCACGGTTTACCACGTGTAACGTGACGACGAGCGCGATGAGCACGACGACCAGGGTGATGCTGGCGCCAACGAGAAGGCGGTTTCGGCGCTGTCGCCGTGCGGCCGCCCGGCGACGCGCCCCTCCATTGGGTCGTGGCGGTCGTCGAGTGGTGGACGAGGTCATTGCACGACTCCTTCTTGTCGTCTGGGCCAGCCGAGGCGAAGCTCGTGACGACCTGGGCTCGGTGTTTCGGACTGAGCGTCGTCGCCACCGACGAGTTCGGCGCACTCATCGACGTGATCGCGTGTTGTGCCAGGAGCCGCATCGATAGCGCATCCGTCGTCGGTGAAGCACTCGGAGCGCGTCAGTTTGCGCAGTCCCCACCAGCCCATCGTGGCGAGCAGGGCGAGACTCGCCGTGAGGAATTCGACTTGGTGAACGGCGAAGAAGTGCTGCAACGTGCCGGTCGTCGTGTAGAGGCCCACCCCCGAGACTCCGACGAAAGCGAGAATTGAGGGGACGATCGGGGTGCAGCAGAGGAAACTCGGCAGCAGGCTCACCACGAACGCCACACCTCCCGCCGCACCGCTAGCCGCCCGAGCCGCGGCGATCTTTCGCATCGCGTAGACCTGGATGCTGAGGACGAGACCCATCGCGAGGCCTAGCACGAGTGACCACGCGAGGAGATGAGGGGAGAGGTAGTTCCAGTTGGCGAGTTCGAAGCGCTGCGTGTAATCGAAGGGCAGGAGCAGGGTGTAGAAGAACGCCACGACGCCGGATGCGGCGACGAAGCCGGCGATCCGTCCCGGCGAGCCCAGGACCTCGGCGAGTGCTCGCGCCATTGACACGCGCGCGCAATCTGTCGTCGTCTCAGCGCCGCTCACGGTCGTTCACTTCCGTCTCGCCGGCAGCACGCCGCACGCCGACGATGCCGTAGGACGAGCCCGAGGGCGACCACGAGGAGGGCGGCCCCGGTTGTACCACCAACGACACCGAGGGTCACTGCGCTCGCCGCCGCCAGGGCCGCGAAGATGGCCGGTCCGC
>JBMFWX010000130.1:0-1821 GCA_049964855.1 Acidimicrobiales bacterium
GTCCCACGTCATGGGCAACGCCCTGGTGTGGGGCGTGGGCTCGACGGGCGGTCAGGCGCTGGGGCCCCTCGCGGTCACGCTGCTCACGGGTGGCGCCTACTCTCGGCTGGGCTTCGCGTTCACGGTCCTCGCCGTGCTGGCCGCGCTCACCGCGGTGGGCACGCCGCTGCTGGCTCGGGTGGCGCGCCGCGGGCGCGTGGCACTCTTCGGGTAGCGCGACGTCGGTTAGCATCGCGCTACATGTCGTCGCGCGCCACGAGCACCACGGAGATCATTCGCCGCACCGTCCTGTCACTCGATCCGACTGCGGTGTTGGAGGTGGTCGACGCGCTCGACCTGCGCCCGAGCACGAAGATCACGGCGGTGGTGGGCGTGCCGCTGCGCTCCCTCCAGCAGCGCCGCGACGTGGCCTCCTTCGCGGCGGGAGCCCCGTTGCCCGCGGTGGCCGCACTGTTGGAGGTGATCGCCGCCGGGCCCCTCGAGCGCGTCATCGCGGCGCTGGGTGAGCACGCCGAGGCACCCGACTTCGATCAGTTGAGCGCCGCGGTGGACCAGGTAGCCAGCGAGGGCGTGACGCGTGACGAGCTCGTGGCGGTACTGGGGCACGCCGCGGGCGAGGGATTCCCGGCGGCACCGCACTGTCGGCGGCTGCTCGACGAGCGACCGGACTTTGCCCTGTCCGAGCTGCCGAGCGTGAGCGCCCCGGCGCGTGCGCCCGGTCGAGAGGTGGACCCCGCGCAGCGCGAGCGCCGACGCGCCCGCCGCGCGCAGCAGCGCCGACCCGCCACGCCACCGCGTCGGCCGCGTCGCGCCACGTGACCGGCTAGACACCCCTAGCCCCTAAATGTCAAGCCGCGAGGTCGACGCGGTGTTTCCAGGCAATGTCCTCGTCGTAGTTGACGCGCTGTTCGAGGCAGGCGTGCAGGATGCCGACCCAGCGGTTGGCGAGTTGACGGATGGCCTGACGGTGGGTCTTGCCCCGTCCGCGCAGTTCGTCGTAGTAGACGCGTGCACCGGGTGAACGGGTGATCGAGCAGAAGGCCCATTGATCGAGGGCGTCGGCCAGGCGCCGGTTTCGCATGTGACGCGCCAACACCACGTGACTCTTGCCCGAGGCCCTCGTGATCGGCGACGTGCCGGCGTAGTTCCTGCGAGGCTGGGCGGTGGCGTAGCGCTTGGGGTCGTCCCCGAACTCGCCCAGCACCCGGGCGCCGAGGACCGTCCCCAGTCCTGGCAGGGAGTGGATGATCTCGGCGTCCGGGTGCTGCTCAAAACCCGACGTCAGCGCCGCCTCCAGCGAGTCGACCTGAGCGTTGTAGGCGCGGATCATCGCGACGTGGGCCTTGGTGGTGCGCCCGTAGGCGAGCTCGACGACCGGGCCCTGGGCGAGCTGCTCTTCGCGAAGGGCGCTTTGGATCTCGCTCGCCCGTCGCTCGAGGCTGCGGGTGCGGCCCGTACGCTTGAGCGCCGCGATGATCTTGGACGTGGACAGTTGGCGCCCGAGCGATGGCGTGGGGGCGATCTCGAGGATCGCCACCGCGTCGCGATCGTCGAGATCGGTGCCAAAGGCAGCCAGGGCCCCCGGGTAGTAGTCCTTCAGCGCGTTGCGCAGCGCGTTCGCCTCGCGCTGGCGGGCCCAGATGGCGCTCTGGTGGACCCGCGCGAGGATCTTCACGGCCTCGGCACCTTCGGAGTCGCCAGCCGCCTCGCGGTGGTTGTGCCGGTCGGTGCGCACGAGATCGGCGAGGACCTTCGCGTCGCCGGGATCGGACTTGGACCCCGAGGTGACGTGGCGCTCGCGGTAGCGCGCGGCCGACATCG
>JBMFWX010000131.1:0-1820 GCA_049964855.1 Acidimicrobiales bacterium
GTCCTTCACCACCGACGTCGCCAAGCTCTCCTGCTGCGCCGCATGAGCCCCGCCCTGAGTCTGATGGCCAGAACTGGCCCCACCGCGATGGCCGACAATGGCCCCACCCCCGAACCCAACCCCCCTACGGTCGTGGCCGACGAAGGTCCATCGACGAGGGGAGATCGGAGTGTCGAGGGTGGAGCAGTTCGAACGTATCCGGCGCGACCACCGGGTGGAGGGTCTGTCGATCCGCGCCCTGGCGAAGCGCCACAAGGTGCACCGCAGGACGGTGCGCGAGGCGCTCGCATCGGCGGTCCCGCCTGAGCGCAGGACCGTGGAGCGAGAGCGCCCGGTGTTCGGGGCCTACGAGCAAGTCGTGCGCCAGTGGCTTGTCGAGGACCTGGGGGCACCGAGGAAGCAGCGTCACACGGCGCGTCGTGTCCACCAGCGCCTCGTCGCAGAGCTCGGCGCCGATGTCGCCGAGTCGACCGTGCGAGAGCACGTACGGCGCATGAGAGCAGAGATCGCACCGGCTCCCGAGGCCATGGTGCCCCAGATCCACGCCCCCGGCGCGGAAGCCGAGGTCGACTTCGGGGAGCTCTGGGCGCTGGTCGCGGGCACGATGACCAAGCTGTGGCTCTTCTCGCTTCGCTCGAGTCACTCAGGGCGCGCCATCCATCGCGTGTTCGCCACCCAGGCCCAAGAGGCGTTCTTGGCCGGGCACATCTACGCATTCGGCATGCTCGACGGTGTCCCTGCGCGCGTTCGCTACGACAACTTGAAGCCGGCGGTCGCACGGGTTCTGCTCGGACGCGATCGCATCGAGTCCGAGCGCTTCACGATGTTCCGCAGCCACTACGGCTACGACGCCTTCTACTGTCGTCCCGGTAAGGACGGCGCGCACGAAAAAGGTTGTGTTTCACACTGCGCCTCCTTGGTCGATTCCGGTAGTTGAGCTCTCCTTCGGTCGATTCTTGCTGCCCGGGGGACGTCCCATCGGTTTGCGGGGCGTCTCCGCAGGAACGACGAAGTAGCACTCGCCCTTGTGGTTGACCCGTTCGCCGACGAGACGGCCCTCGCGGTGCCAGACCTTCACCGTGGTCGTGCACACACCGAGCGCCGCTGCGGCCTCCGTCACGCTGAGCAAGCCTCGGCGTCGAAGGCGGTCTTCGCGCGCTGCAAGCCGATAGCGCACGCGGATGTGGTGGACGATGGGTGCGCTGAAGGGCTGTCCCGTGCCCGACCGGAGACCCCGCCGGTTCAGTTGTTCTGCGACACCTACCTCTGTGTGATGGTCAAGCAACTCGTCGATGGCCGCAACCACCTCGGGGGGCGTCTGGCGGAGCTGCCAGGAGTTGGGTCCGATCGTCACCTCGAGAGCCGCCGTCTGGCCTCCACGGAGACGGATCAACACGTCGACGCGCTTGGAATCCTTGCGCAAGGTGATGTCTTCGATGAGGAGCCGCACCATTCGCTTGCGCTCTCGCTGGGGCGTGCGGGGATCGGACCACAGGGCGGGGAAGTCGGACGCGAGTGCCGAGATCCGCGCCTTGTCGGCGTCGGCGAGCGCGGCAGCACTGCCACGCTGGCGCTCGTAGTCTTCCTGCGCGCCATTGAGCATCCGCAGCGCCTCGTTCCAGTCGGCTTCGAGGTTCGCCGCGACGAGGCGGTTGTCCGGATCGACGGCCATGTAACGGCGCCTCGCCTGTTCGGCCGCGTGACGGGCTCGCTCCACGTGCTGGCGGCGCAACACGTCTGCTTCGACGGCTCGAGACTCGAGCTCGGCTTGGACCGCCAGGGCCGCGTCGAGGGCGAGTGGGGTCACCGTCGCAAGGAGG
>JBMFWX010000132.1:0-1797 GCA_049964855.1 Acidimicrobiales bacterium
CGGTCAATCGGGCCGATGTTGTCGAGACCGAGGAACCCGCCTTCGAAGACGTTGTCGCCCGCGGCGTCCTTGCGGTTCACCCACCAGGTGAAGTTGATGATCAGCTTGTCGAGGATCCGACGCAAGAAGTCGTGGTCGCGCGCTCCGTCGGCCTCGAAGACCCGGAGCGCCGCCCACGCGTGCAGCGGCGGGTTGACGTCGGAGAAGTCCCACTCGTAGGCCGGCAGCTGTCCGGAGGGGTGCATGTACCACTCGCGGCACAAGGTGAGCAGCTGGGCCTTGGCAAAGCCCGGGGCGACGTGCGCGAGCGTGACGCAGTGCAGCGCGAGGTCCCACGCGGCGTACCACGGGTACTCCCAGGTGTCGGGCATCGAGATGACGTCGTGGTTGTCGAGGTGCCACCAGTCGGCGTTGCGCCCCGTGGTGCGCGTCGCGGGCGGCGGTGGCCCGGCCGGGTCACCCGCCAGCCAGTGCCCGACGTCGTAGCGGTAGAACTGCTTGGACCACAGCATCCCGGCGAAGGCCTGGCGCATCACCAAGACTTCGTCGGGCGTCGCGTCCGCCGGTGCGAGCGAGGCGTAGAAGTCGTCGGCCTCCGCCGCACGTTGCGCGAGCGTGCGCTCCACGTGGGCCGTGTCGAAGGGCGCTCGGGGTGACGCGGCCGTCGCGCACAGCCGCATCGCCCAGGTCCGGGTCGCGCCCGGCGGGACCGAGAGCTGCGCGTGGACGGCGGCCTTGGTGCCGATCTGTGCGGGGTTGACGGTCGGCGCGCCGTGCAGCACGTGGTCCCCGATCCCATCCTTTGGATACGGCGTCGCCGAGGCGACGCCGAAGAGGCGCTCGGCGTTCGTCTCGTTCTCGCAGAATAGCAGCGGCCAGTCGCCCTCGAAGCTGAGCGTCATCGGCGCGAGACGGTGGTGGGTCGCGTCCAGCCACGCGCCCGAGCGCCTGAGGGCCGGCCGGCGGTCGTCCAGCCCCCAGGACCACGTGTTGCGGAACCACAGGGTCGGCAGCACGTGCAGGAGAGCTTCGTCGCTGCCGGCGTTCTCGACACTGAGGCGGATGCAAAGGTCGTCGGGCGCGGCCTTGGCATACTCGACGGTGATGAGGAAGTACCGGCCGTCGTCGAGGACCCCGGTGTCGGCGAGCTCGTACTCGGGCTGCTCGCGGGTCCGGCGCCGGTTCTCCTCAACGAGGGCGCTGTAGGGGAAGGCGCGCTGGGGGTAGCAGTAGCGCCAGGCCATGTAGGAGTGCGTCGGCGTGGAGTCGAGGTACCACCAGTACTCCTTGGCGTCCTCGCCGTGGTTGCCCTCGGGACCCGCGAGACCGAAGATCCGCTCTTTTAGGATCGGGTCCGCGCCGTTCCAGAAGCTGAACGCGAAGCACAGCGACTGGTTGAGGTCGCAGACGCCCGCGAGACCGTCCTCGCTCCAGCGGTAGGCGCGTGAGCGCGCGTGGTCGTGGGGAAAGTAGGACCACGCGTCCCCGTCCGCGCTGTAGTCCTCGCGCACCGTCCCCCACGCGCGTTCGGCGAGGTACGGCCCGAACAGACGCCAGGCCGTCCCCTCCTCGGCGAGGCGCGCACGCTCGGCGTCGGTCACGGCCGCAGTCTTGCCCATTGCGCGACGGGCGGCGAGCCGGCGCGTGTCAGGCGTCCGCGCCCTCGCCGCGCAGCCACGCGCCGAAGCCCGGGACCGCGAAGTCCAGGCGTCCGTGGCTCGGCGCGTAGACGAGCCCCTTGCCGATCAGGCGGTCGCGGATCGGCGAGAGCGCCTGGACGGAGCGCCCGAGGGCCCG
>JBMFWX010000133.1:0-1717 GCA_049964855.1 Acidimicrobiales bacterium
CGCGCAAATGCGGGTGGAGATTGGAAATTTTGCCGCATCTGCGCTCTCGCGACGATGATCCGCCGCCGATGGTCAGAGCCACCGCCGAGGCCCCCGGTAGGGTTGGGCGCGTGAGGGGTCCCGAGACGCTGGAGTGGGTGGCGGTGTCCCCCCTGCCACTCGACGTCGACGCGCTCTCGGCGTGGGCCACGCGCCCCGAGTGCGGCGCCGTCGTGACCTTTTGCGGCAACGCGCGCGCGACGGCGGTGACCGGCCACGAGATCGTCGAGCTCGACTACGACGCCGACGTCGCCCTCGCCGAGGCGCGCATCCGTGAGGTGACCGCGGCAGCGCGCGACCGCTGGCCCGAGGTGGTCGCGATCGCCATCCACCACCGCGTCGGCCGCGTCGCGGTCCGGGAGCCGGCAGTGGTCATAGTGGTCGCCTCGCCGCACCGGCGCGAGGCCTTCGAGGCCGCCCGATTCTGCATCGACGCCGTGAAGTCGACCGTGCCGCTCTGGAAGCGCGAGGTCTGGCGCGACGGATCGGCGTGGAGTGCGCAGGCCACCGCTATCCGGGACGTAGGCGAGTTGTGAGAACCCTAAGTCAACCTCTAGGCGGCGTTTGTGGTTTCGCACCTGTTCAGACGCCGCTCGGCACGGTGCAGGTGGCGGGGAAGTCTCCGAGTCGCGGGACGCGGGCGTCACGATGAGTCGCCTGCTGCTGCTCGGCCCGGCGCGTAACGCCGCGGGGGTGCGCCACGACGAGATCGACGGCGACACGGTGGGCGCGGTCGTCGCGGTCGCCGTCGCACGCTACGGGCCCGCGTTCGCGGATGTCGTGGCCGTGAGCGCGCTCTGGGTGAACGGCGCTCGAGCCGACGCGGATCAGGCGGTGGGACCCGACGACGAGGTGGCGGTGCTCCCGCCGATCTCCGGCGGGTGATCGTCGTTGGCCCCCTCGAGGAGGGAGAGCGCGTGCACGAGAAGGGGAAGGATCGCCTCCAGTGATTCGAGCGCGCCCCGGCGCGATCCCGGCGTGTTGACGATCAAGCAGCGGCCGAGGGTCCCACATCGCGCCCTCGAGAGGGGGCCGTAGGGGCTGGTTGCCCTCATCACCTCGGCGAACCCCGGCGCCTCGCGCTCGATCACCGCCAACGTCGCCTCGGGGGTTACGTCGCGTGGCGAGAAGCCCGTGCCTCCTGTGGTGAGCACCAGGCCCGCGAAGTCCTCGGCGAGGCGACGAAGGGACGAGGCCACCACCTCGCGCCCGTCGGGCACCACGCACCGCTCGACGACGACGAAGCCCGCCTCCTCGAGGCGGGCGGCGAGTTCGGGTCCCGCGGTGTCAACGCGCTCGTTGACGCTCACCGAGTCCGAGACGGTCAGCACCTTCGCCAGTTTCGCCACGCTCCGAGCGTAGGACCCACCGATCGCCCCGCGGCGGCGCGGCGCCCTGGTACAGTCGCGCATGGTCGATGACCGTTCTCGTCCTCTCACCGGCGACGCGTCGGCGGGTACGGGCTCGCGCCACGTCGTCGCCCGTAGTCGGGTCACGATGAGCCCGGAAACGGCGAGGCGGGTGGCGTCCAACGAGGTGGCCAAGGGAGACGTACTCGGCGCGGCCCGCTACGCCGGCATCCAGGCCGCCAAAGAGGCGGACTCGTACCTACCGCACTACGACGCCGCCCCGGAGGTTCGCATCCTGGTGGACTTCACGGTTGGCGACGCCTCCATTG
>JBMFWX010000134.1:0-1665 GCA_049964855.1 Acidimicrobiales bacterium
TAAGTTCATTGCTACGCAGTCTTGCGGTGAGGTGTGACATCAGTTGGCCACCCCGCGAACACACAGTGAACGCCCCGCGGACACAGACGTCTCGGTCAGCGTCTCGACGCCGTTCTTGTCGACGAGCATGCCGATCGCCGACGACGGCCCTCCCGGCACGCGTCTCGTGACCACGGGACGACTGCGACGATGGCCGCCACTGCACCCCGTCGAGTAGACGATGGGGCTTCGCGCACGAACCCGTCAGGGCTGATTCCCTTGTCCCCGTCCCTTTCCGTGACCCGGCCCCCCGGGTGCGACCGGCGTCGGCGTCGGCGTCGGTGCGGTGCTCGGCGCCGCCAGTCCGAGAGAGGTCGCCAACGCCATCAGATCGCGCAGTAACGCTGCGCCCTCGCCTAGCGCGATCACCCCACTCTGGACCCCCGCAGTGACGTCGGACGCCGCCGACTGAAGATCGCTCTGCGCCTGCACGGTGCTGGCGAGGCCCTGATCGGTCAAGGCGGCTCCCGCCGCGTTGGTGATGGCGAGGGCGCTGGACGGAGTGATGGTTCCGGCGGCTTGACCCGCGGCCGCGTCGTGAACCAACTGTGCCAGGGCCGTGGCGCCCGGCGACGCCACGGTGGTGGTCGTGGCGGCGCCACCCGCCGTGTGTGACGCCACCGTAGTGGTCGTCGTCGCAGTCGAGTCCCGCGGCCCCGCCGACACCAGCACGACCGCCAGCACGACCGCCAAAGCCACGATCGCTGCCGCCCACCACCGTCGAGAGCGTGCGCTCACTCGCCAGGGGCCGACGGACGAGAAAACCCCCGTGCCACCGACGCGATCGCCCGGCGAAGAGAGCGAGGAAGGCGCCGCGCCACTCACCCGCGTCTGGTCGGCGTCGACGGGCGCGCCAGGCACCACGCCAGGCATGAGTACGGTCTCCTCGCTCGCTCCCGATGCCGTAACGGCGGTCGCCTCGGGATCGACCGGCTCCCACGCCACGTCGAACGCCGGCGCGCGAAGGAGCAAGGCCACCTCCGGGCCGCTCGGTCGCAGTGCGGGATCGGAATCGAGCATCCCTCGCAGGACCAGGCGCCACGGCGCCGGGAGGTCCCCCGGCACCACCAGCGGCCGCGCCACCCGGCGCGCCACGATCTCGCTGGGCGAACCCTCGAACACGCGGCGACCCGTCAAGCACTCCAGCAGCACGATGCCGAGCGACCAGATGTCCGCAGCGGGACCAACCTGATGGTCGTCGAGTTGCTCGGGCGCCATGTACGACACCGTGCCCATCGTCGAACCCTCCACGGTCATCGTGGTCGCGTCGTGCAGTTGCGCGATGCCGAAGTCGCTCAGCCACGCCTCGTCGTCTGCACCCAAAAGGATGTTGGACGGCTTCAGGTCGCGATGCACGATGCCGCGCTCGTGCACGTAGCCGAGAGCATCGCCCAGACGCTCACCTAGCGCTGCGGTCGCCGCTGGCGACAGGGGGCCAGCTCGCAGGCGTTGAGCCAGCGTCTCACCCTCGACGAGCTCCATGACGAGGAAGGCTTGATCGCCGTCGAAGCCAGCGTCGAGCAGTCCGATGAGTCCGGGAGCCGCCAGACGCTCCAGCGCGCGCGCCTCTTGAGCGAGACGGCGCGCCAGTTCGGGGTCGCCCGATCGTACGATCTTGAGTGCCAC
>JBMFWX010000135.1:0-1603 GCA_049964855.1 Acidimicrobiales bacterium
AGCGCCTCGCCGTTCGCCTTGCTCCTGCTCGGCCAGCCGAGTCTTCGGGCGCGACTGCGCCTCGGGAGCTTCGCGGCACTGGACCAGCGGGTGACGCTGCGCTACGCGCTGCCCCCGATGAGCA
The DNA here is from genome assembly GCA_049964855.1 of Acidimicrobiales bacterium. GTDB lineage: Bacteria > Actinomycetota > Acidimicrobiia > Acidimicrobiales > RAAP-2 > RAAP-2. The sequence continues at coordinate 125 of JBMFWX010000135.1, forward strand.
GTGACGAGACCTCGAGCTACGTGAGCCATCACCTCGCCCTCTGCGGGCGCTCGGACACGCTCTTTTCCGACGACGCCCTCTCCAGCCTCCACCAGGCCGGTCGAGGCCTTCCCCGAGCGGTGAACAACCTCGCTCGTCAGGCCCTCGTCGCCGCCTACGCGAACCGCAGTGCGATCGTCGACGAGAAGGCAGCCCGCCAGGCCATCACCGAGGTGGACGCCGAGTGAGATGACTGAGATGACGGGGAGAGGACCTTGTCATCACCGTCGACGCCGCCGCGCGACAACGTGATCACGCGAGATCATCAGCGGGAGTGTCTATGCCGTCATCAATTTGTCTGGCTGACAACACCCCCGCGAAGTCCGAGGAAACGCTGAGTAGTTCCGTCGTAGCTCTCGGCGTAAGCGAAGGAGTCGGTCTGCCACATGAGCTGACTGACGCCGGACTCGATGGCCCGGTACAGGACACTCGGGTCGCTCAGCCGCGTGAGGTATGGGTAGCTCGCGAAGTACTCCACCAGTTTGGCGATGGGCACCGAATTCGCCGATGACCACAGGGGTACGCCATCGAGCTCCTGGCGCAGCGTGGTCGCACCGAGCACGGGGGCGAGGAGCCCGTCGCCCACCAACTTGCGCTTGACGCGAACGTCGAGCGGGCCCGAGGTAGTGAGCCGATGGGCCGCGAAGACGAGAGGATGCTTCGGACTGGCCTGCGTCGGTACGATGAGCCAGCAGTACGTTTCGGGTAGCTGTACGTCTAGACGGTGGTTGGCCGCCTCGCGTTGGGCCTCCGCCTGGCGGACCTGGGAGGGAGTGAAGTTGAGCGACTCGCGGTCGTTTAGTACTTCGAACCAAGCGAGGTAGTCACAGATTGCCACCTTCAAGTCGTCGTAGCGGGCCTGGTCGGGCGCCAGGAAGACGAGAGTGTTGCGGTACGTGCGCGGGGCGGTTCCGCGCGACTCCACCAGGTCACGGGCTCGGCGTTGGGCAGGACTCTCGTCGTCTGGCGAACGCAGGTAGGCGTCCTCGGGTCGAAGAGTGACGAGACGGGTTGCGAACAGGTCGGGGATGTCCGCGCCGCCATCGGGCAGGTGGTGCACGCCGGCGAACTCGTTACCGGTCGACGCCACGAGGCGGGCCCGGAGTTCTCGGTAGATCTCATCGGGCTGGTCGCGCTGGAGTCGAAGGGAGCGATCGGCGACCAGCTTCGTTACGGTGGGTTGGGTGTCAAACCAGTAGCGAGCTTGATCGTTGTAGAGGTACGTCGCCGCGTGAGTGAGGCGGCGCAGCGCGTCGGTGATCTTTGCCGGTGGCTCACCAGGCATCACCGCGCCAAGTCGCACGTGACGATCATCGATGCCGCGGTTTGCGGCCTGGGTGGTTGGAGCGGTCGCGAGAAAAATTGTGCGGCTCACGCGCCGTGCGGCGAGGTAGCGGCCGAACTCGGGTTGGGCGTCGAGACGTACCGGCAACGACGCCG
>JBMFWX010000136.1:0-1560 GCA_049964855.1 Acidimicrobiales bacterium
TCGAGCATCCTTCGAACTCGTGCAGAAGGTGGTGATGGCCGGCGTACCGATGTTGTGCGCCGTGTCCGCGCCGTCGTCGCTCGCCGTCGACCTCCCTGACGAGTCCGGTCTGACTCTCGTGGGTTTCCTGCGGGCGCCCTCGATGGTGGTCTACGCGCGAGCCGATCGAGTGACGGATCCCTCGGCTCCGGGCTAGTTACGTGGTGACCGCCAGTTGGACCGACGCCGGCTCCAGCCGGACGATGATGGACTTCGACGTGGGCGTGTTGCTCCCAATCGCGGTCGAGTCGAGTGGCACGAGCACGTTGGCCTCGGGGAAGTAGGTCCCGGCGCACCCCCGCGGCGTCGGATAGGTCACCGCGCGAAACCCTTCCGCCCGGCGCTCGCCGTCCGACCACACGCTCACGAGATCGACCGAGTCGCCGTCCGCAAGTCCCCGCTCGGCGAGGTCGTCGGCGTTGACAAAGACGACGCGGCGACCGCCCTCGATACCGCGATAACGATCGTCCAGCCCGTAGATGGTGGTGTTGAACTGATCGTGCGATCGAACCGTCTGAAGGATTAGGTGCCCCTCGGGCACGTGGATCGCGTCCAGGGCGTTGCGCGTGAAGCGCGCCTTGCCGGTAGCCGTGGCGAACGTTCGCGAGTCGTGCGGACCCCGAGGTAGCACGAAGCCGCCCGGCTGACGCACCCGCTCATCGAAGTCATCGAAGCCCGGGACCACCTTCTCGATGTGGTGGCGGATCACGCGGTAGTCACCGGCCATCGCGCGCCACCCGACATCCTCGCCGAAGAGGACCTCGCCCAGCCCCGCCACGATCGCGACCTCGCTACGCAGATGCGGCGAGCCCGGCGTGAGGCGCCCCCGTGAGGCGTGCACCATCGACATGGAGTCCTCGACGGTCACGAACTGCTCCCCGCCCTCTCGCACGTCGCGCTCAGTGCGCCCGAGGCACGGCAACAGCAACGCCGACTCACCGTGATAGAGGTGCGAGCGGTTCAACTTGGTGGCGACGTGGACCGTCAACCGGCAGTTCGCCATAGCGGCCGTGGTGACCGTGGTGTCGGGAGTGGCCGCCACGAAGTTGCCGCCCAGCGCGACGAACACGTCGACCTGGCCATCGCGCATGGCGCGTATGGCCTCCACCGTGTCGTAGCCGGGGTCGCGCGGGGGCGCGAAGCCAAACTCCTGGCCCAGACGATCCAGGAACTCCTCCGGCATCCTCTCCCAAATACCCATCGTGCGATCGCCCTGGACATTACTGTGGCCGCGGATGGGTGACGGGCCAGCCCCCGGGCGGCCAATGTTGCCGCGCAGCAGGAGAAAGTTCACGATCTCTCGGATGGTCGCCACCGCGTTGCGGTGCTGGGTGATCCCCATCGCCCAGCACACGATCACGCTCTTCGCCGCCACCACGTCGTCGGCGAACTCCTCGATCTGCGCGCGCGAGAGCCCGCTGGCGTCCTCGATCTGCGACCACTCGAGCTCGCGCCAGCCCTGGCACGCCTCCTCAAACCCGTCACAGTAGGCATCGATAAACGTATGGTCGACGATCGTGC
>JBMFWX010000137.1:0-1528 GCA_049964855.1 Acidimicrobiales bacterium
TCGCCACTGTTTGAGTAGAAAGATAACACGAATCGTGCCTCATAACAAACTGGTAACTCACACACCAAGTGGCGAGAAACCTATTAGATAGACGCTTGTTGATTGCCGTTACTGCCACGTAGAAGCGGCAACGCACTGGTGCCGAATAGTAGTACTATTTGACGTATAAAATTCGCTAGACATGAGAGAAAGAGATCGATGCGACAGTCGACAGAGATCCGATGTGAATCAGGTGGTCGTGGCGGGGCGTGCCGATTGTGGCGACCCGTGTGTGTAAGGAGGACCGCTCTACGCTGGATCGAGGTCTTCCCCGAGTGCGCACCGACTGGCTGGCTGATGGACCGTGTCGACCTGTTCGCTCGAGGCGAAGGCGGGACTGTTGTCGGCGGAGCCCACGAAATGAGCCTATCGTCGTGGTCCTCGTCGTGAGAGGTCAATCCGGACGTGACGCCGTATGGATCGACGGGCAGATTGAACGTGGGGACGGTGCCGGTTACGACTCTCCTCACCCCGGGTGCCGACGCCGCGCGGCCGACGGACTGGTCTGGTGTACTCGGCCATAACGTTGGTGACACCTTGACATAGGTGAAGGCCTCCGAGGAACGTGGTGATTGCGAACATCACGAACCAGGAGGCCTTCATGTCGCACCGTAATGCCCGTCTGACCCCGAGGGGGCGGCTGCTGCTCGTCCAGCGCGTCGCCGAGGGGATGCCCGTCGCCCACGTGGCTAAGGCCATGGGGGTCTCGCGCCAGTGCGCGCACCGCTGGGTGCGGCGCTTCGCCGAGGGGGGTCCCGCGGGCCTGGAGGACCGCTCGAGCCGTCCCCGGCGCTGTCCCGCGGCGACGGACCCCGAGCGAGTCGCCCGGGTCCTCGAGGCGCGCGAGCGCTGCGGCCCGGCCCCCCTGGCGGCCCTCACCGGGGTGCCCGAGCGCACGATCTCTCGGATCCTGCGCCGTCACGGGGTCACGCCCCTGGCCGAGTGCGACTCGATGACCGGCGAGGTGATCAGGGCAAGTCGCGCCACCACCCGTCGCTACGAGCGCGAGCGCCCGGGCGACTTGGTCCACGTCGACGTGAAGAAGCTCGGGCGCATCCCCGAGGGCGGGGGCTGGCGGGCCCACGGTCGCACCACGCGCCCGGGCTCGAAGCGCCGCGGCGGCTACGACTACGTGCACTCCATGGTCGACGACCACTCCCGCTTCGCCTACTCCGAGGTCCTCCCCGACGAGAAGGGCGTGACCTGTGCGGGCTTTGTCCGACGGGCGGCCACGGCCTTCGCCGAGGCCGGGATCCCCGCGATCGGCGAGGTCATGACCGACAACGCCCTCAACTACGTCCGCAGCCGGGCCTTCGCTCAAGCCCTCGAGGAGCTCGGCGCGCGCCACCGGCGGATCAAGCCCCACCGCCCCTGGCAGAACGGCAAGGTCGAGAGGCTCAACCGCACCCTGCAGGTCGAGTGGGCCTATCGCTGGGTCTACACGAGCAACGACGAGCGCACGGCGGCTCTGGCATCATGGCTCTGGCGT
>JBMFWX010000138.1:0-1495 GCA_049964855.1 Acidimicrobiales bacterium
GCCGTCGTGCGGTGCGGCTGCGATTCGCCGCGGCGCGCGACGTCGCCGGGCGACTCACGGTGACGAACAGTTGGAGTCACGTTCTTAAACACAATTTTCGAAGGCTGTCGTCGAGTTTTTCTGAAGTACGGTGGCTCATCGTCGTACTGGTCGTGGGGGGATCGATGGCCCGCAAGGACTCGAAGGTCAAGCAGCACATCCTGGTCACGACGGTGGCGATGATCGGCGAGTCCGGTCCGGCCAAGGTGCACGTCGCCGACGTGGCCCGACGCGCCAGCGTGGGCATCCCGACGATCTACTACCACTTCGACTCGCGCGCGAAGCTGATCGCCGAGGCCCAGTCCGTGCGCTACGAGGAGACGATCCGCCCCGTGCGCGAGCTGATGGACGAGATCGAGGGCGCGCTCGCCGACGTGGACGAAGACGGCTTCTGGGACGCCGTCGACCGCTACGTGGCTCTGGTGTGGACGCCCAGCCAGGTGCACGGCAAGTACGAGGTCGGCACTCTGCTGCTGGACGACTCCCTCGACCCCGACGTGCGCGACGCGCTGTTCGGCGCGATGAACCGCCAGTACCGTCGCTGGCTCGACGTGGTCGTCGCGGCCCAGGCTCACGCGTGGTTCACGCCGCGCGTCGACGGCGAGGCGCTGACGTCGCTGTTCTGGTCCGCTTCGGTGGGCCAGATCCTGGCCACGAACTCGGCGTACAAGACGCTGACGCCCGAGGTGATGGTCGATCTCTTCCGCGACATCGTGCGCGCCTGATCGGCGCGCGGCGCCGGTCCGCGACGGCTAGGACCCGGTCTCCGGCGGGCGAAACGCGGCGAAGGGGTTCGAGACGATGAGACGACGGTCGGCGAAGCGGTAGCGAGTGGCCGGGCGACCGCCCACGCGCGTCGGCGGTGCGGTGGTGCCGGTCGCCTCGATGAGCCGCCGGCGCAGGAGCACCCGCTGGAGGTTGGTGGCCGTGATGGGGTGGCCGATGCAGGCGACGTAGATCGCGCGCAGCTCGGCGATCGTGAACTCGTCGGGCGCGAGGGCGTAGCCGACGTTGGTGTAGGTGAGGGTGGCGCGCAGCCGCTCGCGCGCCGACGCCACGATCGATGCGTGGTCGAAGGCCATGACGGGCAAGTCGTCGACCCGGTGCCACGCCGTGTCGTCGGGCACCCGCGGGTGGCGATCGGTCGCGACGAGCACGAGGTAGGCGGTGGCGATGGTGCGCCCTCGCGGGTCGCGGTCCTCGTCGCTGCGCGTCTCGAGCTGGGCCAGGTAGGCCACGTCAGCGAGGTCCACCTTGTGGGCCAGGTGTCGGCTGAGCGACGTCCCCAGCCGTTCGTGCTGGCCCAGGAGCCCCCCGGGCAGCGCCCACGCTCCGGCGAACGGGTCGAGGGCGCGGCGCCAGGCCAGCACGTGCAGGGTGCCGTCGCGGACCTGGAAGACCACCGCCAGGGCCTCGTGGAGGTAGTGGGAGGAGAGCGGCACGAGACCGTCGCGCC
>JBMFWX010000139.1:0-1448 GCA_049964855.1 Acidimicrobiales bacterium
AGTACGAAAAGGGGGGCCCTCGGGCCCCCCTTTTCTCTATGTCAGCTCTTTACGTCAGCGACGAGAGGTCGTCGGCGTCGTCGACGTCGAGCGACCAGGGACTGCCGATGATGACCGAACAGGGCAGCGCGAGCCGGGCGGCCTCGTGGCGATGCTGGCGTGCGGAGTCGTCGCCATAGGCGAAGCGGAAGCCGTGGCGGGTCGGCACCGCGAGCACGTTGGTACCGCGACCGTGGCGATCGACGACGATCGTGACGCCCGGCGCGGGGACGAAGGAGGCGATCCCCTCGGGTCTCGCGAGGTCGCCGTGGACGACGATGATCTGGTCGAAGTCGTCACCGAGTTGGGCGTAGGCGTGCTGGACCGCCTCGTTGAGACTGCGGGCGCGCGAGGTGATGACGTCGGCGCCGCGGCGTCGGGCGAAGTCGGCGACGCTGGCGCTCTCGCTCAGCACGATCGTCGGCCGTGGCGCCGCCGCCGCGATCACGCCGGCCGCCAGGACGCGGGCCAGACGCGTGACGTCCACGTCAGTGCCGGCCCGCAGCCGCTGCTTGGCGAGGTCGAAGCGCTTGAGTGGTATCACGATGGCCTGGCGCGACGTGGTTCCGTCGTCGGTGGGGCCACGCATCATCTAGCAGTGTACGAGTGGCGGGCTACCCTGATCGAGTGTGCGATCAGTTAGCGTCGAGCGCGCCGCGCCGGCGACGTCGCGTGCGCGGGACACGACTGGACGGCTCGACCTCGCGACCCCGACGAACCCGGCGATGAGTGCGTCCCCGGCCCCGACGCTGCGCGTTGAGCGCCGCCTGCTGCGCGAGGGTGCGTCGGTGGTGGCCGCGGTGGATGAGGTCGGTCGCGGAGCGTTGAGCGGTCCGGTGACGGTCGGGGTGGTCCTCGTGACGTCGCGTACGCGATCGGCGCCCCCCGGAGTGCGTGACAGCAAGGTGCTGCGCGCCGCGGTGCGCGAGGATCTGGTCCCGCGCATCCGGCGTTGGGCCGCCGGGTACGCGGTCGCCCACGCCAGCGCGCTCGAGGTGGACGAACGCGGCGTCGTCGCGGCGCTGCGACTCGCGGGCCACCGCGCGCTACGGTCCCTGGATCTGCGACCGGACGTGATTCTGCTCGACGGCGATCACGACTACCTCACGGCGCCCGCGGCGGCGCCACTCTTCGAGTCGCCCGACGACCTCGATGACCTGCCCGCGGTGGTGACGATGGTGCGCGCGGACGTCTCGTGCGCGGCGGTGGCCGCGGCCAGCGTGCTCGCCAAGACGACGCGTGACGCGCTCATGAGCGAGCTGGCGCGCCAGTTCCCGCACTACGGGTGGCACGAGAACAAGGGGTACGCCACCGAGGAGCACCGCCGGGCGCTGGCCGAGTTCGGCCCCACGCCCCTGCACCGACGCACCTGGCACCTCGGTAACTGAGGCCAACGTGTTGCGTCGCGC
>JBMFWX010000140.1:0-1442 GCA_049964855.1 Acidimicrobiales bacterium
CACCAGCTCACTCACGCCAATGCCGATCCAGCCGATCGTCACCAGGAAGAGCCCCACGAAGAGCCCGCGCACCAGGCCGTCGTGGATCATCGCCGCCACCCACAGCGGCAGCCAGGCCGCGAGCCAGCTGACCACCGGCGCCACCAGCACCGCCCCGAGGCTGCGCCGCCACCCGAGGTAGGCGCCGAGGAGCGCCGTGGCGACCACGCCGGTCAGCTCGACCGCCCCGCGCGACCCCCAGTGGGCCTCGCCGAGGAAGAGCACCACGGCCATCACGACCGCCCAGAGCGACAGCATCGTCCCAACGCGCCCCCGGGCGCGCTGGCGCACCTGGACGACGAACATGCTCACCTCGCTCAGTGTAGGCGCCGAGGGGCCGGCGAACCCGGTCGGCCGCGACGCCCGCTACAGGGTCACGACCCTCACCGGCCGCGAGGCCGCTGAGGCACCGCCCACGCTCACGGCGCGCACCCGCACCACGTAGGCGGTGGCCCGACGCAGCCCGCGCAGCACGATCACCGTGCGGCCCTTGATCGGCTGGACCGTCCAGCGCCCCCGCAGGCGGTAGCCGTTGATCAGGTACTGGTAGTAGGCGACCGGCGCCCCATTGAGCACGGTGGGCGGGTGGAAGTACACGATCACCACGCCACGTCCACGAGCGCTGTGGAAGAGCACCGGTGCCGACGGGCGTCCCGCCGGCGCACTCACTCCTCGCGCGGCCGTCGCGGACGAGCCCGACGGGCCCCGCGCCACCACGACGACGTGGTAGGCAACGCCGTTCACCAGGCCGGTCACCGTGCAGGTATCGCTCTTCGTCACGCAGACGCGGCTCACGCCGCCACCGCTCACGGTCACCAGGTAGTTGATCGTGAAAGCCCCATTGACCGCCCCGGGGGACCAGCTCACGATCAGGGCGCCGTTCATCCGCTTCACCACCACTCCCACCGGAGCGCTGGGTGCAGCGACCCGCGGCGCGACGACCACCAGCGCCGAGCGGGGACCCGTACCCACGGCGTTGCGCGCCGCCACGCTCAGCGTGTAGGTGAGACCATTAGTGAGGCCGGTGACGACGCACGAGGTCCCCGTGGTCGTGCACGTCGCGCCACCCGGGATCGCGGTGACGACGTAGAGGGTGATCCGCGAGCCGTTGTTGAGTGCCGCCGTCCACGACACGAACACCGACCGGTCGCCCGGACGTCCACGCACGTTGGTCGGGGCGGTCGGCGTCGACTCACTCGGCGTGATCGGATTGGAGACGAGCGACGCGGGACTGGTCCCGGCGGCGTTGCTCGCGGTCACGGTGAACGTGTAGTACGCGCCGTAGAGCAGGCCCGTGACCACGCAGGAGGTGGTCGCGGTCGTGCACGTCGCGCCGTTGGAGGCCACCACGCGATACGAGGTGGGGGGCAGGCCGGTCGTCGGCGCGAACCACGAGACACTCG
>JBMFWX010000141.1:0-1327 GCA_049964855.1 Acidimicrobiales bacterium
CGCCGCGACGCGCGACAGTTGCGAGGAGAGCGAGCGAGCGTCGAGGAGACGCTGCGCCGCGCGTCCCTCGCCGTTTTCGACCCATCGCATCTCGGGAGTGGGGCGGGGTCGTGACCGATCTCGTCACTAGCCTCTCTTCGCGGATCGTCACGGACCCGCGGGCGTGGTCGGGGCCGGTCGCGTCGCTGGCGCCAGTTGTGTCGCTCGCCCGGCCGGGGCCGCCACTGCACTGGCCGAGTCTGGCGCCCCTGGTCGCCGAGGGCGCCTGGCGCGAGCTGCTCGAGTGGGTGGAGGATCTGCGCCATCGCTACCGGGGACTGGACAGTTACGTGGTGCCGGGGTGCTGGTACCGCCACGAGGCGCTGGTGATGGCCCTGCAGGCCCTGAAGGACCACGAGCGCGCCGCCTACGGGCCCGAGGCGCCGGCCAGCGCGGCGACCGACTGGCACCGCGCGCTGCGCGACCTCGCCGTCCAGTTGCGCCAGCTCAGCGCCGAGCTGCGCTGCGGGCATGGGCCCGAGGACGCCTCCGCGGAGCGGGTGGGCGAGTACGTGGCGCGCGACATTGCGCGCCGGCGCCGTCGCGCCGCGACCGTTGCGCTAGGTCAGTGATCGTCGCGTCGAGGAGAGCCGATGGAAGAGCCGTCTACGTGGAGTGCGAAGGAGAGCGTGACGTTCGTGGCGTCGCGCGCGCGACGCGAGAGGTTGGCGGTGGAGCGCCTCGACCTGCTCGCGTCGCTGAGCGACGGCGTGGCTCGCCTGGTGACCGGCGAGCGCTGGGCGCGCTACCTCGAGTTCCAGAGTCGGTTCCACCGCTACAGCGCTCACAACACCATGCTCTTGTTGCTTCAGAACCCCTACGCCACCCGGGTGGCCGGCTATCGCGCGTGGCAGGCGCTCGACCGCCAGGTCCGAGCCGGCGAGACGGCGCTGCGGATCCTCGCGCCCGTGCGCTACCGGCGCGACGATACCGTCGACGGTGAGTACGCCAGTGAGGTGCGCGGCTTTCGACTGGTGTCGGTCTTTGACGTCCGCCAGACCGAGGGCCCGGCCCTGCCCGACGTCGTGAGCCGACTCGAGGGGCTCGCGCCCGCGGGGGTCTTCGACGCGCTGGTGGGCGTCGCGCACGGCCTGGGCTTTCGCGTCGAGCGGCCCGCGACGCTCGAGAGTGGCGCCAACGGCGACACGTCCCACGCCGAGGGGCGCATCAGAGTCGTCGCGAGCCACGCCGAGGCCCAGCAGGTGAAGACGCTCGCTCACGAGATCGCACACGCCCTGCTTCACGAGAGCTTCGACAGCCGGGCACTCGCCGAGCTGGAAGCAGAGTC
>JBMFWX010000142.1:0-1264 GCA_049964855.1 Acidimicrobiales bacterium
ATCAGCGCCGTATACCCCGAGAGCGCCCCGACCGACAAGGCGATGTCCCCGCGCTTCGCGCGCAGCGCGACGCGCTGACTGGTCACGACCCGGCGTCGCGCCGACACGAGCAGCGACGCCGTGGTGAAGAGTTGCGCGGCGACCGTCGCGGTGATCGCGCCCTCCACGCCGAAGCCGGCCAACGCCGCCGCCGCGCCCAGCGCCAGGCGAACCGGACCGCCGCCGACGAAGCTGGCGAAGGCGACGGGGCGGAATCGGTACTCCCCGATCAACGCTCCCTGGAGGACCGCCCCCACCGTGGCCAGCGGGATCCAGAGACTCACGAGCAGCAGCGGCACCGGCGAGCTCGTGTGCAGGAAGCCGTCGAACACCGGGGTGAGCGCGGCGAAGGCCACGAGTCCGACCAGTCCCCCGATCACCGCCGTGCGCAGCACGCGAGCCAGGTGGAACGTCCCTCCGCTCTTCACGTCGTCGATGACGGCTTGGGTGACCGCCAGCTGCGCCGCTCCGATGGGAATCGCGAGCAGGCTGATGAGACTGAGGATCGCCCCCACCGCGCCGTAGTGACCGGGGCCCAGCAGCCGGCTGACGACCACGTGGAAGAGGAAGTTCGAGACGTTCACGCCCGCGGTCGCCACCAGCAGGGAGATGGCTCCTCGGCCGAGCAGACCCGATCGCAGGCGACCCCACGTCGACGATCCGTGCGGCGATGGCGGCGCACCGACGTCACCCGGTGGCGTCACGCGATCGTCCCCGACGACCGCCTCGTCCACGCCGTCCTCAACTGTCTGTGGCGGGGCCGAGTCGAACGAGACGGCAGCAGTCGTCGAGGAGGACGCCATCACGCCCGTCACCGTAAGCCCGCTCGCCTCCTCCACAAACCCCCTTTAGGGATGGAGATACCGCGACCTCCACCCATCGCCTCTCCTTCGAGCCTGCCGCCCGCGCTGCGGGTCACCGCCTACCCGACCGTGATCACCTCATCCACACTCCGCCGCGCGTACGTCGCTCGCGGTCGTCGTCCCATTGCTCTGCTCCGTACGACGCGACACCGCTCGGCTACTTCTTGACGAGGTAGTTGACCTTGCACGTCTTGCCGTTGGGCTCTCGAATGGTCAGCGTGTGCCACCCGGGCTGCGAGCCCGCCCGCACCGTGACGCGCACCACGAGCACTCGTCCGTTGTCGCGCAGCACGCCGATCCGGGTTCCCGGCTCGTCACTGGTGACTCGTGGCTGGGCGTAGAAGCACTGCCCCGTGATAGCG
>JBMFWX010000143.1:0-1242 GCA_049964855.1 Acidimicrobiales bacterium
CAGCGAGACGCGTGCTCTCCTGGCCGAGCTCGAGACGACCGGGGCCGTCACCGCACCTTCGGGCGACAAGCGCTGAGGACGGCGCGCCGGCAGGGAACCGACCGGTTTCATGGCGGCGAGGTCTTGGACGTCGCGGCCGGCGGTGCTGCGCCGCGCCGGCCACGACGGCGCGTGGCGGGCGTGGCGCACTGCCCGCCACCGCCCGGGACGCGACCGCATAGAGAGGCGAAGGGACCCGGTGACGCACCCGGGCGACGCAGCAAGACAGCGCTCCCACGGGTCGGACGCGTCGTGTCAGTCGCGCGGGCGAGGCGTGGCGCGGCGGCGAGCGATCGCGGCGAGTGCGGGCGCTCCGTTGGGAGATGGCGGGAGTCGGGTCGCGCCAAGGCGCCCGCGTCCCGTCCCTGGGGCACACGCCGTCCGGGGCGCCGCAACGACGAGGTCGGGGCGCCGCACAGCCCACCGGTGCGCGAAGCCCCTTGCGCGCGCGAACTGCCCGCCCGCCTCCTCGAATCCCGGGCGCGCCTCACCGGTGATCGGCGTGCCGTCTCTGTCGTGCGCGGCCCGGCACCGACGCGGTGCCGGAGAGGGGCCCACGGCGCCCCCCGGAGTGAGGGAGATCTCCCCCGGCAACAGGGCGCGACTGCGGGCGCCGCGGTGACGGCGAGGACCAAGGCAGGCGGGCAGGTTCCGCGCGCGACCGCGGCCGCGACGGTGAGTGCGCAGGCCCTTACGAACAAGACATCTGGATGGACCCGATGGACGCCTGGAGCGCGGGTGACGGAAACCCCGGGGTGCGAACCCGCGTTCGGAGAATCCGGTCGACGCTTCCCGCGGCGAACGGTCCAAGCGGCGCACAGCAGGCCAGCCGACGCTCACGCTCATCGCCTCGCCCTCCCCATGACCGGCCAACCGCCACGAGGCGCTCACCATCAACGCCCCCACGGGCATCGCGCTGTCCTTCGCCTGGCGCCCCGTCGATCACGCGCCGGACGTGACCGTGAGCTCGCAGGTCTCCCGCCTCGCCACCGCGACCATCGCCAGGGGCGGCGTCCGACACGGTCGAGAGGTCTCGTGACCAGCCGAGCACCCGCCTTTGTCCAAAGGGCGACAAGTAAGCTCTCTCCGGCCAGTCGCGACAGCATCGAGCACCTCGCTGCGCGCGCCGGTTCGCGGTGGGCCGGCGCGTGCGCGCCAGTCCGGCCCTCGAGAGCACCGGTACGAGCGCACAAGAACTGCGCC
>JBMFWX010000144.1:0-1226 GCA_049964855.1 Acidimicrobiales bacterium
ACCCGTGCGGCCCGACGAGTGGGAGGACGACGCCTACGAAGAGCTTGGAGCGGAAGAGGACTTCGCGCCGTCGCGCCTGTTGGTCGTGCGCGCACCCTTGCCCGAACCCACGCCCGACGACCGGTCTTCCCCCCTGCCTCGTAGCCGGCCGCGTCGGCGTGTGCACTGGGGCCAGTTGGCGGTGGTGACGATCGTCGGCTACCTGGTGGTGGTCGGCGCGGCGAGCGAGGTGACGCTTCTGCGCGTGACGCATCAGGCGAATGCCCTGGCCGCACAGGCCGTCCGGTTGACCGCGTCGAACCGCTCGCTCGGTCAGGAGATCGCCCTTCTCCACGAGCGCCACTATGTCGACGAACTGGCGCGGACGGAGCTTGGCTACGTCTCGCCCGGCGAGGTGGAGCTCGTACCCCGGTCGGCGGGGAAGAATACGGCACAGACTCGTCCCTAGAAGGGCGAAAGCGGCGATCCGTGGCGAAAGTTGCGGGGCGGGCGTTGCCTTGACCTTGTTCTGACGGCGCCCTTATACTGGCGTCGTCAGCCGCGCCGTTGGCGCCGACAAGCATGATGGAAGCGGGGAGATCTTGGCCGACACCGATATCGAGGTGGGCAGTGTCGTCGACGGCGTCGTGACCGGCATCACGCACTTCGGCGCGTTCGTTCAGTTGCCCAATGGCAAGACCGGACTGGTGCATATTTCCGAGGTCGCCGACACGTATGTCCGGGACATCAAGGATTTCTACAAGGAAAACGACGTCGTCAAGGTCAAGATCCTTTCGTACGATGGAAAGCAGAAGATCGGGCTGTCCATCCGTCAGGCGCAACCAGGCGCAAGTGCCACTCGCCGGCTGCCACCACGCGGCGGCGCGGGCGGCGCGCGGCCACCGCGCGGCCGCATGACGTTCGAAGACAAGCTCGCGCGGTTCATGAAGGAGTCGGACGAGCGGATAGCGGATCTGCGCCGGCACACGGATGCGCGGCGCGGGGGACGCGGGGCGGGGCGCGCCTGAACGCGCCGGCGGGGGCGGGGGCCACGGGCCCCCGCCCCTGCGTTGGGCGAGTCGCGGCCGGTATTGGTAGGAAGGGTGGGTGGTGTCGTGATCGTGGACGCCAGCGGACGCGCGGCGGCGGGCGGGACGGGCCCGGTTGGCCGATTTGCGTTTCTCCTGCATCCCCTGCGGCTGACGGACTTTACCGGCCACTTTCGCGCGCTACGCCACGTGCCCGAG
>JBMFWX010000145.1:0-1201 GCA_049964855.1 Acidimicrobiales bacterium
GTGGAGCTCGCTCGGACCGTCGATCGAGATCCCGACGAGGAAGCGCTTCTCGGCGAGAAACTGCGCCCAGTCGTCGCTGAGCAAGGTGCCGTTGGTCTGCAGCGTGTGCGTGACGTGCTGACCGGGCCCGACGACCGACTCGGCGAAGGACACCATCGAGGCGAAGAACGCGAGACCCATCAGTGTCGGCTCGCCGCCCTGCCATGCAATGGTCACCTCGGAGGCGCCCCGGTGCGCTTCGACGACCTGTTGGATGTAAGCCTTGGCCACCTCCTCGCGCATTCGAAAGCGCGCGTCCGGATACAGCGCCTCCTTGTCCAGGTAGAAGCAGTAGGAGCAGTCGAGGTTGCAGATGGCACCCGTCGGCTTGGCCATCACGTGGAAGTACGAGGGGGCTGACGCTGGGCGTTCCACCGGCATCGTCGGGGGCGCGCTCAACACGGCCTCTTCACGCGGTGCACGGCGGAGCGCGACGGGGACGTCCACCATCATCCCCGCCTGCGCGCCCGGTCTCGGGGCCCGCCAACGCAGCCACGAACGCGCCGGCCCTCACGTTGCGCTGCGCTGTCCGCGGCTGCGCTGTGGCCGCGATCGAGCTGCGGGCAAGACGAACCCGCTGGCGTGGGTGTCACGACACGGATCGCTCCCCGCCGCGTTGCCGGACCACGGGTGGAAGTGTGCGCGACATGCGCGTATGCGGGGGGCGACGAAGACACGGACGACCGGCGTCTCGCTGAACGGTCACGTGCGCAGCTGATCGGGGCCCGAGTTCCTCCCCCAGCCCGGACAAAGGACCGTCCGGCCCTCTTGGTTTCACTGCGGCCAGCCGGCGTCAACGGTCCACCTCCCCGGTGAATCACCCTACCTAGCCCGGGATCACAGCGTCTTGCAAGCGGGCCCGCGGTCGCCGCCGCTTGAGGTCACGTGACGCCTTTCCGCTCGGCGCGACGCGCTCCGGCCGCGCGTGACGCGCGTCGCCCACCTGTGGGGCCGCGCTTCCCGCAGTGACGGCCGCGGCGTCTGCGCGGCCCGCTTGCGCGTCCAACACGCCGGGGGCACCGCGACCATGCGGCGTGGAGGAGCCCATCGACCGCCCAGCCCACGGTCTCGATCGGTGCCCGCGCTCCCCCGCCGAGCCCGTACTCGCGCCACGCGCTGTCATGGTTGCTCTGGCCGGACTGGTATCTGGGCTGGATGCCGA
>JBMFWX010000146.1:0-1165 GCA_049964855.1 Acidimicrobiales bacterium
ACGACGTCGACGACATTCGCGACGCCGTGAACGCCCGCCTCTCCGACGCCCAGGTCACTCGGGTCGTCGTACGCTCCGCTCCGATGTAACAGCGTGTGTCCTATTTCGGACCCACCGGTTTGCCTTGACCGACTGAGTCGTCGGTGCCTCTCCCGTCCGGATGACCAGAGCTCTCTGGCACTTCCCGGTTCCGTCCCAGGGCCCTGCCTCTCTCGAGGTTCGTTCGGGTGGCGGACGGCTCTTCCCGCGCGCTTCGCGGTGCAGACCCACTGGGTCAGGTAGATACGAGTGTCGCCGGTGTCCAGCGCGCCAGGTTGACCCCGGCGTTGTGGTCGCGCTCGATCACGAGGTCACAGTGCGCACAGACGTAGACCCGCGTGGCGAGGTCGAGACGGTCCTTCTTCGTCCCGCAGCCCGAGCAGGTCTTGCTCGACGCGAAGAACCGGTCGGCGACTGTCACCTCGACCCCGTACCAGGGCGCCTTATAGGTGATCTGGCGACCGAGCTCGCCCATGGCGGCGTCACTGATGGCGCGCGCCAGGTGACGGTTCTTCACCATCCCCGCGACGTTGAGGTCCTCGAGCACGACCCGCGCGCAGTTCTTCATCACCCACGAGGAGACCTGGTGGGCGTGGTGGCGACGCTGGTTGGCGACGCGACGGTGCAGCTTGTTGAGACGGGTCTTGGCCCGGGCTCGGCCCTTCGACCCCGGCGTGGCTCTGGCCAGGGTCTTTTGGGCGCGCACGAGCTACTCGTACGCGTGGCGTAGTTGATTCACCCCCTCGAACGCGGCTAGGAGGTTCCCCTCGGCGTCGGCACAGACCGCGAGGGACGTGATGCCCCGATCGATACCAACTGGGATCGGGTGACGGTCCTTCGGACGACGGCGCTCGGGGTGGAACTGCGCCGCGACCCCGGTGAGTGACACCAGCCAACGCCCACCGCGCTGGGTGATCGTCGCCGAGTAGACGTGGAACCGTCCGAGATGGATCATGCGTCGTACCTGGCGGGTGGGACCGAAGACCTTGACGGGGCCGATCGTGGGCAGGCGCAGGTGGGCGGGATCGGCGAACCGGATGGACTGGGTCTCGCCGGGTGTGGCTCTGTTGCGCAGGCGAAAGCTCGGAGTGGTCCGTCCCTTCGCCGCGAAGCGCACGAAGCCCAC
>JBMFWX010000147.1:0-1157 GCA_049964855.1 Acidimicrobiales bacterium
AGCCGGATCAGCTCGCCCGGGACCGGCACCGACCCGTGCGCGCCGCCCTTCGACCGCGCCCGGCCACTGCCACCCTCGCGCGCCACGATCTCGATCCGCCGCTCCCACGAGACGACATCCTCGTGACGTAACCCCAGCGCCTGCCCGACGCGCATTCCGGTCGATGCCAGCAGCGCGAACAGGAACCGGTCCCGCAACCGCTGCTGAGAGTCGATCACCGCCGCGACCTGCTGCAAGCTCAACGTCCGCGGCAACCGCTGACGCTCCGGCAGCCGCACCGGGCGACCCCGCGGCCGGTCGCGAGCGATCCCGTGCAGAAACGGCTTGAACGCCCCCCGGCCGCTCCGCGTGCGAACGACCAGATCCCGCGCGAGATCATTCCCACGCCGGCCGTGGAACTCGTAAAACGACACCACCGCCGCGAGCATCCGGTTCACCGTCGACGCTGAGCGCCTCGCCGCCTGCTCGCTCAGCACCAGCACGTTCTCCGCCGGCCGCCTCGCCCACGCCGCGAACTCGCCCAGCTCCACGACCGACACCCGGTCCCACGCCGGCCCGCGCCCGTCGAGGAACGACCAGAACAAGCCAAGGTCCCGCGCGTACGCCTCAACAGTGTTCGGCGAACGCTCGATCCCGGTCAACCAACCAAGAAACTCGTCGACCACCACGATCACACGACCGTCCGGACCGACCACCGTCCACGACTCCACACCGCTTGACGGCATCCGCACACGACGAGCCACGAACCCCGGCGGCATCCGATCCTCAGACCGAACGTCATCCACGACGCACCAGAAACCGATACCGAGAGTGCTTTGTCACGGGGGCGTCACGAACCGCCCTATGTCCGCACGCCCCGCGAAATACGCGAGCTCGCTCGCCTCAGCGTCCAGCACCACCGCGACGAACTTCGTCGCGTGCACGCCCAAGCCGACCAGGCTTCTAGCCTTCGCCATGGCTGGTTCCTCCAATATGTGATTGTGGGCCGCCGCGCGGTTGCAGCCGCGCGGCAAGAAGCGTCACCCCACGAACAACACGGGGGGACCGGCCTCTTCTATCGCTCAGGCCGGACGGACCCTCAACCCAGATCGACCGCGAATCGCGGCCCAACGGATCCACCTCCCAGGAGACGAGGTCACGTCCTTCACATCGATAAC
>JBMFWX010000148.1:0-1117 GCA_049964855.1 Acidimicrobiales bacterium
CACCCGACCCTGATCGCGACGAAACGAGCTGCGACTCGCGCCCACCACGGCCGCGTCCGGCTCACCACCGACCGTCGGGGGAAACGAGAAGCCGTGTCGAGAGGCGCGCGCCACGAGCCACTCCAGTTGCTGGGCGGCGGTGACGTGGCCGAAGCGCTGAGTTCGAGCAGACTCCGGCGACGCGCGACCCGAACGCGACGCGTTGGCCGCCAACTTGAAGGCGTACACCTGCCCCTCGGCCAGTCGGTCGAGCAAGGCGTCATAGGGGCGGGTCTGGTACACGAGGCCGTCGACGCTGCGCCCCGCCTCCTCGGCCAGCGCGTCCAATGAGGGCCGCTCGGGACTGACCACCCAGAGCACCGGTGCCGCAGCGTCGTCACGGTCCACGCGCCACAGGGGACGACCCTCACTCGACGCGACCACCGGTTGAGTGGGCATGGCGCCGTAGATCACCGCGTGCAGCTGCTGGGGGTTCATCAGGTACCGGACGCCGCCACGGTTCCGGGGATTCAAATTGAATCGGGTGAGGAACATCAGTCCTCCTCCACCAGCGCCATCGGGTCGTGACCCGCGGCGCGGGAACCGCTGGCGACATTGACCACGTCGAGGTAGTGGTGGCGCACCCGTCGTCGGCCGTAGGAGCGGCGAACGGGGTCGAAACTCCGCACCTCGTCCACGAGTTCCCGGTCGCCGTCGATGTCCTCGACCACGACCTCACAGCGCACCGTAGAAGGCTCGCGTTCGACGCGCCCCCCACCCTGCCACGCCAACGACCCGAGCACCTCGAGCAACGTCCCGCGATGGATCCCGAGGCGCAGCGGCGCGTCGGGCGGGCAGGACCGTCGCCCGAGGTAGGGCGCGAAGACGGGACGTGCGAGGGCCCGATCGAGCTCGTCGAGCAGTCCTTCCTCGCCCTCCACACCCGCCACGAAGCACGCGTCGCTCAGGTAGAAGCGCTCACTCACCTGGGTGCTCGTCGCGACGGAGCGATAGCCGCCGCTGGCCGTCGGCAGTCTCCCGTGAGCGGGGTCGAAGCGGCCTCGCTCGTCGAAGAGGCTCGAGACGGTATGAAAGTCGCGCAGCACCTCGCCGGGCCGGTCCGCGCGCACGCCAAAGC
>JBMFWX010000149.1:0-1085 GCA_049964855.1 Acidimicrobiales bacterium
TGGACGAGATCGCGAGCGAGCTCGAGGCGGCCGACATCGACGGGTCACCGAGGATGCTCCTCGCCGATGCCGGCTACTGCTCGAAGGACAACCTCGAGGCCGTGGCCGACCACGACATCGACGTGCTGGTCGCCACGGGACGCCTCAAGCACAACGAGCGGGTGCCCGATGCACCGCGGGGTCGCATCCCGGCGGATGCGACGAGCCGCGAACGTATGGCGCGACGGCTTCGGACCAAGAGCGGGCGCGCCGACTACGCGCGGCGCAAAGCGATCGTCGAGCCGGTCTTCGGCCAGATGAAGACCCGACAACACGCCGGGGCACTCCGGCTTCGATCGCTTGAGCTCGCCGAGGGCGAGTGGCTCCTCCACGCGCTCTGCCACAACCTCCGCAAGCTCGCGAACGCCGGCACGGTGGCGATGGCGACGTGATCGACGTCATTGTGGACGACCTCGGGCTCAATCCCGCCAGAACACCTGCCCGTCGGAAGACCCGACGATGACATTGCCCCCACCATTCGCGCCTCTGACCGACCTCATCGTCGGTTCAGACCCACGCACCTAGGGCGGCAAGGACCTCGGTGCGCCACGCCCGTGGGGAACGCCACCAGGCTTGCTCGTCGGTCGCTGGCGGGATGTTCCACGGCGGCCCGGTCCACAGGCCGTCGAGGTCCAGGTTGAATTGGTCGCTACTGATGGGTGGTCCATTCCGCTTGTAGTTGAATTCTTGTCTCGCGCCAGATGCCGCGTCCAGCCGACGGCTGGGGGCAAGGGGGAAAGATGGCGGCGAACGACGATCATCCGTGCTCACCTGTTGAGACTCTACTCTAACGTGAGAGGAGGGAGCGACTTCGCTCCAAACCCCCAGGACCAGCCTGGCCCCATGCCCACTTTCGCCTATCCGGCGCGGCTGCGATCGTGTGGTGGCGCTCAACTCGATGCGCCGGCCCGATCGAGTGTCGAAGACCTGGTCCGGCGATCAGTTGTTCGTCAAGCGTGACTACCTGACCCGGGGAGAGGTGTGACGGCTGATCTCGAGTTCTACTTCGACCCGGTGTGCCGCGGCCCCTGGAGGACGCGATCACA
>JBMFWX010000150.1:0-1076 GCA_049964855.1 Acidimicrobiales bacterium
CCCCCGCGTCCGCGCCACGGCCGAACACGACCAAGGACCGCTCGCCGTCAAATGCCGCGCGGGCCCGGCGGCGCCGTTCAATCCAACGGATAATCGCGAGCGCGCTCGGTGCTATTGCGCTCGTTGCAGCGATTTCGCTCACCTTCTTCCACACTTCGTCGAGCGCGCAGTACCGCACGACCACCGAGGGATGGCGTCTTCCCCGACTTGGCGCGTCGGGCCAGGTCTCGCTCGCTTCGTTCAAGGGACACCCCGTGATCGTGAATTTCTTCGCCTCGTGGTGCACCGTGTGCGCCGGCGAACTCCCCGTCTTCGCCTCCGACGCCGTCGCGCTGAAGGGCAAGGTCGCCGTTGTCGAGGTCAACGCCCTCGAGACCGGTAACGGCTCGTCCTTCGCCCAGCAGTACCAGCTCGCCTCGCACGTCAGCGCAGTCGCGAGCGATGTCGGTGGAGGGCAGGGTGACGGTCTCTACCAGGCGTTGGGCGGGACTGGTTCCATGCCGATGACCGCGTTCTACGACGCGCGGGGACACTTGATCACGACCCACGTGGGCGGATTCGACAGCACGTCCCTGGCCAGCACCGTGCGCCAGATCTATGGCGTCACGCTGCCGGCCTGAGCCGTGTCACTATCCAACGTCAGTCTCCTCGCCGCATTCGCCGGTGGCGTGGCGTCGTTCTCGTCGCCGTGCGTACTGCCGCTGGTGCCGGCCTATCTCTCGATCGTGGCCGGTCTCGACGCCACCCGGACCGGCCGAGCCACGGGTGCGACGGGGTCGGTCGCCGTGCCCTCGACGACGACCAAGCGCCACCTCGGGCGCGTCACGCGAGACACCGCCTTGTTCGTCCTGGGCTTTGGCACGGTCTTCGTGCTTCTCGGGCTCTCGGCCAGTGCACTCGGCCGTTCGGTGGTGCACCAGCAGGTCCTGTTAACCAGGGTATCGGGGCTCGTCATCGTCGTGATGGGCCTGTTCATGTTTGCCACGCTGCTGTTGAATTCGCCCGGTCTCTACCGTGAATGGCGCGCCCACCCGCGCCTGGGGCGCCTGGGGCCCTTCGCCGCCCCCGTCGCCGGC
>JBMFWX010000151.1:0-1070 GCA_049964855.1 Acidimicrobiales bacterium
GCGTGACGGGCGAGTGCGTCGATGAGTACCGCCATGTCGCGATAGCCGCTCAAGCGGTGGAATCTCCGTTCAGCGTTGAGCATGCCAGCGGCGGCCCATCGCTTGACCATCGTGCCGTCGCGCCAGCGCTTGACGTTGCGCGTCGTGTCGCGCTCGATGGAGATCATCGACTCGATCACGTTGGTGTTGGTCAGGCTCTTCGCGAGACGTCCCGAGACGCCGAGGCGACGAACGCTGAACATGTCGTCCAGTCCCTCGCGCAGGCTGGCGGCGGCGTCGGGCCACCTCGTCTCGAGCTGGCGGGCCAGATCCTTCACCTGACGCAGTCCGGTCGTGGGATCGGCGTGGTTAAAGGCGCTCGCCAGACGTTGGTCGACCCAGCCCCGCTGGTCTTTGGGCAGGTGGTCAGTAACGTTTCGTCGCTTGTGCAGAGTGCAGCGCTGGATGACGGCGCCGTCACCGAAGACCTTCTTCACCCCCGCGGCGAGCGCCTTGGCCCCGTCGATGACGACCAGCAGTCCGTTATCAACTGACAGTCCCCGGTCGACGAGGTCGGCCAGCAGGTGGGTGACGACGGTCTTGTTCTCGGTGTCACCGAGCCACAGCCCGACCGGCACCTTGGTGCCGTCACTGGTGATCACGAGGGCCACCACGCAGCAGTGCTCGGCGAAGTGGACCCCGTCGATCATGAGGGCGACGACCTTCAGGTCGCTCAAGTCCCTCGCCATGAGCGCCTCAAGCGCCTTGGCGCTTTTGGCCACGAAGCGCCGACTGATCGTCGACTTGGACGTTGAGCGCGACACTGCCTCGACCGCGATCCCGACGGGCTCGTTGGCGACGTGGTGGCGCCTCGTCGCCAGTCCCGCGAGCATTCGCTCCAGGACCACGGTGGACAGCTGATCGTCGTCGTTGAAGGCGCTGTAGGTGTCAAGGCGCACCTCAGCGCCGCGGGCGGTTCTCGCCCGGGGACGGGTCACCGCGACGCGCCGGCCCCCGAGCACCACGGACCCCGCGGCGGTGCCATGACGGCTGGCCGAACGCCCCGGGACCTTGGCGTGCTTGTCGCCCAC
>JBMFWX010000152.1:0-1050 GCA_049964855.1 Acidimicrobiales bacterium
ACGTCGGGGTGCCGGCCGAGGGCCGCGCCAGCCCGGGGACCGTCACCGGGCACGACGTTGAAGACACCGTCGGGAATACCGGCTTCGGTCGCGAGTCGGCCCAGTACTAGGGACGACAGCGGGGACTGCTCCGCTGGTTTGAGAATAACGCTGTTGCCGGCGGCGAGCGCCGGCGCGATCTTCCACGCGCTGATAATGAGGGGATAGTTCCACGGGACGACGGCACCGACCACGCCGACGGGTTCTCGGGTGACGAGCGCCAGGGAGTCAGGACCGGTCGGGGCGATTTCCCCGTACTGCTTGTCGACGGTTTCGGCGAACCACTCAAGGCACTGGGCCGCCGCTGGTACGTCTACTCGCAGGGATTCTCCGATGGGTTTACCAACGTCCAGCGTTTCCAGAAGAGCCAGCTCCTCGGTGTGCTCGGCTACGAGTTCGGCGAATCGTCGTAGGATGCGCTTTCGCTCACCGGGCGCGGCATCACTCCAATGGGATGACACAAAGGCTCGGCGAGCGGACTCGACCGCCCGCGCGACGTCGCGGTCATCACACGAGGCGACGTCTGCGAGACGACTACCATCGCGAGGACTATGGTCAGCGAAGGTCGCGCCACTCAGGGCGTCGACCGCCTCGCCGCCTATCCAGGCTCGGGCGTCGATGGTGATCGCTCGGGCTCGTTCGCGCCACTGCGCCGCCGTGGGCAGTACGGGGGGAGGGGGCGTGGCGGGATCGCTCATAACCGGGCTATAGGTCGACGCGCCATCGAGCAACGGCCTCCTCGTCGATCTGGGCGCCGAGACCGGAAGCGGCTGGTACCGCTAGGTGGCCGTCCGTGTTCACGGTGATGGGTTCGCGAAGGAAGAAGTCGCGACGGGCCGTGGTCCAGCCAGGTGGATCGTAGGGAAATTCGAAGTACGGGCCGCCACCGACTCCCGCGGTCACGTGGAGGTTCGCTAAAAGTCCGAGGCCATTGGTCCAGGAGTGTGGCGTGAACTAGCGATGACGAGTCTGGCAGAGTTGGGCGACGAAGCGCGAGCGCAGCATGCCCAC
>JBMFWX010000153.1:0-1017 GCA_049964855.1 Acidimicrobiales bacterium
CGCGACGTCGATCTTGTCGGCCGCGTAGATGTTGCCGTGGGCCATGCGGCGGCGCAGGGCCTCGGGGGTGATGTCGACCAGTTCGATCTGATCGGCCTGGCGCACGATGGTGTCCGGAACGGTCTCGCGTTGGACGATGCCCGTGATCTTCTCCACGACGTCGTTGAGCGACTCGAGGTGCTGGATGTTGAGCGTCGTGATGACGTCGATCCCAGCGTCGAGGAGTATTTCGACGTCCTGCCAGCGCTTCTCGCGCGGGCTGCCCGGGGCGTTGGAGTGCGCGAACTCGTCTACGAGGGCGACGGCCGGGTGCCGCGCGAGGACGGCGGGAGTATCCATCTCTTCAAAGTGGGTGCCGCGGTAGTCGAGCGAGGTACGCGGCACGATCTCGAGGTCGCGGATCTGGGCGATCGTTTGGGCGCGGCCGTGCGTCTCGACGAACCCGATAACCACGTCTGTTCCCCGTTGGCGTCGACGCCAGCCTTCATCCAGCATGCGGTACGTCTTGCCAGCGCCGGGAGCGGAGCCGAGGTAGACCCGAAGGTGTCCGCGCGCCACGACTGAGGTCTAGCGCGAGGGAGGGGCCGAGGGCGAGCCGTGTCGCGCGGCCGTATCGGCTTCGAGATGAGCGAGTCCCTCGTTGAGTTGCAGCACGTCGACGTAGCTGGCGCCCAGGAAGCCGAACTGCGGGCCGTGGGAGTACTGGGCGATCAGGTGACGAAGGGCGCGCGGTGAGACCCCGGTAGTGCGCGACACCATGGGGATCTGCACGAGGGCGTCGAGTGGTGAGATGTCGGGGTCAACGCCACTGCCTGACGTCGTGACCAGATCGGGGGTTGGTGAGACGCCGAGGCGGTGCCAGTACCTCACCAGGGCGCGGGTGTTGGCGAGCAGCACGCGCGAGCGTGGTCCGAGATTTGTCGCGCCGGATTGGCCACGTACGCCGTTGGCGACGAGCGGATTGTCACCACCCGCTACACCAGCCGTGGTGTTGGTCGCGTAGGGACCGGTGTCGTC